>DASRPK010000130.1:0-3589 GCA_035646395.1 Gemmatimonadaceae bacterium | reverse complement strand
GGCGCGGCGTGGCTCCGCGCCTTCCCCGAATCAGCGAGCCATGGACCCGGAACGATCGATCGTTCCCCGGCGCGTAGCCGGGGTCAGCGTTGCACTAGCCGGCACCGGCGCCTTCCTCGGCGCCGGTCTTTCGGCTGGGCTGGCTGCGATCGGCGGAATCGGGTTGCGAGCCGCGGGTGTCGTCCTTCCTGGAGGCTCGATCCTCACTGCCGCAGCACTGGGTGCCGCGGTGGGCGCCGTGCTGACGCCAATGTCGGCGCTATCGCTGCTACGGAATGTCGCGTTAGGTAAAGCGCTGCTGCTCACGATCCTGGGCATGTCGGTCGGCGTCGCGGCTGCCGAGTTGGGAACCGGCTCGTGGATGATCGCTGCCGCCGCGGGCGCGGGCGCTTTTCTTCTCGTCGCCCTGATCCTGCGCCTGACGACGCGTCCTGCGTCCCGTGAGCCGAAGAAACGTACCACTCCCAAATAATGAAAACTCTCTCTGTCAGGATCGGGGCGCTTGCTGCGTCCGCTTCCCTCCTGCTGCCCCTCGTCGCATACGCGCAGGGGTCTGAAAGCGGAGGCATCGTCCAGCACTGGAGCGGCTGGCTGGCACTCATCCTCTTCTTGATCAGCTACACGTTCGTGATCCTCGAGGAGCGTACCCACCTCCGCAAATCGATCCCGATGATCATTGCGGCGGGAATCCTCTGGACGCTGGTTGCCCTATCGCCTGCGGCCGCCGCCGGTTCCGACATCCTCCACACGAACATCCTGGAATTCTCGGAGTTGTTCCTGTTCATCCTCGCGGCGGTCACGTTCGTCAACACGATGGAGAACCGGCAGGTCTTCGACGTACTGCGAACATGGCTCGTCAAGCGAGGGTTGTCGTTGCGCGGGGTGTTCTGGGCAACGGGCGCGCTGGCGTTCTGCATGTCGCCGATCGCCGACAACCTCACCACAACACTCGTTATGGGGGCCGTCGCGCTTTCCGTCGGCGCGCAGTCACCACGGTTTGTCGTGCCGGCGTGCATCAACATTGTGGTTGCCGCGAACGCGGGCGGAGCGTTCAGCCCTTTTGGTGACATCACGACTTTGATGGTGTGGCAAGCGGGCAAGGTGGAATTCGTGGAGTTCTTCGCCCTGTTCATTCCGTCCGTGCTGAACTGGCTGGTACCTGCCGCGCTCATGGCGATGACGGTGCCGAAGGACCGTCCGGCTGCGCAAGAAGGCCGCGTGGCCCTTCTTCCCGGGGCGAGAGGCGTGATCGCCCTTTTCCTGGCGACGATCGCGGGAACCGTTCTCCTCCATCAGTTGTTTCATCTTCCCGCGGCGCTGGGGATGATGACCGGATTCGGGCTACTGCACTTCTACGGTTATGCACTGACGCGGAAGCAAAGGTTGCAACGCGCCGCTCTCGGTCCTGACCACCTGCTGGGTGCCTTCGGCCATGACGAGCCGGAGCATCGCGACAGCTTCGATGTCTTCTCGCTGCTGGCGCGCGTCGAATGGGACACGCTCATGTTTTTCTACGGCGTCATACTGTGCGTCGGAGCGCTTCACGCATTCGGCTTTCTCGATGTCGGTGTGACGGGGATGTATACCGCGATCGGGCCGACCATGACCAACGTGGCGATCGGCGTCGCCTCGGCGATCTTCGACAACATTCCGTTGATGGCAGCTATCCTGGCCGTATCGCCGGAAATGAACCACGCCCAGTGGCTGCTGGTGACATTGACCACCGGCGTCGGGGGTTCCCTGCTGTCCGTTGGCTCGGCGGCAGGAGTGGCGCTGATGGGGCAGGCACGTGGTATCTACACCTTTGGTGCACACCTCCGGTGGACGTGGGCCATAGCACTCGGCTACGCTGCGAGTATCGGTGCCCACCTCCTGCTCACCGGTCGCTGACCGTGAACGAATCAAGGATCGCGCGCAGCCTCATGTGGCTCGGAGCCGGTATCGGGCTCGCGAGCGTCGTAGTGTGGGGGCTCGACGTCCGCGTGAATGTTCCCGACTGGATGATTCGCGTGGCGATGATCAAGCTTGCGTTCATCGCTTCGGCCGGGCTGCTTGCTGGGGGAGCCCTGATAGGGAGGCATGCCAAAAAAACCCGTTCACTCCCCGCGGAGGATCGGGATCTTCTGCTTCGCGAACGGGGTCTACCCCTCGAGCATGGCGCGACGAAGGTGCCTGACGAGGTGACGCGAGCCCCACGGCGTTCTGATTGACGAGGCACGGCATGAGCACGAATCTGGACGACACTGGCAAGTTGTTGCTGCGAATCGCCGTCGGCGGCCTGTTGCTGATGCACGGTGTGTACAAGGTCCAGAATGGCATCGGATTCGTCACCGATTCCGTCGTGCGTAACGGACTGCCTGCGTTTTTCGCCTATGGCGTGTACGTGGGGGAAGTAGTCGCTCCCGTGCTCGTGCTCATGGGCCTGCTCACGCGAGCTGCGGGATTAGTCATCGCGTTCGACATGATCGGCGCGATTTTCCTGGCGCGCAGCGCGGAAATTGGCACTACCAGGCCGGGTGGCGCGTGGGCGATCGAGGCCGAGATGCTTTTTTTGCTGGGAGGACTCGCGATCGCGTGCCTTGGCGGAGGCAAGTTTGCGTTGGGCACCGGCCGCCTGAGGTAACTCGTCTACGAGCCTTGGCTCAGGCGCGGATACGCTTATTGAGCTTGAGCCAGCGGGTTATCGCCCAGGCCACGAACACCACCACGAGCACCGCCAGGATCGAGTTGATGAGGACCGCCTCCTCCTGGTACGATGCGGCATACAGGGACTCGGCGATGATCAGCACACCGGCCGTTCCGATCCAGGCCGTCCAGCTGCCGTATTCGCGAAGGAGCACACGACGCCAGTTGAACGGCATTCCGTCAATTGCCGCACGTGCCTTGCGGAGGTCCGGGATCCAACGGTTTGTCGTGCGACAGTATTCAACGTAGGCGGCGCCAAACTTCCTGCGCAGGAATGCTTCTTCAGCCGCGACAATTCCCATGTACCCTGACAAGACGAACGGCACGCCGATCAGGTAGAGCAGGGGCGTGTTCCAGATGATGAAGAGGCCGAACAGGACGAGGATGTTGCCGACGTAGAGCGGGTTCCTGGACAATGCGAAGAAACCGTCGGTGACCAGGTCTTCGGCGTGTACCCGACGGTTCTTCCCGCCGCGAACGATGTAGCGATATCCAATCACCGCGATACGCAGCGCCTGGCCGCTGAACGCCACCAGAATGCCGAGCAGGTTCAGCCAGAGGTCCGCGCGGCGGCTCCCTGATGGGAAGCGCGGTCGAGTGGCAATGATGATCGCGAGGATGACCGCCGGGAAAACGGCATCGCGATACTTGAACAGGAATGTGCCCCAGCGCTCCAGCAGTGACGGTTGTTCTTCAGTCACCACGAATCCGCCGCGATGTAGGCATCGATGACGGCGCGTTCACCCTCACGGCCCTGGCGCGAGTTGCCGTGCTCCATTCCGACTACACCCAGGAATCCCTTCGAGTGGATGTGGCGGAAGATGTTTCGATAGTTGATCTCACCGGTGCCGGGCTCACGACGCCCGGGATTGTCACCGACCTGGATGTAGGCCACTTCGTCCCA
>DASRPK010000129.1:0-3341 GCA_035646395.1 Gemmatimonadaceae bacterium | reverse complement strand
ACCCGCAAGTAGGCTGCGGGCTGGACTCCAATCAGTAAAGAAGAGGCCAGCTTGCCGAGGAGGCTGGCCGTGTGGACTGCCGAGACGGTACTCGTATGTGCGTTGACCCTGCTGGGTCGAACAGCAGATTCGTTTCCTCCCATCACATTTGTAAAGGCGCCGCCCCTGGGAGTGTCTAGTCACGCAGAGGCGTTCGTGCGCACGGAGGAGCGCCGGATCTATGTGATTACGTCCAGCCGAATGTTCCAGCAGGCGCAAAGCGCGGACTTCCGATGCGGAGAGCTTCAGGCACTACGCAAACTGGCCAGCGTGCTCGTTCATGAAGAGTGGCACGTCAAGCACGGCAGAGACGAGGCGGGGGCCTACGCGGCGCAACTCATCACGCTCGCGTACCTGGGTTCAGGTCCAGGGAGTCCGGCCTATTACGCCGTGTCCCAATCGAAGTCTGTGGTACTACGAGGTCAAAAGGGCCGATGAACGGCGTCCGATTTCGAACACGGGATGCTAGTGTCCCGGATCAGAGATTCGTTGCCGGAGTCGCGAGCGCGGCGCCCGGCTGGCAAGGCGCGACGACCGAGCATATAGGTGATATGTGAGGGAGGAGCAACGCCGCCCAGCCGGGATGCCCCGCCCGCGAATTCGGTGACGAATCTCTGATCCGGGACACTCGCGAACCGAATCTCTCGGTGAACGTCTAACGACGCGAGCGCAGACGTGTGCTCGACCCAAGGGCGGGGTGACGGCGCGCGCTAACGCGCCGCCACCCCTGATCACAACTCGCATGTAGGCTGCGAGCTGGACTGGGCCTGAGTATAGGACACAGCCAGCTTGCCTGGGAGGCTGGCTGTGTGGAGCGCCGAAACGGTCGTTGCGTGCGCCCTTACGTTGCTCACCCGAAGCGCCGCGTCGCTTCCCCCCATCGAACTCGTCGACGTTCCACCGGCGTACGCCTCGCCGCAGGCGGATGCGTTTGTCAGGGTTGGAGAAGCCCGAATCTACCTCGTGACCTCGTCTGACGTCTTTCGCCGCGCGCAGAGCTCGAAGTATCGATGTGGCGACCTCGATGCGCATCGCATCCTGGCAAGCGTGATCGTCCACGAGGAGTGGCACGTAAAGCATGGCCGGGACGAAGTCGAGGCCTACAACGCACAACTGATGACACTCCGGTTGTTAGGCGCGGGTCCTGGCAATCCCGCGTTCACAGCGGTGTGGAGATCGGCGCGTGCCGCACTCGCCCGGCGCAAAGCGACGAACCGGATGGCAGGGCCCGTCGCGAAGGAGCCTGGCGGGAACGGCAAAGCTCCCTGACAGCGGCGCCGCGTTCAACTCGCCACGGACTAAATCGACGATCGACATGCGGTTTCAAGGCAGGTGCCCCATTGGCGCGCGATCGGCAAACAACGCGTACGGCATTCGATTGCAACATCAATTGAAACCTGCATGAGCGGCGTCCGGACAGAACTCGTCACCGCCCTGGAACGCGGCATGGTCGTCTTGCAGTCGTTCTCACAAGTCTCGACGCCGATGACGTTATCCGAGGTCGCGCGAGCCAACGGACTCAATGTGGCAACAGCGCGGCGTGCAGTGTTAACACTCGAAAAAATGGGGTACCTTGCGCGTAACGAGCGTCGCTTCGTCCTCCGCCCGAGGGTTCTCTCACTGAGCGCCGGTTACCTGACCGCGGTGCGAAGACCTTTCCAACCATTCGTGGAGGCGATCGTCCGCGAATTGCGGGAAAGCGCCTCAATCGCGGTGCTCGACGGCGGCTACGTCATCTGCGTGGCGTTCGCGTCCGAGACTCCGACAGTTGACGGGCGCGCCGGCGCCGGCGCCCGTTGCCAGGTGCATGCGACGGCAGCGGGCCGGGTACTTCTCTCGCTGCAGCCGACGCCGGCCATTCACGCGTATTTATCGCAGGACTCTTTTCGGAGCGCGACGCTGCGTACGAAAAGTACGCCGGATAGGTGGCGAACGATGCTGCGGCGTGTCCGCAAGGACCACTACGCGTTCATTCGCAACGAGGCGGACGACCAATCGCTGTCGCTGGCCATTCCGGTCTTCGGTCCGACTGGCACCGTCGTGGCGGCCCTCGAGTGGTCTGGTGTGGCTGATGCTGACGCAGCAGCCGCCCGTAAACAACATCTCCCGGTGCTCCAACAGGCAAGCCACCGGATAGAAGCGATGCTCGTGGAGGTCCCCGATCTGGTGGCCTCGCTGACGTGTCGGTGAGCCCCCCTCGCGGCCTTGCCGAATCCGCATAGCGCCGAACGCAAACGACCAGACGCCTCACCTGCTCCTGCCGAAATGGCATAGCGCGATCTCAAAGCTCCATTTAGGGTTCGTCGTGCGTATCGCGGCGATCCGCCGCAGTGAGGTGAAAGATGCCTACTCAGAAGCCATCAGAAACGAAGTCTGAGCTCCGAGCGGCGCCACCGAGCGTTGGGCAGAGCGCTCCGCCCCGGTCGGTCAGAGGTCCGTTGCCTGGCGAATCTTCCAGAGTGTCACCCGCCACTGAGCTGGATGACGCGCCCCCGGCAGCACGCGCGCCTTCTGTCAGCGCCATCGACCGTGCGGAGAAACTGCTGCGGCAGATGACGGTCGAGGAAAAGGCGATGCAGCTGTCCTCCGTCTTTCCTCTGGCGCTGTTCGACGCCAAGGGGACGAACCACAGCCAGCTCGATGCGCTCCTCAAGAATGGAATCGGGCACGTTTCCGCGCTCGGCCTGATTGGGCACAAGACGCCCGAGACGCTCGCCAGGTCCGTCAACGCCATCCAGCACTATCTGATGACTGAGACGCGGCTCAGGATCCCCGCGATCTTCCACACCGAGGCGATGAGCGGCGTGGTGGCGCCTCACTTCACGGCCTTCCCCACTTCGATCGGGCTGGCGGCGACGTGGCACCCCGCGGCGGTGGAGCAGATGGCCGACATCATCCGTCGCCAGATGCGGGCGGTGGGTCTGCTCCAGGCGCTGGCGCCCGTCATGGACGTGGCCCGCGATGCCCGCTGGGGAAGGGTGAGCGAGACCTACGGAGAGGACCCCTACCTCGTGAGCGCCATGAGCGTCGCCTACACGCGCGGACTGCAGGGCAAGGACTTGACCAAGGGTGTATTGGCGACCGCGAAGCACTTCGTCGGCTACGCGGTCACTGCAGGCGGCCAGAACATGGCGGCAACCAGCGTCGGCGCGCGGGAGCTCTACGACGTTCACGCCCGTCCGTTCGAGGCCGCGTTCAGGCTCGCCGGGCTCGCGTCGGTGATGCCCAGCTACTCGGAGTTCGACGGCGTGCCGATCTCCGCCTCACGAGCGATTCTGACCGACATGTTGCGCGGCCGCATC
>DASRPK010000128.1:0-3195 GCA_035646395.1 Gemmatimonadaceae bacterium | reverse complement strand
TTGCAAATTGCAAATTGCAAATTGAACGACTAAAATCCTAACGATCGGTGAAGTCGATATCCGACGTCACGGCGCGACAGGCTTCGGCGAGAAGCGTCGCTGCGCGATCGACGTCGTCGAGGCTCACCAGTTCGTTCGGTGAGTGCATGTACCGATTGGCGATCGACACGAGCGCGGTCGGGATACCCTCGCGCGCCAGGTGGATGAAGTCCGCGTCGGTGCTGGTCTGGCGTCCTGCGGCTTCGATCGAGAACGGTATCTGCAGGCGCATCGCGGCGTCGCGGATGATGCGAAACGCGACGGGCGAGATCACCGAGCCGCGCGTCAGCACGGGACCGCCGCCGATCCGGTGATCTCCGGTGTCCTTCTTCTCCGCGGTCGGGTGATCGGTCGCGTGAGTGACATCAACCGCCACCGCCATGATGGGAGCGAGCCGGCCGGCGGCGATCAGGGCACCGCCACCGTGATAGCCAATCTCCTCCTGCGTCGTTGCAACCGCGGCGACGGCCGCCGCCCCTGGAGCGGCGGCGTAACGCCGTGCGGCTTCGAGCACGACCAATGCCCCGATCCGGTCGTCGACGGAACGGGAGGCCAGGCGGTTGTTAGGCAGTTCCACGACGCGGGAATCGATGACGCCGGCGTCACCCACGCCCAACCGCGCCTCGGCGTCGGCGCGTGAGGTTGCCCCGATATCAACCCAGAGATCGTCGAGACGGACCGCCTTGTCTCGATCTTCCTTCTTGATCAGATGGATCGGCTTCCGGCCAATCACCCCAATCACATCACCGTTCCGGCCGGCGAAACGGATCCGCTGTCCGGGGAGAACCTGGGGATCCCAGCCTCCGATCGGTCCGATGAACGCGAAGCCCTGGTCGTCGATCCAGGTGACGATGACGCCGATTTCGTCGATGTGCCCCGCGAGCATGACCGTAATGGGCGCACCCTGGTTTACTACTGCGACGCTGTTGCCCGCGACGTCGCCTGTGACCGTAGCGAATTTCTGCGCCTCCTCGCGCCAGAGCCGCGCCGCCGTGGATTCGAAACCGCTTGGGCCGGGAACGTCAAGAAGTTTTTTCAGGAACGCGACGGACTCGGGACTGAGCATGTATTCGAGGTCAGAGGTTCAGAGAGGCCAGAGGCTAGAGGCCAGAGGCCAGAGGCCAGAGGTCAGAGGGCAGAGGGCAGAGCGACTGCGTCCCGAGGTGCTGGATCACCAAACAGCGCTGGGTGAAAGATTTTCGCGAGCACCTCGATGCCACGGATCACTCCTGGTCCGGGGCTCGACGTGAGCCGGTTGGCATCGAGTACCCAGACTTGTCGAGGCGACAATGTGGCTGCGACGCTCCGTACTTCTTCAAGCGCTTGCTTGAGACCGTAGCCGCACGGCGCGACAACGACGAATTGAGGATCGCGACCACTGAGTTCTTCGGCCGTGAAACGGCGCGACGCCTCGCCCGCATTGCTCATCAGCTCAACAGCGCCGGCCCGACGCACCATGTCCGGCACCCAGTGCCCCGCTGTGAAGAGCGGATTCGTCCACTCCAGCACGATCACACCTGGCCGGGGAGCCTTGTTCGCCTTCAACGTTCGGTGGACGTTCGCGATCCGGTTCCGGAGACCGGCCACGAGTTCCTCACCTTCCTCCGGTATGTCAAGCGCCCGCGCGACCGTGAGGCAGTCGTCAAGTATGCCGTCGACCGAATTGGCGCCTAACGTTGCGACATGTGGCGGTGGGGACATCCGCGACGCCGCGGCACGCGCGTCCTCCTCGCGGACTGCGCAGACCTCACACACAGCCTGCGTGAGGATCACGTCGGGTCGCTGCGCGGCGAGGGTCGCTTCATCCAGCTCGAACAGGGGCGCACCGGCCGCCGACAGCTCGCTGACCTGCGCGTCGATTGCACCGGCGAGCACGCCCTGGACGCGGCTTCGCGTCACGCGGGGAAGGCCGGCGAGCCTGCCCGGCAATGCACAGGCATGCGTCACCGCCACCAGCTGTTCGCCGGCGCCCAGCGCGAGCACGATGTCGGTCGCGGCCGGCAGCAGGGCCGCCACGCGCATCAATGTTTCAGCGCCGGCGGCGGTGGAAACGCCACGAACGCGACCGTCAACACGATCACACCGGCGATGTACCACCCCGGCATCGAGGTGAGGAAGTACACCACTCCGCCGAGTAACGCCAGCATCTCGCCTAACGCCCACGCCAGGATCGCGACGCTGCTGGCACGGGCAATGTCGTGGGGCTCCCGGAACTTCATGAACATCACGATCAGGGCCACGCTCACGACGATCCACGCGATACGTGCAATCCTGTTGAGCTGGTCCCCGATGCCCGGTTCGGGCGCAGTCCAGTCAGGCGATTGCGTGAGGAACCAGGAGACCCCTCCGAACAGGAGGACGCCGCCCATCATCGCCAGGCGGATCGCATGCAAGGGCGTCATTGCACCGGCTGCGCGGCCGCGAGTCCCGGGGCCCGCAGCGCGAGGATGAAGACGAGGATGGAGCGACGTTTATTCATGGAATGCGAGTGCAGAGTGCCAGCCGCGAAGTGCAAGCCATCGATATGTGGGTCTTCCGGCAATTGAGTGGGTGGAAGGAGCGGATTCGCGCCGCTAACAGCCTTTGAACGCGGAGGTACGCAAAGGAAACGCGGAGGTGCGCCGAGGAAGCAACCGATCACAACAACGACCGCACCAGCGACCCCAGGAACAACACGTCGAATTCGAATGGCCTGACGCTCAGGAAAACCTTCGCGCTCCTCCGCGCTGCCTCGGCGATCTCCGCGATCAAGATGTTTTGACCTTTGTAAGTGACCGAACCACCCAGAAAAAATCCTGAAGACCCTGATATGTAAGTAGCGCTTGGAGAAGGTGACGATTATGACGAAGGCAACCACATCAATCAATGGCGCGTGCCCAACTGTCCTGATCAGCCAGTGATGTCGTGTTAGACTTCCACATCCACCACCCCTTGCCCCTTGAATCAGTCTCGCCTGCTTGTGCTCGGTGCGACGAGCGTCGCGCTCTGGACCGTCCCGGTGATGAACGCCGCCGGTCAGCGTACCACTCCTGCTCCCACTGTGCCCGTTTCGGCTCCGATCAGCAACGTGCGCTATTCGGTGACGTTCAATCGAACCACGGCCCCGCAGCGATCCCTGCGCGTTTCGATGACGTTCAGCGTCGCCTCAAACGAGGC
>DASRPK010000127.1:0-9566 GCA_035646395.1 Gemmatimonadaceae bacterium | reverse complement strand
GGGGTGTACCGCTCGTGACCCATGTAGCCGGTGTGATTGAAGTACTGCTTCTGCTCCGCCTTGCGGCCGGTGACGACCACCTTGGACGCGTTGACGACGATGACGAAGTCGCCCGTATCCATGTGCGGAGTAAAAATTGGCTTGTGCTTCCCGCGAATGATCTTCGCGATCTCGGAAGCCAGACGTCCGAGCACCTGGCCGTCGGCGTCGACGACGAACCACTTGTGCGTGGTTGTGCTGGGCGTGGCAGTGAAGGTCTTCATGTGATCCAATCAGTCTCGATGACATCAATGGGCAGGCACAATGCGCCGACCCCGGTTTTTTGCAGAACTTCAACATAGACAGCCATTTAGGGCATGTCAACCAAGACCATCGACCGGCGAGAAGCGACCTGAGAGCGGGAGGGGTCAGAGTGGGATCTGACCCCGTTCTGACCCCGTTCTGACCCCGTTCTGACCCCGGTCTGACCCCTATTTGGGCGTCGCTAATTCGACCAGCACTGCTCCCTTTTCAACCACCGCCCCAGGCTGAACGAGGACAGCGCTGACTGTGCCGGTCGTAGTCGCGCGGAGCTCGTTCTCCATCTTCATCGCTTCCATCACCACAAGCGGTTGTCCGGGCTGCACTTCATCGCCCGGCTGGACGTTGATTCGGACCACGAGGCCAGGCATGGGAGCGACCACGGGAGCCGGTCCTGTCGCGGCAGCGC
The DNA here is from genome assembly GCA_035646395.1 of Gemmatimonadaceae bacterium. Taxonomy (GTDB): domain Bacteria; phylum Gemmatimonadota; class Gemmatimonadetes; order Gemmatimonadales; family Gemmatimonadaceae; genus JABWBJ01. The sequence continues at coordinate 8,857 of DASRPK010000127.1, read as the reverse complement.
TGCTTCCGGTCATTTCGCGAATGGCGCGGCGACGCTCATCGAGCGCCTCGACTTCGAACCGGTGGTCATCAGTCCAGATCGAATACCTGCCGCGCCCATCGCCGCGGACGACGGCCAGACGATGCAGCGCCCCGCCGATGGTCAGCAGGTAGATCGGCGTGCCATCGACCTCCTCGAGGTGGGCCGTCACCGGCCTGCCGTCGACCTCGATCCCGTTCGGGCCAAGTTCGACGGACACGTTCTGCCCATTCACCTCGACGACGTATTTCAGGCTCCCTCCGAAGGCCGCAGCTCACAAACGACTTCGACGTGCGCGGTCTGCGGAAACATGTCGTATGCCCTGATTGATTCAACTCGATAGGCAGGCAGACGGGACACGTCTCGCGCCAGCGTAGCAGCGTCGCAGCTCATGTAGAGGAGCCGGGTCGGCGCGGCATCGAGCGCGGATGCAACGCGCCCGTCTATTCCTGCGCGCGGCGGATTCACGATGACGACATCGGCGGGAAGCGCCGCCGTGATCGCATCTTCGACACTCCCGGCGATCACGCGCGATTCGGGCGGAAGGTGGCTGGACGCGTACGCCGCTGCCGCTTCGTCAGACTCGATTGCCGTTACCGAAATCCCCTGCGCGGCGAGCTGGCGAGCGGTAGCGCCGAGTCCCGCGTAGGCATCGATCGCTGTGCGGGGGGATGTGGCGAGTGCGCGATCGACGAGCTCCTGCCGGGCCGCCATCGCGACCGGCTGGTTGACCTGATCGAACGACTCTTCGGGGGCGCCACCGGCTCGACGGTCCACAACAATCCGGGACGCACCGCGCGATGGCCGCCAGCGGATGACGCTGAGTTCAGGCACCGCGCGCGCAAACTCTCGCGCGCCGTGCCACGTGTCGCCGCCTTCCACGATGAGCGCCAGGTCGTCGCCCGAGCGCCTAACGGTTCCCCGGAGCTCGGCCGTACGCGGCAAGTGCCGGCTCGCGGCCCGGATCGCCGTCCACGCGCCGACAATACGCGGATCGGTGATCGGGCATTCCTGCAGGTCGAACACGTGGTTGACGTCATCGAAGCTGTGCAGCCCCATGATCCACTTCCCGCCTTTCCACCGCATCGCCAGGGTGAGGCGCGACCGGTATTCCCAGCTCTGCGGGCTGGGGACGATGTCTGGAACTCCGATGGGCCTGCGCGCGATCCGCGAGAACGCGTCCTGCACAATCTTCTGCTTTGCCTCGCGCTGCGCCTCGATCGTCAGGTGCTGGAGCTGGCAGCCGCCACAGCGATCACCGTCGTAGTGGCGACAGCGGGGCACCACGCGGGACGGTGAGGGCTCGATCACATTGAGCAACCGCCCGCGCGCCATGCGACCGCGTTGACGCACGGTGATTTCCACCAGCTCGCCCGGCGCGGTCCGCGGCGTGAACACGGCCAGCCCGTCGAGCCGGCCGACCCCGTCTCCACCAGCCGCAATCGATTCCACCCGCAGGACGGCCATGAGTGCCTAACGAAGGGCGTCGAGGCGCGCGGCGCGGCGCCACAGATCGTTCTCGTGACTCGTCACACGTGACTCGCCAGTTCGCGTTGGGCGCACACCACGGTCGCGGTGGGCCAGGAGCGCGGCAGCGACGGCGGCCAGGCGCGTTTCATCTTCCGGGATCGGCGCGCGGGTGAGCGCCGGCAGGCGCTGCTCGAGCCACTGGATGTTCACTGCACCGTTACGGTAGTCCGCGTGGTCCATCACCCGCAGGTGAAATTCGCGCGACGTTTCCACCCCCACGATCCGCAGCTCATGCAGGGCGCGACGCATCCGCTCGATGGCCTGGGGCCTCGTCTCTGCCCACACGATGAGCTTGCCCAGCAGCGAGTCGTAATGCAGGCCGATGCTGCTGCCAGGTTCGATGCCGCCGTCCCAGCGCACGCCGGGGCCGGCCGGGAGATGCATGAACGAGATGCGTCCCGTGGATGGGAGGAACCCGTTCACCGGATCTTCACTCGTTATGCGGCACTCGATCGCCCAGCCGGATGGCTCGATCACGTCAGGGATGTCGAGGTGTGCCCCGGCGGCGATGCGGATCTGCCACTGCACGAGGTCAACTCCGGAGACAAGCTCCGTGACGGGATGCTCGACCTGGAGACGGGTGTTCATCTCGAGGAAGTAGAACGACCCCTCGCGATCGAGCAGGAACTCGCAGGTGCCGGCATTGACGTACCCGGCGGCCCTGGCGGCAGCGACGGCGGTCTGACCCATGCGACGTCGCAGTTCGGGCGACACCGCAACGCTCGGCGCCTCCTCGATCATTTTCTGGTGACGACGCTGGATCGAACATTCCCGCTCACCGAGGGAGATGGCGCGCCCATGGTGATCGGCGAGGACCTGGATCTCGACGTGCCGCGGACCTTCGATGTACTTCTCGACATACACGGCATCGTCGCCAAATGCGTTCCGGGCTTCGCGCTGCGCCGCGTGCAGCGAACTTTCCAGTTCGCTCTCGGTTCTCACGACGCGCATGCCCTTCCCTCCGCCGCCGGCAGCCGCCTTCAGCAGAACCGGATAGCCGAAGGATTTCGCGGTCTCCCGCGCGTCAGTGACATCGCGCAGCGGCTCGATTGTCCCCGGAACCACCGGCACGCCGGCTTGTATCGCCAGGCGTCGCGCTTCGGTCTTGCTGCCCATCGCCGCGATGGCACTCGCGGGAGGACCGATCCAGACCATCCCGCTTTCCACGACTTTTCGGGCGAACCACTCGCGCTCGGACAGAAACCCATATCCAGGGTGAATGGCCTCGGCTCCCACCTGCTTCGCGGCCGCGATGATCGCCTCCCCGCGCAAGTAGCTCTCGGATGACGGTGCCGGGCCAACATGGACCGCCTCGTCGGCCTCACGCACGTGCGGCGCGTGGGCGTCGGCGTCGGAGTAGATCGCGACGCTCGAGATGCCTAACTCGTGACACGCTCGAATCACTCGTAAGGCGATTTCGCCCCGATTGGCGATCAGAAGCTTTCTGAACATGGGGGCATGGGGCATGGGGCATGGGGCATGGGGCACGGGCCGCGGGGAACGGCGCATGGGGCTGCACCGAGGATCCACCCCCCAGGGCCCCATGCCCCATGCCCCATGCCCCGTGCCCTACAGGGGGATGTTTCCATGCTTCTTCTTCGGGTTCGTATCGCGCTTCCCGACCAGTGTGTCCAGCGCGTCGATGAGCCGGGCGCGGGTGTCGCGCGGATCGATGATGTCGTCGACGTAGCCTCGTGAGGCAGCGACATACGGATTCGCGAACTTGTCGGTGTACTCGGCGACGCGCTGGTCGAGCGCCGCGCCCGGATCTTCGGCATCGGCGATTTCTTTCCGGAACAGGATCTCCACCGCGCCCTTTGGCCCCATGACGGCAATTTCAGCGGTCGGCCAGGCGAGGTTCACGTCTCCGCGAATGTGTTTCGAGCTCATGACGTCGTACGCGCCACCGTACGCCTTACGAGTGATGACGGTGAGCTTGGGTACGGTGGCTTCGCAAAACGCGTACAGCAGCTTCGCCCCGTGCCGGATGATGCCGCCGTGCTCCTGCGCGACGCCGGGAAGGAACCCCGGAACGTCCTCGAATGTCACCAGCGGAATATTGAACGCATCGCAGAACCGGACGAAACGCGCGGCCTTCACGGAGGCATTGATGTCGAGCACTCCCGCCAGGACGGCGGGCTGGTTGGCGACTATGCCGACGCTGTGTCCACCAAGATGGGCGAATCCGCAGATGATATTGGCCGCGTAGGCCGGATGGATCTCGAAGAACTCCGCGTCATCGACGACCCGACCGATCACGTCGTGCATGTCGTACGGCTTGTTGGCGTGGTCGGGGACGATGTCCAGCAGGCTCTCGTCGCGCCGGTCGCGCGGATCGCTGCCGGCGCCGCGCGGCGGATCGGCCAGGTTGTTCTGCGGGATGTACCGGAACAGTTCGCGGACTTTCTGCAGGCAGACCGGCTCCGAGTCACAGGCCAGGTGGGCCACGCCCGACGTGGAGGCATGCGTGTCAGCGCCGCCTAACGCCTCCATGGTCACGTCCTCGTGGGTGACGGTCTTCACCACGTTCGGTCCGGTGACGAACATGTACGACGTTCCGCGGACCATGAACACGAAGTCGGTGATGGCGGGCGAATACACCGCGCCACCGGCGCACGGACCAAGGATGGCCGAGATCTGCGGCACGACGCCCGAGGCGAGCGTGTTCCTGAGGAAGATGTCGGCGTAGCCACCTAACGAGGTGACGCCTTCCTGGATCCGGGCCCCGCCGGAGTCGTTCAGGCCGATGATGGGTGCCCCGTTCCGGACGGCCAGGTCCATCACCTTGCAGACCTTGGCCGCCACCGTCTCGGACAGCGACCCGCCGAAGACCGTGAAGTCCTGCGAGAAAACGTACACGAGGCGGCCGTCGATGCGGCCGTGCCCCGTCACCACGCCGTCCCCGTAGACCTTCTGGTCCTCGAGCCCGAAGTCGGTGCTGCGATGGGTCACGAACCGATCGGTCTCGACGAAGGACCCTTCGTCGAGCAACAGGTCGATCCGCTCGCGCGCGGAGAGCTTCCCTTTCCCGTGTTGCGCCGCCACGCGGGCCTCACCCCCGCCCTGTTCAGCCTCGGCCCCCCGTCGGTCGAGGAGGTCCAGCTTTTCGCGCATCGTCATGGCGGCGAAAGGTATCTCCGGAGAGGGCGGATGGCAGATGGCGATGCCGGTTGGCAGATGGGGGAAGTGGGATGGGGGACAAATGCGCTTCTATCGTTCAGAAAAACCGACATCAGGCGTCGGTCGTCTTAGAACACCGCCATCTGACATCCGCCCTCGGCCATCGCCGCAGGCCACCTGCCTTCCGCCGTCCAGCGCCGATAGGTTCCGTTTTCGAATGGTTGACGCTCCCGAAAGTACGCTGCCCGAGGCGAAGCGCCGGCGAATTTCGCCGTTGCGGCTTCGCCTGCTGGCGTTCCTCGCGATTGCGTTCTTCCCGCTCGTCCTGTTCATCATCAGGCTGGCGAACGACGAGCGGCGGGCGACCGCACTCCGCGAACAGGACGCGTCATTACGCCTGCTCGATGTCGCACTGGCCGAGCATCGGGACCTGACGCGCACCGGACTGGAACTGCTCCGCCACCTGCCGGACATGGTCGACTTCGCGACCGGTGACGGCGAAACATGCAGTCGATCACTTCGCGCGTTGCTCGCAACGTACGCGAACTTCACGAACGTCGCGCGCATCAGCACGGACCTGCGCGTCGACTGCAGTGCCCTGCCTATCACGGGCGACCTCATCGACGCGTTTCGTGACCCCGCGGTGTTGCGCGCGGCAGCCACCAGTCGGACGGTGACCAGTTGGATCCGATTCGGCTCCATCGGCCAGCCGGTATCGACGACCATTGATCCGGTCCGCGATGCCTTCGGGAAAATCCAGTATTACCTGCTGATCGAGTCGGAGCTCAACTGGTTCAACCACCTGGCGCGCGCAATTCCGCCAACGCCCGGTGCGATGGCGGCGATCGTCGATTCGACCGGCTTCATCCTCGCGAGGCAACCCGACGGGGAGGGATTCGCAGGCGACCGGCATGCGCCGAGCGGTCCGCTGGCGCAGATGATCGGACAGGACAGTGGATTCGTCGACGGAACAGGACTGGATGGGATCCAGCGCCTCTACGCATTCCGGTCGCTTCCGGTCGACAACGCCGCGCAAGTGCTGCTGATGATCGGGCTGCCGACGGCGCAGTTGTACGCGGCTGCGAACCGCCACCTGATAACGTATCTCGGGCTGTCACTCGTTATGCTCGTGTTGACGGTCATGATGGCGTGGATCGCCGCCGATCTCTTCGTGATTCGCGACGTCAAGGCGCTCCTGGGGGCCACCGAACGGCTGGCCGATGGTGACCTCTCGGCGCGGGTGACCGTGCCATCATCCACCGGGGAGCTCAACGACCTCGCGGTCCGATTCAACGACCTGGCGCGCCGACTCGAGGAACGACGCAGGGAGTTCGTGTTGCTTGGCGATTCATCTCCCGACGCGATTGCGCGCGTTACGCGCTCCATGGAGATCGAATGGGCGAACGTGGCGTTACGGGCGCGGCTCGGCGCCGGCGTCGATGACATCACGGGATGCCAGCTCGAGGAATTGCCACTCGAGTCCGCATTCACGTCGGCGGTCACCCAGCATGTTCGCGAAGTGTTCGAGACCGGTCGTCGGCGGGAAAGCGAGCAGTTCGTGTCCAACGCCGAAGGCGATTCGTGGATCGACCTGCGCGTGACGCCGGAGCGGAATGCGGCGGGCGAGGTCACGCACGCCATGATCATCGCCCGCGACGTCACCGCCCGGCGACAGTTGGCATCCCACCTGGCGCAGGCCGAGCGCCTGGACAGCATCGGGAAACTGGCCGGCCACATCGCACACGACTTCAACAACCTGCTGACCGCGATCATCGGCAACGCCGAAATCGCGTTGCGACAGCTCGAGCCCACCGACCGGGCCGCGGCCGACGTCGCGAAGATCATGGACGTCTCGCGGCGTGCGTCCTCACTGACCCGCCAGTTGCTGTCGTTCGCGCGCCGCCAATCGACGACCTCGCGCGTCGTCGACGTCAAGGCGTTCATCGACGAGGCCGCGCCGTTGCTGAAGCGCGTCGTGGGTGACCAGATCAGCCTCGACATCCACCTGGATCCGGACACGCCTAACGTCCGGTTCGACCCGACACAGTTCGAGCAGGTGCTGGTGAACCTGGCGGCTAATGCGCGTGACGCGATGGCTTCCGGCGGGGGCACCTTGTCGATCTCGACGACGCGCCGCGTCGTCCGCGACGATGAGACGGTCATCGACGGACGGGCGCCAGGGGACCACATGGTCCTGACCGTATCCGACACCGGCGTGGGCATGTCGGGAGAAATCCGCCAGCGCATCTTCGAGCCGTTCTTCAGTACGAAACACGGGCAGGGTGGCACCGGGCTTGGTCTCGCCGTGGCGTACGGCGCTGTTCGACAACACGGTGGCACCATCGAAGTCGAGAGCGCAGAACATTACGGCGCGACGTTTCGGATTGTCGTTCCCGCAACGGAGTCGGCGCCTGACAAGCAGCAGACCCGTGAAGTTGCGCCACAGGCGCCCCGCGGTCGCGAGACGATTTTGCTGGCAGAAGACCAGGATGACGTACGCTCCACGCTGGCCCGCCTGCTGCGCTCCCATGGCTACGTGGTCATCGATACTGCTGACGGCGCGGACGCGCTGGCGATGATCAAGCGCGGAGAGATGCCACCGTTCCAGCTGATCATCACCGACCTGGTCATGCCTCACATCGGCGGCGAGTCACTAGTCGCCACGCTGCGGCCGGACTTTCCCGACGTGCCGGTACTCGTGATCTCGGGATTCGACCAGCAGGGCAGCTTGCGTCGCATGTACGATCGCGGGCACGCGACAGCATTCCTGGAGAAGCCGTTCGAGGGGCAGCCGATGTTGAAGCTGGTACGGGAGTTACTGGACGCACGGGTCACTCAACTCCGCCCACCAGAAAAGGTTTCGGTTGGGTCCTAAATCGGATGTGGGAGGTGGGATGTGGGAGAATGCAAAACTGCCGATCAAATCGGATCTGATCGGCAGTCTCTCATATCCCACATCCCACATCTCACATCCCGTCTACTCTTCGTCCATCTCGATCTCGATAACATCCGGAATCGCCACGGCCTCATCCTCGGTGTGGATCTTCGACGGTGTTTCAGGACGCGGCGGCTGTTCGGCTGGAATGTCGACCACCGTCAGGACGATGCGGCGGTGAATCGGGTCGACCTCGACGATGCGCAGGTCGAGGATCATCCCCTCGTAGCAGACGTCGGCCGGAGACTCGATCGGCTTTTCCGACGGAATGTGGCTGAGCGGGACAAAGCCCTCGATATCGTTGCCGATGTCGACGACCACGCCCTTGTCCATGAGACGGGCGACGGTGCCACGCAGCTCGGTGCCGACCGGGTAGGTCTCACCGATGCGGAGCCACGGATCCTCGGTGGCCTGCTTGAGGCCTAACGAAATCCGCTTGTTGTCGCTGTCAATGTTGAGGATGAGCACATCGACCGTGTCGCCCTTCTTCACCACTTCCGACGGGTGCTGGACGCGCTTCGTCCAGCTCATGTCGGAGATGTGGATCAGGCCATCGATGCCCGGCTCGATTTCGACGAACGCACCGAAGCTGGTCAGGTTGCGGACCTTGCCGGAGAGGCGGGTGCCGACCGGGTACTTGAGCGGCAGCACCATCCACGGATCCTGCTCGGTCTGCTTCATGCCGAGCGAGATCTTCTCCTCGTTCGGATCGACTTTCAGAACTACCGCCTCAATCGTCTCTCCAATAGAAACGATCTTCGACGGGTGACGGACGTTGCGGGTCCAGCTCATCTCGCTGATATGCACAAGGCCTTCGATGCCCGGCTCCAGCTCGATGAACGCGCCGTAGTTGGTGATCGAGACCACCTTGCCGGCGACACGCGTGCCGACCGGGTACTTCTCGATGACGTCCTTCCACGGATACGGCTGGAGCTGTTTCAGGCCTAACGAGATGCGCTCGCGGTCCCAATCGATGTCGAGGACCTTGACGTCGAGCTCCATGCCGATCTGCACCATCTCGCTCGGATGCGAGATGCGGCCCCACGACATGTCGGTGATGTGGAGGAGGCCGTCGACGCCACCGAGATCGATGAAGGCACCGAAGTCGGTGATGTTCTTCACGACGCCCTTCCGCACCTGATCCTTCTGGAGCTCCTTCATCAACTTCTCGCGCTTGCCGGCGCGCTCGGCTTCGAGGATCACGCGGCGCGAGACGACGATGTTGCGGCGACGCTTGTTCAGCTTGATGATCTT
>DASRPK010000126.1:0-3387 GCA_035646395.1 Gemmatimonadaceae bacterium | reverse complement strand
TAGCCGCAGTCTGCATAGCGGCTGTGCCACTGCTGGGGTTTCCGCCTGCCGCACCAGCGCAGGGAAATGGAAACGGGAATCAGCCTCCTCTCAACTTCACCGTCGTTCCGATCACCATCACCGGCGTAACGGTCGAGAACGGACAGCTGTTCGCAAACGGGCTGGTCGGTTCAAATCCCTTCCAGGTGCCGCTGACCATCGGCGCGGAGGACTCGAATGGTCCCTGTCCGATCTTGAACTTGTCGCTGGGACCAATCGATCTGAATCTGGCCGGATTGACCGTGGAAACGAGCCCGATCTGTATTGACGTAACGGCAGTGCCGGGCGGTGGCCTGCTTGGTGACCTCCTATGCGGCGTCGCCAATCTGCTCAACGACAGTACCTCGATCGCCGCGGTGCTTGCGGGCCTCGAACTCGATGGAAATCTCCCCCTGTTCCTCAATGGCCTCACGGCCCTTCTCAATCAGGTGTTCGATCGAATCGGCACGAACACGCAGCTCGTTGGCGCGACGTGCTCGGTCCTCAACCTGGCGCTGGGTCCGCTCGACCTGAATCTCCTCGGCCTGGTCGTCGAGCTGGATGACTGCGCGGGCGGTCCGGTGACCGTGGATGTGGAGGCGGTTCCGGGCGGCGGGTTGCTCGGCGATCTGCTCTGTGCGCTCGGCGGTAGCCCGTTGAACAATCCGCTTGCCACCCCGGTGCAGCGGCTGCTGTTCAACATCTCTCTCCTCCTGGGCCAGCTGTTGTCCTAGGGTCCTCCACGGTACCGTAGCGTCCGGTTTACGCCGGACGCTACGGACTCAATCCAGCCTGGTTGACCATCAACGGATCCGCCTGTAGGGTGAGGGCTATGTCTTACCTCGCCCGTTTCTTTCTTCTCATACTCGTCTCGCTGCCCAGCGATATCTTCGCCCAGGGCAACGCGACGGTTGCTGGCCGCGTGCTGGATCAGGCGAGCGCCACACCGGTTGGCTACGCCACTGTGCTGATTGAAAACGCGGCGACCGGCGCCAGCCTGTCAGGCGCCATCGCCGGCGAGGATGGCCGCTTCATCGTGCAGGGACTGGCGCCCGGCACCTACAGGTTCAGGGTGACCTTCCCCGGCTTCCTCGAAGCCGATACCGAGGTGCTGGTCAGTCCGCTCAACAACACGTATGACCTTGGCGACCTCCGGCTGCCGCGGATCGAGGGTTACAAGGAAGACGTCACGGTAACCGCGGAAACCATCAGGCTCGCGGGCATCGACACCCAGGTCTTCAGGATGGACGACGGCCCGTCGCAGTCAACCGGGACGATCCTCGACGCGATGAGGAACCTGCCCGGGGTGGCTATCGACGAGGAGGGGCAGGTTTCACTGCGGGGGAGCGACAAGGTCGCCATCCTGATCGATGGACGGCAGTCGAGCCTGACTGGTTTCGGCAGCCAGAGGGGACTCGATGCCGTATCGGCGGCGAACATCGAAGCGATCGAGATCATCAACAACCCCTCGGCGCGGTTCGACGCGGCGGGCATGGCCGGCATCATCAACATCATTTACCGGAAGGAGCAGCAGCTCGGATGGTCGGGTGACGCCGGGTTCAGCCTGGGGGTCGGCCAGTTCACCAGGCAGCGCCGCGACCTGCCGACCGACCTGGGCAGCTTCACCAACAACGAGAAGATCACCCCGAGCGTTAACCTCAATTACCGGACGCCGCGGACGCGCACGTTCATGCAGGGCGAGCTGATGCTGCAGGACGATCTGCCGAACAACGAGTTCACGACGCGGTTCTATGACGATGGGCGGGTGATTGAGTCGCAGGTGCCGGAGAACCGGGAGCAGTACATCTACACCGTCCGGCTCGGGTCGGATTTCACCGTCAACGACCGCAACACCGTGACCCTGTCGGGCGTGCACAACTACGAGCATCACATCGACGTGGCGCAGGTGCCCTTCATCCTGCAGCAGACCGGCGAGCGCGAGCGATTCTGGTTCTGGCGGGAGAGCGAGGGAACCGGCTTCACCAACGCCACTCTCGACTTCACGCGCAGGTTCGCCGCGCCGGGCCACGAACTTGGTGTCAACCTGCAGTTCACGCGCGGCAAGGAAGACGAGGCCTATTTCCTCAACGAGGAGTCGCGCATCCGCATCGGCACCGACGACACGCACATCGTCGCCATCGAGAACACGCTGCCGCTCAGCATCGATTACACGCACGCGCTGCCGACCGGTCGGCTTGAGCTTGGCACGAAGCTGCAGCATCGCTGGATTCCGGTCACCTACACCGTGCGGCGCGGCGTGCAGAGCGTGATCTACCCAGGGCTCGGCGACTTCTCCAACTGGGAAGAAAACATCTTCGCCGGTTACGCGAACCTGGTCCGGATCACGCCGCGCTACACGCTCGAAGGTGGTGTACGCCTTGAAGAGACCCAGGTGTCCTACGTCATCCCGGAGGAGAACATCTACTACCCTGGCAGCGACGAATACGACTACTTCAGCGTGTTCCCGAACGCGAAGCTGACGCTGAACCTGAGCGCGCGCAACCGCGTTACCGCGGCGTATAACCGGCGCGTGGATCGTCCCGGCGAACCAGAGCTGCGGATTTTTCCGAAGTACGACGACCCCGAAATCCTGAAGGTCGGCAACCCGTTCCTGCGGCCGCAGTTCACGCACGCGTACGAAGGCGGCTTCTCGCGGTCGTGGCTTGGCGGTTCAGGTACCGCCACCGTCTACCGTCGCGACGTCAGCGATGCGTTCCTGCGGATTTTTGCGATCGACGACTCCAATCCCAACTACGACATCGTCAACCGCATTTTCGAGAACGCCGGCAACTTCACGCAGACCGGCGTGCAGGTCACCGCAGCACACGACATCGTGCGGGCGTGGCGCATGACCGGGAGCGCGAACTGGTTCCACAACGACATCGATGCGCTGGAGACGACGCTGTTCTTCCCGACGCGGCGCTTGTTCCTGCTGCCAGCCTCAACCGACCAGACGTGGGACCTGACGATCAACAACCGGTTCCTGCTGCCGGGCTCGGTGGAGCTGCAGGGCAATTACATACGCTACGCGTCGCGCAACGTGCCGCAGGGCCGCGAGCGCGCCCGTTCGTCGGTAGATTTTTCGGCGAAGAAAGCGCTGATGAACGAACGCGCGGAACTGGTGTTTACGTTCACCGACATCTTCAACGACTTCGCGCTGCAGCACGAGATCCAGGGGCGCGGCTTCACCGCGCTGTATCAGAACTTCCTCGAGACGCAGGTCGCGACGCTCGGCATCCGCTACCGGTTCTGACAGCCCCTTCGGGCGATCCTTTCGTGAACGCCGCCAGAACAGCAGTGGCTACTGGACCGTGAAACGCTCTTCGTGGAGCACGGAGCCATCCGCGCTCCGCAGCTCGACTCGCCAGT
>DASRPK010000125.1:0-3220 GCA_035646395.1 Gemmatimonadaceae bacterium | reverse complement strand
TTCACGCGGATGTCGCGTCCGGCCTGGCCCGGATGGAGTCCCGTCACGTCGCCGGCATAGGACAAGCGCATGAGATTGTACGCGCGCGGCACCGGCGCCCAGAACGTCACCTCGTTCTTCCGCCGGATGCGCCGGGAGAAGTTGATGCCCCAGGACTGGTCGGCTCCGGGATCGAATCGCAGCGTGCGGAACGGAATGCGCATCTCCGCCGTCCACCCTTCGGCGCTGCGCTGCGTCTTCACGTCCCACACCGCGTCCCAGCTCGAGTTGATCTCGCGACCTTCGTTTGCGATCTGCCGGTCGACGCGCCCGCCTTCCGGGTTGACGATGAAGACGTACCCGTTGCGGCGATCCCTGAACGTGTCGATGATGACCTCGAAGTCATCCTGGTCATCCTCGCGAAAATCCTTGCGGATGTCGTTGACGATTTCGTGTGCGGGATCGCTGTCGCGCATACGGGCGCCCACGTACAGGAAGTGGTCATCGAACATGACCATCACTTCGGTGGCTTCCGTTGCTGGTTGTCCTTCCCGAGGCTCGCTCTGCGTGAAGTCGCGCGCGACATCGGCGCGGTTCCAGGCGGCCTCATTGAGGCTGCCGTCGATCCGGAGCGACTCCGTGACCCTGGTGGCGCCTGTCTGCCGTCGAGCCGTGTTCGACGGCGTCCGGGAAAGGACGGGCGCCTGGGCACTGGCTCCCGGTGCATCAAACGTTAGGCAGGCAACGAACAGGAGGGCGGCGTTGACGCGTCGTGAGGCAGCCATGTCTTATGTGAGGGATTTGCGGACGACCAGTTGTCGGCGTTCTCTCATCAACCCCGGGTGCACAACCCCGGCGCCGGCCGCCGACACTACTGCCCGTCGCGAACTTTTACCAGCACCGTTTCCCCGACAACGCTGACCTCGTATGCCTGCACATCCTCCTCGGCAGGGCCCCGGAGCACCGCACCGGTCGCGCTATTGAACCGGGCTCCGTGCCAGGCACATTCGATCGTGCCGTCCGGCAGTACTTCACCGGCCGACAGCGGCATCGCCTGGTGAGTGCACTCGTCGCGAAGGGCGCTGACCTGGTCACCGCGCCGGATGAGGCAGACGCGGTCACCCGACTGCAGCACAATGGACAACGTGCCACCGTCAGGGATGTCCGCCAGTGGAACTCTGTTGTCCATGAGGTTCAAGCCGGCTGCGTGCTGATTACTGGTTGCTGATGCGGGTGCCGCGTGCTAGTGCTTGCGCCTCGTGCACTCGGCTCCAGCACGTTGCAGGAGCAGCAGCAATCAGGAATCAGCACGCAGCTCAGTCCCTTCGCGGGCCAGGGCCTCGCGCAACGCGTGCCACGCCATCGTCGCGCACTTCACCCGCGTGGGAAACCGCGCCACCCCCGCAAAGGCCCGCAGTGAGCCTAACGATTTGTCGGGCGTCGCGCCGGCCGCCTTGCCGGTGACGAGGTCGTGAAATCCCTCAAAGATCCGGTCCGCCTCCTCACGCGTCTTTCCCTTGATCGCCTGCGTCATCATCGATGCCGACGCCTTGGAGATGGCGCACCCCTCGCCCGTAAACTTGATGTCGGAGACAACGTCACCATCCACCAGGACGTCCAGCGAAATCTTGTCGCCGCACAGCGGGTTCCGGCCCTCGATGTGCCGCGCGCCGGGAATCTCTCCCCAGTTGCGCGGCGACCGATTGTGATCGAGGATCACTTCCTCATAGAGGGCACCCAGGTCCATCAGGTGAAGACCTCGCGCACCCGTTCCAGTCCCTCAACCAGCGCGTTCACGTCTTCCATCGTGTTGTACAGATAGAACGACGCGCGCGCCGTGGCGCCGCAGCCGAACCGCGTCATCAACGGCTGCGTGCAATGGTGACCGGCACGAATCGCGACGCCCTGCTGGTCGAGGATGGTGGCGATGTCGTGTGGATGCACCCCGTCCATAGTGAAGCTCAAGACTCCGGCTTTGCTGGGTGCAGTCCCGATGAGCCGGATGCCGCGCAATGCGCCTACGCGCTCCGTCGCCTCGGCGAGCAACGTGTGCTCGTGCAGCGAAATCGCCTCGAGGGTCGTGTGCTCGAGGTACTCGATCGCCGCACGGAATGCGACGACGGAGCCGATGTTCGGCGTCCCCGCTTCGAACTTGGAAGGCGCCTTTGCATACGTGGTTTGCTCGATCGCGACGGTCTCGATCATGTCACCGCCACCCTGGTAGGGCGGCAGACGGTCGAACCAGTCATCGCGCGCGTAGAGCACGCCGACGCCGGTCGGGCCGAGCATCTTGTGACCGCTGAACGCCAGGAAGTCGCAGCCCACTGACTGGACATCGATCGGAAGGTGCGGCGCCGCCTGCGCGCCATCGAGCAGCACCGGAATGCCGCGTGCGTGCGCGATCTCGACGATCCGCCGAACCGGGTTGATCGTGCCTAACGCATTCGAGACCCACGAGAGGGCGACGAGCTTCGTCCGTGAATTGAGGAGCGACTCGTACGCGTCGAGATCGAGCTCACCGATGTCCGTCACCGGCACGGCCCGGATCACGGCGCCCGTCCGCCCGGCCATGAGCTGCCAGGGCACGATGTTCGAGTGGTGCTCCATGTACGACACAACGATCTCGTCACCGGCTTTGACGAAGGCCTGCCCGAACGACGAGGCGACCAGGTTGATGCTCTCGGTCGTGTTCCGCGTGAAAACGACTTCGTTCGTCGATCGGGCCTTGATGAACCGCCGGACCGCCTCGCGCGTTTCGTCGTAGCGGATCGTGGCCAGTTCGCTCAGGTAGTGCACACCGCGGTGGATGTTGCCGTTTTCTTCCTCGTAATACCGCGTGAGCGCGTCGATCACCTGCCGGGGTTTCTGGCTGGTGGCGGCGCTATCGAGGTACACGAGCCGCTTTCCGCGTGGGCGGATGCCGAGGATGGGGAAGTCGGCCCGGATCCTATCTAGATCCAATGCGCCGCTTTCGCGCGTCAATTCAGTGATCGTCGCCATCCGCGGAATCTCCAAAGACATTTCAACACAGGGAACACAGTGATCACAGAGAAGACCACAATTGGAAACACATAATGTCTCTGTGTTCCCTGTGTTCTCCGTGGTTCATTGTTCCAACGAGCCATCGCTGAACACGTGCCTAACCATTCACCATGCCAGTGAATCGCTCCATTGTCATCCGCTCAAGTCCCAGACGCAGCGAATCGACCGGAATCGTCTCCAGCACCTCGGCCGCAAACGC
>DASRPK010000124.1:0-4125 GCA_035646395.1 Gemmatimonadaceae bacterium | reverse complement strand
ACCGTGAGGACGCCATTCTTATGCTCGGCAGAGATCCTGGTGGCGTCAACCGACGGAGGAAGAGAAAATGACCGGCTGAAGGCGCCGTACCGTCGCTCGATGCGATGGTATTGATCCTCGTTGACTTCGTTCGAGAGCCGCTTTTCGCCGCTCATAGTCAATGTGTCGTTATTGATGTTCAGCTCGATGTCCTCGGGCGATATGTCGGGTAACTCTGCCTTCAGCACAAGCTCCTGCTCGGCGGTTTGATAGATATCGACCGGCGGAGCCCACGTGCCAGTCGTCATGAGACCTTCATCGTTGCGACCGGGTCCGGAACTGCGGCCATACGCGTCAAACGCACGATTGATGCGGTCCTGCAGTTGGCCGAGATCCCCGAATGGATCAAAACGGACGATGGCCATGATGCGTTCCTCCTCAGTTGCTTAGCCGCGGTCCTGCCGTCGCGCAGCGCCAAACAGTATTTCGTCCCATGAATGAAACAATTCATCGATCAATTGATCGAGGCGAGTCGGGTCGAACGGTTCGTGCACTGGATTGGTGCGTCCGACTCTGGTTCCTGGACGCAGCATCGGCTCTGGAAACCGTTCCGCCCTCAGCGGTTCCACGACCTTCGCCCTTACCGCCCTTATATCTGGCAGCGTGCGGTCGTAGCGCAGACGTTGCGTGGGGTCGTTCAGCGTTTCGTACGCGGTGAGTATCTGACGGAATCTCTCGGCCGATGACCCCTCCCCAGCGTCGGGATGGTACCGTCGCGCCAGGGTGCGAAACGCGCGCCGGATTGTGTCCACATCCGCATCCTGCGGAACGCCTAATAAGACGTAGTAATTCATGCAGGTGTCCGGGTTGTGAGCCGAGTGACTACGTCAAACCACTGTTTCCAGTCAGCACCCTACGAGCCGCCGCCCACAAGTGTTACGGTCACCTCAACCTCGCGGCTCTCGCGCAGCACGCTCACACGTACGGCGTCCCCCACTTGATGATCATCGAGTCGGGCAAGCAGGCGCGCGACACTGTCTACCGGGCGGCCCTCGATCGCGACGATGATGTCACCAGGAACCATGCTTCCATCCGCGGCGAGTTGAACTCCTCGAAGGCCAACGGCGGCTGCCGGAGAACCGGGTGTAACCCTCAGAACCAGAACACCTTCCACACGCAGCCGTGCCATCGCGGTCCGGTTGAGGCCCTCGTCCACCGCGATTCCGAGACTGGGACGGGTGTACTTTCCTCGCGCGATCAGCTGGGGGATCACGCGATTCACCGTATCAATTGGCACAGCAAAGCCGACGCCCGACGATGCACCGGATGGACTGAAGATTGCCGTGTTTACGCCGATCAGCCGGCCGGCGCTATCGAGCAGCGGCCCGCCCGAGTTACCTGGGTTAATCGCAGCGTCCGTCTGAATCAGGTGCTCAATCAGCGTTCGGCCGTCCTGGGCCGGCAGTGAGCGATCAAGTGCAGAGATGATGCCCGTTGTGAGTGTCCAGTCGAGGCCGAACGGATTCCCTATCGCGAATACCTTCTGTCCGACCTTGAGATCCTGGCTTGTGCCAATGGCGACAGGCGAGGGCGAGGCAGACACGTTCAGGCGAAGCACCGCGAGATCGTGATCCGGGCTTGTGCCCACGAGTGTCGCAGGCGAATCCCGACCGTCACTCAGGCGCACCCGGGCCTCCGAGGCTTCCGCAATAACATGGAAATTCGTGACGATGTGTCCGCGTCCGTCCCATACAAAGCCCGACCCGGTGCCCCTTGGAATGCTGAACATGTTCCGGGTCCACGGGTCGACCACTCGCTCGCGCGTATTGATGTACACGACGGATGCGCGGGCTTTCTGGAAGAGATCGATCGTACTTTTTTCGTCGGCGCTCAGATCACCACGCGGCGTTACGGGTCGTGGCGTCACTCCGCTGTTGACGACTGGACGTTGGCCGATCGCAGGAATTTCACACCAGGCGCTGACGACGATCAGGGCGCCGCCGATGACCGCAACTCGGGATCGCAGGTTCTTTCGAATCGTCATCCGCGGTACCAATTTACGCCACCTTTAAGGCGGCTCGGTTCCCGGGCGTCAATGTGCGAGCACAACCTACAGCGCCGGGTGCGCCGTCGATGCGCCCTGCCTCACGGGGCTCTCGGCCCTTGCCGGTACGCCAGCCCGTCGTTTGCCTGCCGCATTCCATGCATTCGAGATAGAGACGGCCTGCTGCGGTTCGCACGAAGTCCTCGTGCCCCGACAGCCAACATCTCAAGGAAAGGTGGAATCGCAGTGCTGTCATCAAGGAAGGCCCGGGCGATCGAGTCGGCGGGTTAATGGCAGCTCCGATCACATGCCGAAGCTGCCGTCCCGTGGTGTGCATCAATCTGCGAAACAGGAGCCGCATGGTGCACCTTCCTGTCGCGGCGTGACAGCCCGCTAGGCTGCGTGAAGCTGTTTGCCCTCCGGTGCAGACTTCACCGCGATCCGATGCGGCTTCGCTCCCTCGGCCAGGGGAAGCACGAGTTCGAGCATGCCATGGCGGTACGTCGCCTCCACGTGCTGCGCATCAATCTCCTCCGGCAGCGTAAACTCCCGCTCGAAACGGCCGTAGGTGATTTCGCTGACGACGGGCTGTGCCGTGTCGTTTGCCCTGCGCTCACCTCGTACCCGGAGCGTCCGTCCGACGATATCGATGTCAACTTTGTCGGGGGAAATGCCGGGCAGCGCCAGCGACACTTTCCACATGTCGCCATTTCGTCGCAGGTCCGCGGCGGGCGTGAATGCATCGACGCTCTGTGAGCGCACGGTGTCGCTAAACACGCGATTGAAGAGTGAGTCGAGGTCGCGGTGCATACCAGCGAGCTCAGTCCACGGCGTCCAACGAGTCATACCCAGCATCGAAACCTCCTCTTCTTGAAAGCGTCAGGGGGATCAACCCAACGCATGTTTAAATGGTGCAGTGAACCTCGGTCTGCGGGGTTCACCGTGCGCCGCCTATAGGTGCAACTTCGGTTCCCATCCGGCGAATGGCGCGGCCCGCGATCTAATGAGCAACTTGAGGGGCCGAGGGACAGGTTCGTGACGCACGCCGGCCACGGGATGAGGCAATTTGCCCCACCAGGCGCGTTTTCACCGCGGGTACGCTTTGCGCGATATCGAAAAAGGGGCGCTTTCCCGAATGTGCATCGTCCCCTCTCGCTTTCCCCGGGTATGGCATTGGCGGTACCGGTGTTGCCGGTCATCACCCGGGGTCTGATGTCCCCAACGAGCCTCGTGTCCACCTTCCCACTCCGAGTCAGGTTCAGCCTGGTGGTCGCCGCGATTGTGGCAGGCGTGATCGGCGCGCTCTGGTGGCTCAGTCTGCGTATCGGAGACCTTCAGGACGCGGCGACGCTCTGGTTCGTCTTAAGCGGCATCCTGCTCGTCACGCTCATGGTCGACCAAGCGGCCCGCCGACTGGTGTTCAGACGACTCGCGCACATGCGTGAAACCATGCAGCGGGCCGCCACCGGCCAACTGAATGCCCGCGCGCCTGTCGACGGCCTTGACGAAATCGGCGTCATCGCGCGGGGGTTGAACGATATCCTTCAGGGGCTCGAACGGCTCAAGGAATCGTTCGACGTGCGCGTCGAGGCGGCCACTGACGTGTTCCGGCAGAAGAATGCGGAGGCCGCCGACAGTCATCGTGAGATGGCCTTATTGAGTGAGGAGCTCGCCCAGGCGGGACGCCTGGCGGCGTTGGGGCAGGCTGCGGCAAATATGGCCCACCAGATTGGGACTCCCTTGAATTTGATCTCCACGCATGTTCAGCTCCTAATCCAGTCGACACCGTCAGATGGTGCCGCGATCGGTCGGTTGAAAGCCATTCAGGAACAAGTCGCCAAAGTGACGGCGGTCGTTCGCGCGGCGCTCGAGTCCTCGCGCCCACGTGCCGTCACGCACGAGCGTGCGGATCTCGTCATGCTCCTGAGGAGAGTGTGCCAGATGGCCGGTCCGATGCTCGAGGAGGCGGGCGTCGAAATCGAACTGGTGACGCCGAATCAGTCGGCAGAATTCCTCGCCGACCCTGTACAACTTGAATTGGCCTTGCTCAATCTCATCACCAACAGCGTCGACGCGATGGCCTCGGGAGGAAAACTGACGGT
>DASRPK010000123.1:0-4107 GCA_035646395.1 Gemmatimonadaceae bacterium | reverse complement strand
CCGCGCAGGTACACCGCGACCCCGGCAACAATCAGGAAGATTCCAACCCAGATTCGTGCGCTCATGGCGTCTCCGTTAGGCGGCTAGCTCGACCAGCCCCCTCACGAGGGCGTCCAGGTCGGCGGTGGTCGTGAACAGGTGGGGCGTCACTCGGATCCCCAGTATACCCGCTTCCGGCCGATTGATGGCGACCGTGTACACGCGGTATTTCTCGAACAGGGTGCGCGCGAGGTCGGCCGGCGCCATTCCCGTGATCGTCACGTTGGCAATTGCGCACGACCGTGCAGGGTCCGCGGGCGTCTGCACGACAATGCGTGGTTTCCCGCGCACCTTTGCCGTCCAGTATTGCTGCAGCCAGCGCAACCGCGCTTCCTTGCGAGCGCTGCCGATGGTCTCGTGGAACGCGATGGCGTGCTCGATGCCGAGGTCTGTGTGGCTCGGGTGGGTACCGGTGTGATTCAGCTTCATGACCGATCCGGGCGGCACCGCTTCCTCGCCGTAGATCGGCCACAGTTTCTCGATGCGGTCCTCCCGCACGTACAGGATCCCGGCGCCTAACGGGGCGCCGAGCCACTTGTGCAGGCTGGCGCCGTAGTAGTCGGCACCCAGGTCGGGAATCCTGAAGTCGAGATGGGCGAATGCATGTGCACCGTCCACCATCACCTCGACGCCCCGGGCGTGCGCCATGTCCGCGACCTTGCGTACCGGGAGGATCTGGCCGGTGATATTCACCAGGTGGCTGATCATCAACAGGCGCGTGCGGGGCGTGATCGCGCCCGCGTAGAGTTGGACGATTTCGTCGTCCGATCGCGGATCGACGGGCAGCTGGAGGACTTTGTTGACGAGACCGTAGCGGCGGCCCATGAGCTGGAAGTGATCCAGCATGGCGCCGTAGTCCTGGGCGGCCATGATCGCTTCGTCGCCCGGCTTCCAGTCGAAGCCCGAAATCACTGTGTCGAGTGACTCGGTCGTGTTCCGCGTGATGATCAGCTCTTCAGGCGAGCAGCCCGCCATCGCGGCGAGCTTGTCCCGGACCCGTGCCTTGTCATCGACCCGTACCGTACGGAAATAACGCGCGGCCTCGTAGTTCACCCGCCGCACACTGGCGATGAACGCCTCGAGTACCGGCTCCGATTGCATGGAGTAGTAGCCGTTCTCGAGATTGATGTAGTCAGGCGTGAGCCGATACTTCCCCCGAACCGACTTCCAGAACGCCTCGTCTTCGGCCAGCTCCGTCGGCGCAGCGTTGGCGAGGCGCGTCAGAATCTCGGGACTGAACATCAGGCCGAGGGATGCGCCGCCCATCGTGCGGACGAATTCGCGTTTGTTCATGGCAGTTCGGGCAGGGGCCGACGTAAGGAACGGGTGATGTCAGCCGTCTCTTGAGCATTGCTTCCAGTCGCGCTCCCAGCAAGCTGGATGGTGCAACGGTTGGCCGTGCCGCAAGGCAAACCCAACGCGGAGCAACTCCGATTCGTACGTCTTGATGACAGTTCGGCCGTACCGCGTTTTCGTCCCCGGACGTAGCATTTCCCAGGCGTCTCGTGGTCGAAGCCACTCCCACTCCCCCGTGCCCGTGGGTCCCGCATGAAGAAGCTCGTCCTTTCACTCCTCATCATTTGCGCGTCCTGCGCCCCCAATCTCGCTGCCAACACCGAACTGGCCGAATGGCAGCAGCAGGCGCAAAACGTCACGATTATTCGCGACGACTGGGGCATCGCCCACGTCTACGGCAAGACTGACGCCGACGCTGTGTTCGGCGCGATCTACGCCCAGGCTGAAGACGATTTCAATCGCATCGAAACGAACTACCTCAATTCGATGGGTCGCCTCGCGGAAGCGGAGGGCGAGTCTGCTATCTGGCGCGACCTGCGCATGAAGCTGTTCATCGATCCAGAAGAAATGAAAAAGTTGTACAGCCAGGCGCCGGCGGACCTGAGAAAGCTGATGGATGCCTGGGCGGACGGGCTCAACTTCTACCTCGCGACGCATCCGGAAGTGAAGCCACGCGTGATCACGCGCTTCGAGTCGTGGATGCCGCTCACGTTCAGCGAGGGAAGCATCGGCGGGGACATCGAACGGGTGAACCTGACGCAGCTCGAGGCGTTTTATGGGCGAGCAACTGGTACCGGCAACGGGGCCAGAGGCCAGAGGCCAGAGGCCAGAGCAACCGCAGAGTCACGCGTCACGAGTCACGAGTCACCCGTTGCTGCCCATCACGACGACGACGAGCCGCGCGGGTCCAACGGCATCGCCATCGGACCGTCGAACACGGTGAACAAGCGTGCGCTGCTCCTGATCAATCCTCACACGTCGTTTTTCTTCCGCTCCGAACTGCAGATGGTAAGCGAGGAAGGGCTGAATGCGTATGGCGCGTCGACCTGGGGCCAGTTCTTCATCTACCAGGGCTTCAACGACAAGACCGGGTGGATGCACACCTCCAGCAGCGTCGACAACATCGACGAGTACCTGGAAACCATTACGAAGAAGGATGGCTGGAACTTCTACAAACATGGTTCGGAGGAGAAACCGGTAGCACAGAAGACCGTCACGGTTCCGTATAAGACGCCTAACGGGATGTCGGAGCGGAAATTCGTCGTCTATCGCACGCACCACGGCCCGATCGTGCGCGAACAGGACGGCAAGTGGGTGGCGATTCGTCTGATGGAGGAGCCCCTCAAGGCGCTGCAGCAATCGTGGGGACGGACCAAGACGAAGAACCTTCAGGAATATTTGAAGGTCATGGAGTTCCACACGAATTCATCGAACAACACGCTGTTCGCCGATGCGGAAGGAAATTTCGCTTACCTGCACTCGAACTTTGTGCCGCGTCGCGACACGACGTTCAACTGGGCTCGCCCTGTGGATGGCAGCAATCCGGCCACCGACTGGAAGGGCGTCCACGGCGTTCCCGAAAGTCCGAATGTGATCAACCCGAAATCCGGCTGGGTATACAACACAAACAACTTCCCCTACACCGCCGCGGGTCCGGACAGCCCGAAACAATCCGACTATCCGAAGTACATGGACGCGGGTTCCGAAAACGCGCGCGGCATTCATGCGATCCGCCTGCTGAAGGACAAGAAGGACTTCACGCTGAATTCGCTGATGGAAGCGGCGTACGACAGCTACATGCCGGCGTTCGAGACTTCCATTCCTCCGCTGCTCAAGGCGTACGACGCGGCACCGGCAGACCATCCCCTGAAGGCAAAGCTGAGTGAGCCGATCCAGCTCCTGCGAAACTGGGATTACCGGTGGGGCGTTACTTCGATCCCGACGTCGCTGGGCGTGTTCTATGCCTCGGCGGGCGGTGGTCGTGGCGGGAGGGGCGGAAACGCGGCTGCTGAATCAGGCGTGCCCGAGTCCGAACGGCTGCTCCGTCAATTGTCGGCAGCCGTGGATCGCCTGACGAGTGACTTTGGTTCCTGGAAGACGCCGTGGGGTGACATCAACCGCTTCCAGCGGATCAGTCCCCTGATCGTTCACCCGTTCGACGACGCGAAGCCGAGCATTCCGGTCATGTTCACGTCGGCGACGTACGGCTCGCTGGCGTCGTTCGGGGCCGCGCCACGGAACGGCACGAAGAAGTGGTACGGCACGAGCGGCAACAGCTTCGTGGCAGTCGTCGAGTTCGGAAAGGATTCCGTCCGCGCCCGTGCGGTAACGGCCGGCGGTGAGAGCGGCGATCCGACGTCGAAGCACTTCAACGACCAGGCGGCTCGTTATGCAACGGGGAATTTGAGAGAGGTGTATTTCTACCGGCATCAACTCAGGGGGCACACAGAGAGAGAGTACAGGCCGGGAGAGAAACGGTAGAACAAGGAAGGAGGAGGGAGGGGATGAATGGGGGCCCGGCGCTTACACGCTGGGCCCCTCAAGTTGTAGACGTTTTCCTCCTCCTTCCTACTTCCTGATTTCAAACGTATTCGACCGCACGAATTCAATCCGATTTGACGGCGAGCACAGTCCGTTTGCACTGACCGTCGCACATATCTCCGTTTCGTACATCAGGTAGAACGTGCCCTCGGTGTCGCCAATGGGCTGCCCGTTGAACAAACGCTGCCACGGAGAGCGCAGTAGCAGTGTGTCTGTGTGCTCCTGTCCCGG
>DASRPK010000122.1:0-35885 GCA_035646395.1 Gemmatimonadaceae bacterium | reverse complement strand
GCCATCGAGGTTGAAGACCGTCTGGACCAGGCCCTTACCGAACGACGTCGTGCCGACAATTACCGCACGGTCGTGGTCCTGAAGTGCCCCAGCGACGATTTCTGATGCCGACGCAGAGTACTGATCCGTCAGGATGACGAGCGGAAGCGTCGGTGCGAGTGGTTTCTCGCGGGCGTAATACGTCTGCGGCTCCACGTTACGGCCACGAACGCTGGCGATTTCCTGTCCTTCCTTGAGGAAGAGGTTCGTGATCGACAGGGACTGATCGAGGAATCCGCCCGGATTGCTGCGAAGGTCGAGCACCAGACCCTTCGCCCCCTGCGCCTGCAGGCTCATCACGGCACGCCCCAGCTCCTGCGTCGAGGTTTCGTTGAAACCCGTCAGCGGGATGTAACCGATCTTGCCGTCGAGCACGATTGCGTACGGAACCGCGGGGACTCGGATCAGCGCCCGCGTGAACGTGGCTTTTATCGGTTCGGGAACTCCGGGCCGAGCGAAAGTCACGTTGACCTTGGTGCCGGGCGTCCCAGTCAGTGAGTCCGCAACCTTTCGCGAATTCCAACCGCGAACGGAGAGCGTATCGATCGCGACGATGATGTCACCTTCGCGGATGCCTGCCCTCTCCGCAGGAGTGTTCGGGAAGACCACCACAATGGTGACGCCCTTACCGGGTTGCTCCTCAATGCGCATACCGATGCCGCCGTAGCGTCCAGCGGTCGTCGTATTGAACTGGGTCAATTGTTTGGGCGACATCAGTTCGGAATACGGATCCTGAAGCTGCGTTACCAGACCCCGCGCAGCCTTTTCGTAGAGATCGGCGCCGTTCACTGAATCGACAAACCGCGCGTTTACCAGGTCGAGGACCTGGGAAAACAACTTGCCGCCTTCACGAGAGCCGCGTTCCTGAACTACGAACGCGCCAGCGAAAGCGGGCACGAGGATGACGCCGATCAGAGCTACTCTGCGAGGTAGACGCATCGAGACACCTTGATTGAATGAGCTGACCCGTGGTCAGTACGTGGTCCGGGTCAACGAGTTCCGTCCCTACTGCTCCGGACTGCACATCCATGAAGTCCGTCACTCCAAGCGTCACAACGGGTTGCGACCGTTGGTGGGCTCATGGAATGCTAACACTGAACGGCACGGTCGCCGCAAGGATTAAGTGACGTAATGCCTATTGCGGACTCCCGAACGGCGCTGGGCCCCGACGCCGATCCCCGTCTATTTGGAGCGCCCCGCCAGAACGTAGTCCACGAGCCAGGCACGGCGCTGCTGCCGGATCTCCGCGCTCCGAAGGATACCTGCGGAGAGGAGCATTTCGTGTGCCGGTTGCAGCACGCGAACGAGGTGTGACGGGTAACGCTGCGTGAGCGGCACGCGTTCGGCGAGTCGTTCGAGACTGACGCGCCAGGCGAGACTGCCCTCCGATCGACTCACCTCGATCATCCGGTACAGCCGTCGCGCGACTGGTGACGAGAGGGCGAAGTAGTGCGAAGAGAGGATCATTGATGAGTGGCCGGCCGCGATGTTTGCTCGCAACGTCGGCGAAAGAACGACGCGGGCATCGCCTGGCTCGGTCGACGATAGGGTCGCGAAGAGAGACAGCTGATCCTTGTCGGCCTGCCGACGACGGTCGATGCTGACGCTCTGGAACAGGGTGAAGCGGGCGGAGACCGGACACCCGGAGGTAGCGCTCCAGTACGCGTCGATCGACTCCAGGGTCGTGCGTTCGAGTCGGACGAGGGCGCCGCGCAACTGTTCATACGTCCGTCCATCCGCCCGCCGCCCGATTGATCGCAACAGCGCATGAAGGGTGAACGTGACGCTACCGTCCGCGGGCGCTCCGCTTTCGTGATAGCGCCGGCAGACTTCGACGTAGACGTCCTGGTCAAACGTTCCAGGCAGTCGGTCACCTGGGGCGGGCAACACCCGCCAGCGACCTCCAGCCTCAGGCGCGTGCACCACGGGACCGGCATCGGACGAGTCACTCAACCTGAATACCGGAAGGGATTCCAGGCTTCGATCGAGCAGCACGATCCGCGACGGCGCGCGACGTTGTGCGGCGTCGTCCGAAGGAGGGGTGCTGGAATCCCGACCGAGCATGATCAACCCAGTCGAATGACCTGGCCATTCAATGGCCCGGCGGCCTTTGAAGAGAGCCAGAGGACCCAGGCCGCCACCGTTTCACGTTCGACGTATTTCTGGTCCTGACCCATGGACGAGATGTTGGTGCCGGTCCGAATAGCCTGCGGTGCGAGCGCGTTGGCACGCACGCCAGATGCGCGCTCCTCGCCGGCAACGGCACGCATCAACGTGATCACGCCACCTTTTGCGGCTGCATACGCTGCCATCTTCGAAACGGCAGCACCAGGCAGCGCCGCGGCTGAAGCGAAGTAGACCATTGCTCCCGCCGCCTGCCTGACGAGTGGCAACAGCGCCCGGGTGGCGACGAACGCCGTGGTAAGGTTGATCGCGAACAGCTTGTGCCAGCTGGCAGGGTCAGTTTCTGCCACGGGAGCTCCATCGACATAGCCGCCGGCCATGTGCACCACAACTGAGACACCGTTTGGTGCAAGTTCGCCGACTTTGGCGGCGACGTCACCGGTTTCGTCCGGGTTGGTCAGGTCGCACGAAAAAGGGTGGACTTCCGATGCCTGACGAGCAAGGTCGGCGGCGCGTTCCTGAACACCTTCTCGATCTCGATCGATCAACACGAGTCGGGCCCCACGATCCGCAAACGCCGCGGCAACGACCTCTCCCACCTGTCCGCGCCGCCCCACGCCCGTCAGGACGACCGTCGCGCCGCGCAACTCATCGGCGAAGGAGGCGGGCACCATGTTCATCGTGACTCGGACCGACCGAGTGTGGAGCGGATCGCCTCGCGCAGTGCGAGAACGGTGTCGTCCTGGGCTGCCGGCGAATCGGAGCGCAGGTGGAGCTCGATCCCATCGGCGACCGGCACCCGCCGCCATGCGACCGGCTCTTCGTCATCCATTTCGGCGGCGCCAGGGCGACCTGTGAGAAGGACCGGGGCAAGCGATTGCGCGACGCGGCGTTCGAGGGCATCACCGGTCGTGTCACGCATTTCCCGCTTGATGCCTTCGAGCGTCGACCCTTCGCGTTGCCGCAACTTGATGGCGAGCAGTTGCAGGAAATGGCGGTAGTTGTACGTGGCTGATGTTCCGACGCCGTCAGGGCGATCCATCAGGCTGTTCGCGACGTAGAATCGCACGGCGCGCGCCGATGGCGCCGCACGCGCTGACGCGTTCGTGGGTCGGACCCCGGCGGAGTCGACGAGTGCTGAAACGTGCGCTGCCAGGCCACGTGCATTCCACGGTGCATGACGAGCGTGTGCTCTGAGAAGTGCGAGAGGCGAGTCCGCCATGCGGCAACATTACGCGTCGAAGTTAGGCCTTCGCTAGGCAGCAGAACGGTCGCGATGTGAAGGCATCCACACCGCGACCGTCGCGAACGACCTTCCGTGCTACTTCTTCGCCTTTGCTTTCTTTGCCGTCTTCTTCGCGGCCTTCTTTACGGGTTTTGCCCTGGCCGCCTTCTTTGCCGGCTTCTTTACGGCCTTCTTTGCCGCCTTTGCCGCTCCTTTTTTCGGGCCAGCTTTCGCTTTTGCTGGAGCCGCAGCTTTTGCGCTTGCCGCTTTCGCGGGTGCCGCTTTCACAGTCGAGCCTTTCGCAGGCGCCGCTTTCGCGGGCGCCGTGTCCCTGGGAGCTGGCACGGTCTTCGCCTTTGCCGCGGGTGGTGTCGACGGAGTAGACGGAGATGGCGCTGCCGCTACGGCCTTGGACGCGCGCGAGCGCGGAGTGGGTGGGGCGCCGAAGACGACCTCCTCTTCGTCATCTCCTCCGGCATCTTCCACGATTTCCGCGAGCTCTTCGTCCTCCTCGAGCGTAGCCTCCTCCGGTTCATCCCAGAGATCGCTGCTCTGCTTTCCCGATCCCCAGCCAGCTTCCTCGTCGTCCTCGTCGTCGTCGAAGGAAGATCCGCCGTACGATCCCTCCTCCGATTCATCGTCATCGGAGAACACCAAGGGATTCCTGACCTCCTCGTCACGCGGCATGCGCGCCTCCTTCTGCGGTGTAAGCGCCGGTGTCATGCCGGCGGCTGAGTTTTTGTCGCCTGTTTACTGAGATTCTGCCAAGCAGCATCGCGACGCCTTTGCCGCGACCACCTAGTACAATGGCGGGGCTTCGCCGTCAAGCGGTGAAGGAGCCGAGCACGAGTGACACGTGCACAAACCGTTAGGCCTTTCTCGAATGCGCGACGACGGCGCGGACCGCTCAGTCAACGAACTCCACCGAAACTGGCTTCGTGATGATCCCTGCCTTCACGCCGTGGTCGAGCAAAGTCCGCACGGCCTCGCGCCCTCGATCGCCGTAATCCCTCGTCCAGTCGTTGACGTACATGCCGACAAAGGTGTCTGCTTTCGACCTGTCCAATCCCCTCGCGTAGCGCATGGCGTGGTCGAGCGCGCCTTCGCGATGACTCAATGCATAGTCGATACTGGCGCGAAGATGTCGCGAAACTCTGGAAATAAGTTCTGTTCCCAAGTCCTTCCGAATCACGTTCCCACCCAGCGGAAGCGGCAGCCCGGTCTTCTCAAACCACCACTCGCCCATGTCGGCGATCAAGAACAATCCGTCGTCGGCGTAGGTGAGCTGTCCTTCATGAATAAGCAGGCCGAAGTCCACCCCACTTGATTTCACTGCCTCCTCGATCTGGTCGAACGGAGTGACGACGGGTTCGAAGTTCGGCACGGCGAGCTTCAGTGAGAGGTACGCGGTGGTGAGCAGCCCCGGCACCGCAATTCGCTTTCCGGAGGCGTCCGCCAGCGACCCGGCCCGACGGGAAACGAGCCGAGGTCCGTATCGATCTCCCATCGACGACCCACTGGGCAGCAACGCGTATCGGTCAGCCAGATACGCATAGGCGTGAATGGAAACCGCAGTGACCTCGAGTTCGCCTTTCAGGGCGCGTCGATTGAGTGTCTCGATGTCCTGCAGCTCATGCGAATACGTCAGTTCACCGGTGTCGATCAAGCCTTCCGCGAGCGCATAAAACATGAAGGCATCGTCGGAGTCGGGGCTGTGACCGACGTGAATGGTGCGGGCCATGGGGGATCAGGGATCAGCGTTAGGGTCTGCGTCGGGCGGCGGTGAGGGCGTTGTCGATATCCACGCGGTGGCGTGTGTACTCCTCCAGCCCACTCGCCAGCTGGCTCGACTCGGCGGCGAGGAGCCTGCGCTCAAAAGCGACGCGCGCCGACTGGTTGCCGCGAGCCTCTGCCACAGCCGCCGCCAGGACGAGGCCGAGGAGGTGGTCGGGCGCCTGGCGCAGGATCGAATCAGCCTGCGCCTGCGCGATGTCGAGCTGGCCGCTCAGCTGCGCAATGCGCCCGAAGTCGTAGCGCGCGTCGAGGTCAAGCGGACCTAACGACTCATACACGGGAATGGCCATGGAGGCAAAGAGCTCGACGCTGTCGCGCTTCCCTTCTTCCGACAGGCGCATGATGCGGTCGAACAACCGGCTGGCGCGTTCCTGAGGCGTCATCGACGAGATGTCGACGGCGGCGGCTCCGCCCGTTGGTGTGGCGGGCATAGAGGAAGGAGCTGGCTCTCCCGCGCGCTGGGCGGCGTAAATGACCACCAGCGTGACGAACGCGAGTCCCCCGACAATCCATGGGAGATTGCTCGACCGCGCCGGCGCCAAAGCGGTGGCTCGTTGCCGGCTTGCGGGACGTGCTCGCGCTGCCGATGCAGCGACCGGACTCCCGCACTCGTGGCAGAACTTCGACCCTGGGGTCAGGGCGGCGCTACACACTCCGCACGTCGCCTCGCGAACTACCGCGCCGCACTCCGTGCAGAAACGCCCGCTGGCGGACGCGCCACAGGAAGGACACGGAATGGCTGCGGTCTGGGCGGGCGTTTTTGGAGAACTCATGACAGCGGGTCGGGGAGGGCCCAAGTATAGCGACCGCGTCTCGTGGAGTCAGGAAAAGCACAGGTCACTGGCGGTTGAGCAGAGGCCATCGGGACCCTATGCTACCTGCCCACGCGTCCGCGACCCCGCCACGTCGGCGTTCCTGGTCCGGTGCCCCAGCCTGCGTCGTTGTCGAATTCACCATTGACGGGTGTCTCGCGCCAGGAACTGCTGGCGCTCATGACGGCGCACAACGTCCGCTTTCTCCGGCTGCAGTTCACGGATATCCTGGGCGTCAACAAGAACGTCGAAATTCCGCGGTCGCAATTCGAGAAGGCGCTTGCCGGCGACATCATGTTCGACGGCTCGTCGATCGAGGGGTTCGTGCGGATCGAGGAGTCAGACATGCTGCTCGCTCCCGACCTGTCGACCTTCCGGATCTTCCCGTGGGGTGAGACGGAGAGCCGGGTGGCGCGGCTGATCTGTGACATCAATCGCCCGGACGGAAGTCCCTTCGACGGCGACCCACGCGGTGTGTTGAAGCGGCAGATCGCGCTCGCGGCGGAACAGGGGTTCACGATGAACGCCGGCATGGAAGCGGAGTTCTTCGTGTTCAAGCCGGGCGATCGTGGTGAGCCGACGACCGTCACGCACGATGTTGGTGGCTATTTCGACCTTGCTCCGGCCGATCTGGGGGAGGATGCCCGCCGTGCGATTGTTGGAGCGCTGGAGCAGATGGGTTTCGAGGTGGAGGCCGCGCATCATGAAGTCGCGCACGGCCAGCATGAGATCGACTTCCGCTATGCCGACGCGCTGACGACGGCGGACAACATCACGACGTTTCGTTTTGTGGTGAAGTACGTGGCGCAACAGTTCGGCCTCCTCGCCTCGTTCATGCCGAAGCCGATTTTCGGGCAGAACGGAAGCGGCATGCACACGCACCAGTCGCTGTTCCGCGAGGGGAAGAACGCGTTCTGGGCGCAGGGGGCGCAGTGGGAGCTGAGCGAGATTGCGCTGCATTACATCGGCGGCCTGCTCAAGCACGCGCGCGGGTTCTGCGCGATCACGAACCCGCTGGTGAACTCGTACAAGCGACTGGTGCCGGGGTACGAAGCGCCGGTCAACGTGGCGTGGTCGATGCGCAACCGGTCGCCGCTGATCCGGGTGCCGGACCGCCGCGGGGCCGGCACCCGGGTGGAAGTGCGGATGCCGGATCCATCGGCGAATCCGTACCTGGCGTTGTCGGTCATGCTGGCGGCGGGACTGGACGGGATCGCGACGCGGGCCGATTACCGCGAGCCCGTCGACACGAACATCTTCGAGCTGTCGCACCGTGAGAAGCGCCGGCTCCGGATTGACGACCTGCCGCATGACCTGAACGAAGCCTGTGACGAGCTGGAAACGAACGAAGTGATCCTTGCCGCGTTAGGCGAGCATGTCTCGCGGCATTTCCTGAGCGCGAAGCGCGCGGAGTGGCGGGAATACATCACGCAAGTCACGCAGTGGGAGCTGGAGAACTACCTGCTCAAATACTGAACTGCCGAGCTGCGTGCGGATTGCTGATTGCTGCTGATGATACTGCGTGCTGGTGCGCGTGCTGGTTCGCTGGAGATGGTGCTGGAAACTCCCTGCGTATGATCGAAGACCTCGTCAAACACATCCGCCAGGCGGAGCGGTTGATCCGGCCGCATATCCGTGAGACGCCCGTCGTACCGTCGCTGGCGCTGAGCGAAGCCACGGGCGCTGACGTGTGGTTCAAATGCGAGAATCTTCAGGTCACGGGTTCGTTCAAGGCGCGCGGTGCGGTTCATCGGCTCTTGGAGCTCTCCGATGCCGAACGCCGGCGCGGCGTCATCGCGGCTTCGTCCGGAAATCATGGGGTTGGTGTCGCCTACGCCGGAAGGGCGTTAGGCATTCCAGTCGCGGTCTACGTACCCGATTTCGTGTCGCCCGCCAAGGCGGCGGCGATGAGGAGGCTCGGCGCCACGGTGGTCGTGTTCGGGACCGATGGCCTCGACACGGAAATCGAGGCCCGCCGGGTCGCCGAATCAGAGGGTCGTTGCTACGTGTCGCCCTACAATGATGCGTCGATCGTAGCGGGCCAGGGAACAGTCGGCGTCGAGCTCCAGCGGCAGCTGGCCGACATCGGGATCGTGATCGTGGCGGTTGGCGGTGGGGGGTTGGTGGGCGGCATCGCCGCGTACCTGAAGCATCACCAGCCTAACGTCAAGGTCATTGGCGCGCAGCCGGTCAACTCGCGCGTCATGACGGAGTCCATCCGCGTGGGTCGGGTCGTGGACATCCCCTCGCGGCCCACGTTGTCCGATGGCACCGCCGGCGGCATCGAGCCAGATACGATCACGTTCCCGCTGTGCCGAACGCTGGTCGACGACTGGATCGCGGTCAGCGAGCAGGAAATTGCGGCTGCCATGCGGCACACGATGGAAGTCGAGCACATGTTGATCGAGGGTGCGGCTGGAGTTGCCGTCGCAGCCCTGTCGCACCTGGGCGGATCGATCTCCGGCAGAGTAGTGGTTGTACTTTGCGGCGCCAACATCACCGCGGCGCGGCTTCGCGAGGTGCTGTAACCTCCGGGCTCGAGCTCGAGGCTCGAGAAAACGAAAAGGGCCCGGCAAGACGCCGGGCCCTTTTCGTGTGCAGCAACGGCATCACACAGGAAAGAGCATTTCGCGGTACTTCGGTAATGGCCACGAGTCATCGGCCACGAGCAGCTCCAGTGCATCGCTGGAAGCGCGCACCGCGGCCATGGTATCGGCGCCCTCGGTCGTCAGCACCATCGCCGCCCTCGGAAGATCATCGTGCATGCGCTCCGCCTTATCGCGCACCTTCACCATCGCATCACGCTGCGACTTCAACGTCCTGGCAAGCTTGCCGACCTCGTTCGCCCGGTCAATCTGCGGAATCTCCGTGATCCCAGCGGCCTTGGCCTGCGCCGCGCTCGACGCCAGCGCGCCGGCGTATTCATACACCGCCGGCAGGACGAGCGTGTCGATCATCTCGCCTAACGTGTACATCTCGATGAGGATGTCCTTGATGTAGCGCTCGATGCGCACGTGATACCGTGACTCGAGCTCGGCATCGTTCAAAACGCCCATGCCGACGAGCACCGTGTGTGCCTTCTTCGTGGTGAGCTCGGCCAGTCCTTCCGGGGCGCGGCGCAGGTTCGGCAGCCCGCGCTTCCCCGCTTCCTTCACCCAGGACTCGGCGTAGTTGTTGCCCTCGAAGCGCACCGGCGTGGTCTCGCGGAACACCTTCCGCACGACCTTCATCACGGCATCGTCGGTGTTCTTCGTCTTCTTCTTTTCGGCCCGGATGTCGCTGGTGATCTGCTCGATCGCCGACGCCACGGCCGCATGCAGCAGCGTGATTGGCCAGGCGATGGACTGTCCGCCGCCTACGGCACGGAACTCGAACTTGTTGCCGGTGAACGCGAACGGTGACGTGCGATTCCGGTCGGTGTTGTCCTTCTCGATCTCCGGCAGCTTCGCGACGCCTAACCGGATCAACTGCTCTTCAGCGCTCCCCGACGCGGCCTTGCCCTTGATGATGTTCTCGATGAGCTGGGTGAGCATGTCGCCCATGAACACGGAGATGATCGCCGGCGGCGCCTCGTTCGCCCCGAGACGATGTTCGTTGCCGGACGTGGAGATGCCCGCGCGCAGCAGCCCGGCGTTGTCGTGCACGCCCTTGAGCACTGCAGCCAGGAACACGAGGAAGCGGATGTTCTGGTGAGGCGTGCGCCCCGGCTTGAGCAGGTTGAGGCCGTCGAGCGCGGTGTCTGAGGTAATCGCCATCGACCAGTTGCAGTGCTTGCCCGAGCCATTAATCCCGGCAAAGGGCTTCTCATGTACGATAGCCTGCAGCCCATGGCGCATCGCCACGCGACGCAACACGGCCATCACGAGCTGATTGTGGTCGACGCCGAGATCGGTCTCCTCGAACACCGGTGCCATCTCGAACTGCGATGGCGCCACCTCGTTATGCCGCGTCATGATCGGCACGCCGAGCTTGTAGAGCTCGTGCTCCACCTCGGCGATACAGGCCTGCGTGCGCTCGGGAATGCCACCGAAGTAGTGGTCCTCGAGCTGCTGGCCGCGCGGCGGCGGTGCCCCGATGAGGGTGCGGTTGGCCATGACCAGGTCGGGACGCATGGCGAAGTGCTGCCGGTCGATCAGGAAGTACTCCTGCTCGGGGCCTAACGTGGTGTAGACGCGGTATACGCCCTTGTCGCCGAGCAGTTCGAGCAGTTCGATCGCCTTGGCCGAGAGGACATCGGAACTGCGGAGCAGGGGCGTCATCTCGTCGAGTGCTTCGCCGTTGTAGCCGATGAAGACCGACGGGATGCATAACGTTCTCGAGCCACCGGACTCGAAAACGAACACCGGGCTCGCTGGATTCCACGCCGTGTAGCCGCGGGCTTCCCAGGTGGCGCGCAGGCCGCCGGACGGGAAGCTTGACGCATCGGGTTCGCTCTGGATCAGCTGCGCGGCTGAAAACTGCTCGATGGCCTGACCGTGTTCGTCGAAGGTGAGGAACGCGTCGTGCTTTTCGGCGGTGAGGCCGGTCTGGGGGAGGAACCAGTGCGTGAAGTGCGTCGCGCCGCGCGACATCGCCCATTCCTTGATTGCCTGGGCCACAGTTGGGGCAATGTCGAGGTCGAGCTTTTTCCCATGCCGAATGGCGCTGACGAGCTTCTCGTAAGCGTGCTTCGGCAACTTGGAGCGCATCTGACGCACGCCAAACGTGTTGATGCCGAAGTAATCGGAAATGGAATGGTGCGGTGCTGATCCATTCGTACCGTGCGGCTTGGCGACGCTCGCGGCGATACCCCGGACGACCGCTTTCCGGGACGAGTGGGTGAGTGGCGGGGCCGTCATCTCAGGTGGGAGAGGGTGAGGAAGGGTGGGTTATGGTGCTGAGCGCCGATGCGCGGATTGCTGAGATCGAGAAGCTGCGAAATAAATGCCAACACTGCTGAACGCGCAACGATTTGCGCACGTTTTGCACAATTCAGCCATGAAGTATGCCATTTTCATGCCAGGAAATGCAGAAAAGCGATTCTAACGTCCGGCTGACCCGAAACGGGGTTGGAGCATGCAGTAGCGCTCAGGAACCACCGCGGCGGCGCGAGGTCGCCGGCCAGTTTCAGGAGCAGTCCGTTCAACCGCATCACGACAACACCGGATCGGCAGGTGCGCTTCCAGACCGTTTCGCGGCGCAGGTCCATGACGAAACTTCCAGCAGGAGTCCAACCAGCACGACCCAGAGGCCTACGAAAATGCCACAGAAGCATCGACTTGTCCGTCCGTTGATCTGCGCCGCGGCGCTCGCCATCGCCATGCTGCCTTCACTGCTGGCCGCGCAAGACATGAAGCGACCAGACGTGATGGGTCGCGAGGGCGCCGTCGTGTCCGATCACGCGCTCGCATCGGCGGCAGGTGCCGCGGTGTTGCGGAATGGCGGAAACGCAATCGATGCAGCAATCACCATGGCGGCGGTGCTGGCAGTGGTTCGGCCGCATATGAACGGCGTTGGCGGCGACAACTTCCTCCTCATTCGCGACGCGAAAACGAAGCGCGTCTACGCCTTGAACGGCAGCGGCCGCGCTGGTGCGAAGGCCACGCCGGCGTTTTTTGCAGCGAAGAAACTGACGCAGGTTCCAGGCTCCGGCATCATGTCTGTTTCGGTGCCGGGCGCGGTGAGGGCATGGGAAGATGCATTGAAACGATTCGGAACGATCAAGCTTTCCGCCGCATTGCAACCGGCGATTGGCTACGCCGAACATGGATTCCCCGTGTCGACCCGCCTGTCGCGCGATATCGAAGGCGAGGCTCGGAAGGTCGGCGCCGACTCATCGCTGAAGAAGATTTTCCTCGCGGACGGTCAGGCTCCCAAGCCAGGTACAATACTCCGACAGACCGATCTGGCGCGGACGTTGCGCGCGATTGCGGACCGCGGTGCGGATGCGTTGTATCGGGGCCCGCTCGCGGATCAGATCGCGTCGTTTGTGGACCGGGAAGGTGGCGTCGTGACCACGGCCGACTTGTCGGCGCATCGCTCCCAGTGGCAGGAACCGATTTCCACGACGTACGCGGGAAAGACAGTGCTCGCCTTTCCGCCGAACTCGCAGGGGATGACGTTCCTCGAGATGTTAAACATCGCCGAGTCAGTGATGCCGGCGAACGAAGGCCCCAACTCAGCAGCGATGGTTCACGCGCTGGCCGAGGCGAGCAAGCTGGCGTACCAGGATCGCGATCGGTTCCTCGCTGACCCCGAATTCAGCCCAGTCCCGGTG
The DNA here is from genome assembly GCA_035646395.1 of Gemmatimonadaceae bacterium. Lineage (GTDB taxonomy): Bacteria > Gemmatimonadota > Gemmatimonadetes > Gemmatimonadales > Gemmatimonadaceae > JABWBJ01. Next base: position 23,635 of record DASRPK010000122.1, on the reverse strand, counting down.
GAACGCCTCATTTCCAAGGCCTACGCCACAGATCGGGCCAAGGTGATTCGCCGCGATACCGTAGTTGCGCTGGACCGGGAAGGTGCCGCACGCGACGGAAACGGCGACACGATCTACCTCGCCGTCGTCGACAAGGACGGCAACGCCGTCTCGATGATCCAGAGCCTGTTCGCGTCCTTTGGCAGCGGGCGGATGGTTCCTGGCACCGGCATCACGCTGCACAACCGTGGCGCCCTCTTCGAGCTCGATGCCGCGCACCCTAACGTGATCGCACCCGGAAAGCGGCCATTCCACACGCTGTCCCCGGCAATGGCGCTGAACCAGGACGGCTCGGTCGCGATTGTCTTCGGGACGCCAGGTGGCGACGGGCAGCCGCAGACGCTGGTGCAGATCCTGAACAACGTGCTCCGCTACCACATGACGCCACAGCAGGCCGTCGAAGCCGCTCGCTGGCGTGTGTTCGCGGGAACACGGCTCGGTGTGGAACCGGGAATCGACAGCGTGACACGCGTGGCGCTGGAGCGACGCGGCCACATGGTACGCGTGCAGGAGCCAAGCGCGGAATTCGGCGGCGCGCAGATGATCGTGATCCACTCGTCAGGCGCCTTGATGACGGGGGCGGATTTCAGGCGGGAGGCGTACGCAATCGTTTGGTAGAACGGGGGTGAACGGGTAAACGGGTAAACGGGTAAACGGGTAAACGGGTAGGCGGGCAGACGGGGAGGCGGGCAGACGGGGAGGCGGGCAGACCGGGAATGAGATGACGAACACGACACAGTGTCATTACTGAGGCAGTTCGGAAGTCGCCTGCTCGCGGGCGTCGCTGGTCTCACGGCCGTGGTCCTGCTGGTCTGGTTGTTGATCGTGTTGAAGCGCGTGCTGCCTGACGATGCGGTCGATGGAGTGCTGACGGCGCCAACATTCGCCGCCGGCGACACGGCCGCGGATACAGTCGCTCGACAACTCCTGATTCCGGATACACTGTTTGGCCGAAGCCGCGCGTTGCGGTTCGCCGCGCTCTCAGCGGCCGAAGCCGACAATTACCAGGGGCTACTCGACGCCTTCGGCGACACGATCATTCACATGCCCGGCGTGTTCACCGTGATGGCGGCCGGTGAGCCATTCCACTTCTTCATCCTGAGACCGTTCGGACAGAAACGCGGAGAGATGCTCGGTGCGTATCGGCTCGGCCTCTGGCCCGCCGAACGCTGGATGATGGCAGACAATTACCTCAACCCCGATGGCTTCGTTGAGGTGCACGAGAAACACGCGGGAATGCAGCTCTCCGAACATTTCCGGCTTGGCGATTTCCTTACCCGCGACCGCCAGAACAGCTGGCCCAGATTTGTCGTGCTCGAGGAAAGACTCATCGACAAACTGGAACTCGTGCTGCAGGAGTTAAAAAACCACGGCATCGATGTCAGTCGCGTTGTGATGCTCTCGGGCTTTCGCGCTCCTTACTACAACGATCTGCGCATCGATGAAGGCGCAGCGCGAGCAAGCCGGCACCAATTCGGTGATGCCGCAGACCTGATCATTGATGCGGACAACGATGGCCGCATGGACGACCTGAACCGCGACGGCCGGCGCGACCTGCGAGACCTGAACGCCATCGGTGCGGCGGTTGCAATGGTGGAACGTGAACATCCGGAGCTGATCGGCGGCCTGGGCACCTACGCCGCGATGGGTCCAAGTGGCCCGTTCGCGCACATCGACGTCCGCGGCACGAGCGCGCGCTGGGAGCGCGCCAACTCGGCACGTCGCGACACGACTCGCTAGAGCAGGGAGCGAAGGCGTTCTGGATCGGCGTTTCCGCCGCTGACCACGACTACCACGTGTTCGCCCGGCTCAATCATCAGCGTGCCATCGAGCAGGGCCGCCGTTGCGGCGGCGCCGGCAGGCTCGGGGAGGATGCGCGCGCGACGCATCAGCACGCGCATCGCGTCGAGAATATCGGCATCGTCGACAAGCACCATGTCGCTGACGAAGGCGCGCACATGCGCCAGCGTGTGGACGCCGGCAAATGGCGCGGCGAGGCCGTCGGCAATGGTGTCCAACTTTGCGAGCCGGACCGGTTCACCCCTGGCGAGACTCTGCCGCATGGCGTCGGCGCCCTCGGGTTCAACGCCAATCACGCGAGCGCGAGGGCAGACGGCGTGCATCGCGGCAGCCACTCCGGAGAGCAGGCCGCCGCCGCCGCAGCCCACGATCACGAGCCCGACGTCAGGCGCGTCTTCCGCGATCTCGAGGCCTAACGTTCCGGCGCCGGCGATCACAACCGGGTCATCGAACGGGTGGATGAAGGAAAGGCCACGTTCCTGCTGCACCTGCCGCATGGTCGAGAGCAGGTCGCCGTCCGTCTGGATGACCTCCCCACCATACGTGCGTGTTGCATCGACCTTGGCCTGCACCGCCGTTGCGGGCATCACGATGGTGGCGGACACACCGATCTTCGTCGCGGCCCAGGCGAGCGCCTGGGCATGATTGCCCGCCGAAATGGAAACGACGCCGCGCGCGCGCTCGTCAGGCGTCAGTGTCTCGAGCGCGTTCAGCACACCGCGCGGCTTGAACGACCCGGTGTGTTGAAAGAGCTCGAGCTTGAGTGACACGCGAGCGCCGGTCTGCGCCGAGAGGGCTGCCGAGGGAACCAGCGGCGTGCGCACGAGCCGGTCGCCGATGACGTGGCGGGCGGCACGGAGTTCAGGGAGCGCGACCAGTGTCACTGTGGAACCTGGATTCGAGTTGAACAAGCCGTTACCCGGCTTGAGGTGGGACGGGCCCGACCATAGCTTGCGATCCCGTGGCGCGGTAGCCAAGTGGTAAGGCAGGAGTCTGCAAAACTCCCATTCGCCGGTTCGATTCCGGCCCGCGCCTCTCCCTTCCCCCCGGGCCTTCGAGTCATCCCCGGCCTGATGCCTAACGCGAGTCCTGGCAGGGGGACGGCCTCTGGCCGAGTTGAAAGGGCAAAGCGCCTGGATTCGTGCACCGCGGCGCCGCGTGCTAGTTTCTCCGGCCCCGTACCGATCAATCCTCGTCTCGCGCGCATGCATCGCGACCTCTCACACTACGATCGCCGGTATTTCGACAAGTGGTATCGTCACCCGCGTCACCGGGTGAAGACGAAGCAGGATATGCGGCGACAACTGGGCTTCATCGTTGCCACCGCCGAATACCTGCTCGATCGACCCGTTCGCTCGGTGCTCGACGTAGGGTGCGGAGAGGGCAACTGGTCCACGGTGCTCAAGGAACTGCGTCCAGGAGCGCGTTATACGGGCGTCGACGGCAGTGCGTACGCCGTGCAGCGATTCGGGGCTCGACGCAATATCCGCCAGGGGACCCTGGGCACGATCGGCGCGATCGGAGTGAAGGGGCCGTTCGACCTGATCCTCTGCCTCGGCGTGCTCAATTATGTGGCGCCCGACGAATTGCGGCGCGGGTTGCGACAGCTTCGGACGCTGGCGGGCGGTGTGGCGTACCTCGAGATCTTCACCCGCGCCGATGAGGCGACGGGCGACTTCCGGAAACAGAAGGCGCAGTGGCCTTCCTGGTATCGGGCGCTCTTCCGTCGCGCCGGATTCGTGTCACTCGGGCTGCACTGCTACCTGCCGAAGGAGCTGGCCGGTCACGCCGCGGCGCTCGAGCGCGCCGACGGATAGGCCTTTACCGCCTAACGAGCACGGCTCGTCGTTCCTTCCCCCATACCGCCCGCCGGTACGGGCCAATGTGGTCCTCGGCGTATTTCATGACATCGGCGATGTCCCCCGGGGTGATCTGGTGGAACGGGGCAAACTGGAACGGGTGTTTCCGTGCGATGTCCCGGAAGTCGGCAATGTGCGGCCACTCGATGGCGAGACGGGGCACCAGGCGGAGCACGGAGCCGAGCAGGTCCGACGCCGACGCTGATTCGCCGAAGGAATAGGCCAGGTACCGGCGCTCGACGAGGTTCCAGAATTTCTCCGTGTCGGGCCTGATCGCGATGGCGTCGTACTCGAGCGCGGTACAGAGCAAACCCCACAGGACATGATCCTGACGGCCCGCCTTGTTGCGCGTCGGCGACTCGGGGGCGCCATGCCAGTGACGGAGATAGCCGGCGTCCATCGCATAGGCGGTGGGAAAGCCACTACGCAGCATCCGCAGGTTGAGCTCCGTCCACTCTCCCCAGAACGACCGTCGCACGTTGAAGCCGCCGATGTCCTGGATGAGCCGGCGGTACCCGGCCACCAGCATGCCCTGGACACTCATGAACCGGAGTCCATGGGCGTCCACGTGCGGTGTGGCACGCCTCGGCTTGAAGAGCCGGTTCGTGTCCTCCACCAGAGACGGAATCCCCATGAGGCCGACCGGGTGCTGGCGAAGGCGCTCCTCGAGCACGTCGAGGATGTCGCCGTGCATGGTCACATCGTCGTCGATGAAGCAGATCAGTGGGGACTTGCATAACGCGAGCTGCTGGATACGGCCGCCGATGATGCTGGGATTCCGCACGTTGAAATGGACGCTGAGCGGCAGGCCCTTGCCAATTTTTCTCAGCCGCCGCTCGACATCGTACGGCTCTTCTTCCGTGTCCCAGTTGTACACGAGCGAGAGCTCCCAGCGATTGCGGCGAAGGCGCAGCGCCCGCAACGACTCGAAGAGTCGCTTGAGATAGGACTCGCGCTGCGGGATGGTGAGGACAGCAATCGTCCAGGTGGGAGAACTTCGTCGAAGGATCATGGCTTCCCGTTGGCGAGGATGGACGTGAGTGCCTCGCGCCACGCCCGTTGCCCGGACGCACGGAGCGCAGTGACCGCCGGCAGGTCGAGCAGGTGCGCGTGGTGACCCGTTCTCGGATTCCGGATCGCGAACCGTGCATCCGCGGCCGCCAGCAAAGGTTGGTCGTTGGAGGCGTTGCCGATAGCCACGGTTTTCCGAAAGGGTGCGCCGAGCTGCTCCGCGCGTTCGAGCACCGTACGTACACCCATGCCTTTGTCGGCGCCACTCGTGATGGTGATCCACTTTCCGGATCGCGACGCGTTCAGACCTTCGAGGCGCAGCAGTTCGAGGAAGTGCTCGGCGGATGGACCATCCCAATCGCGAACGCAGATGCTGTACCGTCGTTGCAACGACCGGCCGCGATCCGGCAGTATGTCGCGCTGGTCAGCGATTGCCACTCCTGCCTCGGTTGCGCATCGCGTGACGCGTGGTCGCAGGAGCGATACTCCGTCGCCGAGGACGACCACCTGTCGTTTCGTGTCGAGTGACCCGCGCCAGCGTGGCGGGAAGCTCACCACAGCCCCGTTCTCGGCGATCATTGGGGAAGTAATTCCCAGACGGCGCTGCACGGGACCGAGCTCGACCAGTGTCCGACTCGACGCAAGGATGAGCTCGACCTTCCGCGAAATGCGCACCACGTCACCGCTGTTGATGGCCAACCGTTCTGTCGCATCGAGAATGGTGCCGTCGACATCAGTGAACAATGCAATACGCGGGAACGGAATCGCGCGCGAAGAACCAGGGCGCATGGCCGTAACATGCGCGGCCATGCGCCCTGAGTGAACCCTTGAAAAAGCCGGCTGCGTGCTGATTGCTGATTGCTGATGCTGGGTGCGGCGTGCTGGGGCTGCTCTAACCTCGTTACACGGCGTCGGACAGGCTGGTGAAGTTGAAGTCACGCACCTTGAGCGGCGGCACGACCACCGCGCCTCCGGCCTCGGTCCCGGCGAGGCGAACCGGCTGGCCTATCATTTCGAGATTGTTCAGCAGGAAGAGCGGCGAGTCATTGAACCGGAAATTCTTCACCGCCTTGCTGATCTTGCCATTCTCGATGAGAAAGGTGCCGTCGCGCGTGAGCCCGGTGTACAGGATCGTGCGTGGGTCGACTTCACGCAGGTACCAGAGGCGGGTGACGAGAATGCCGCGCTCGGTGGACTTGATCATGTCGTCGAGCGTGGCTGAGCCGCCGCTCATCAGGAAGGAAGTGGGTGCGCCGGTTGGCTGGACACCTTTTTTCTGCGCCCAGAACCGCGAGTAATACAGCGTCTTGAGGACGCCGTTCTCGATGAACACCTGCCGTCCAAGGGCGAATCCGTCGCCGTCGAACGGTTGCGCGAGTACCTGCGGGTCGAACGGATCGGCGTAGATCGAGACCCGCTCGTCCATGATCTTCTCGCCGATCTTGGTTCCGCCGCCCTGCTTCACGAAGGGACTGCGGCCCTCATCGGTGGCTCGTGCGTCGGCGTAAAACGCGATCAACTGGCAGATGTCGCCGACCGCCTGCGGCTCGAGGATGACGGTATAGCGGCCGGGTTCGACCGCGACCGGACTGCGGGAGAGCCGGGCTTTTTCGATCGCGCGGCGGCTGACGCCGGCGAAGTCCACCCTGGTTGCGTCGTTATGCTCGGCGCCGGCCCACCCCGAGCCGGTGCCGTCAGCGGTGCGGACGGTGAGCGTGAAGTTGGCGTTCGTGGTCCGATGATAGGCAAACAGGCCCTTGCTGTTGCCTAACGCCGTGGCACTGGCGCCGTTGATGAGGAAGCCGGCGGCCCGCAGGTCCTTCGCTTCGCGGGCCGGCGCGAGCGCCGTCAACGCGACCCGGGCCCGATCTTCAGCGGTCATCGCAGCCACCGACGGAAAAAATGCTTCCACCGGCTTGTGGTTCTGCTGTCCAAGCATCGGCATCGCCTCCGGATCGTCGGGCGCCAGCTTGGCCAGGCGCTCGGACTTCTCGACTGCCAGACGCAAAGCGGCGTCGGAGATCTCGTTGGTCTGGACCACCGCGTGCTTCTTGCCGAACCAGCTCTGCACGGCGACGGCGAAGTCGGTGACCGCGCCGGCCGTCGACATCTGGTTGTCGGCAAAGCGGACGTTGGTCGTGTAGCCGCCGCCGATCTGGACGTCGATGCCGTCGGCCCTGGACATCGCGACGACGCGCTTCACCAGCGCCTCGGCCTCTTCGCGGGACAGGATCGCGCTGCTGTTGGCAGGGCCGCCCTGCCGGTTGACCAGGCGATTGGGCTCGCTGAGGACTTCGGTAATGTTGGAGCGTCTCATCGATATGTCCTCTACGCCTTACGGCCGGTGTTGATGACGTTGACGTTGCGGAAACGCGCTGGAACGGAACCGTGACTCACCGCGTTGACCTGTCCGGGCTGACCCTTGCCGTCGAAGAAGGAGCCGCCGACTTCGTAGCTGCTCTGCCCGCCGATCATGTCCATCGAGTTCCAGAACTCCGGCGTGCGGATCTGGTACGCGACGTCCTTGAGCATGCCGACGATCTTTCCGCCCTTGATCTCGTAGAAGAGCTGGCCGCCGAACTGCGCGTTGTAGCGCTGCTGGTCGATGGAGAACGAACCGTCGCCAATGATCGCGATCCCGCTGTCGGTGGCGGCGACCATGTCGTCCCAGCTGCGGTTCTCGGTGCCGGGCAGCAGCGACACGTTAGGCATGCGCTGGAACTGGACGCTGCTCCAGCTGTCGGCGTACGAGCAGCCGTGCGACCGCGTGGGCAGGTTCTGCGACTTGTACCACCAGTCGAGCCAGACCGCCTGCTCGCGGGTCGTCTGGTAATCGTTGAAGACGCCATTCTTGACGATGAGGAACTCGTCAGGCTTCACGCCCTCATCATCATACCCGATCGTGGCGAGCGCACCCGGTTGGGAGCGATCGCCCTGAATGTTCATGAACTCGGGCCCGTACTTGAACTTGCCCAGGAACTGGTCGGGCGGGGCACAGAAGGAGGTGCCGGCGTAGTTCGCCTCATATCCCATGGCCCGATCGAGCTCCGTGGGATGGGCGATCGACTCATGGATGGTGAGCCAGAGGTGCGACGGATGGAGCAACAGGTTGTAGCGGCCCACTTCCACCGGCTTGGCCTTGAGCTTCTGGCTCGCTTCCTCACCCCATTGCCGCGACTTGTTGACGATGTCCTGCTGCAGGATCCACTCCCACCCACGCGCCGTTGGCGGCAGCGTGTTGCCACGATTCTGGAAGTCGGAGAAATCGGGCGACACCGCGGTGAACTGCTGCTGCACCGCACTCTGGACGACGGTCTGGGAAATCACCGACCCGTCGGTGTTCGCGTAGTTGCGCTCCATCTTGCGCAGGAACAGTCCGCTGAACACATACTTGACGTTAGGCGCCTTCATTCCCTCGGTGTTGGCCTTGATGAGCAGGTCGGCCTTCTCCTCGACCGGGATCGTCCAGGGGTCGATCTCGTAGGCACTCTTCCAGCTCACCTCGCCCACGGACGGCGCCGGCGCGAGTTGCACCGGGCGATCCTTCGCGATGACGTTGGCCTTGGCGATGGCGACGGCTTCGCGCGCGGCAGTGGCCACGCCGTTCTTCGTGAGGTCGCGTGAGGCAGCAAACCCCCAGGTTCCGTTGACGAGCGCGCGCACACCGATGCCGATCGAATCGGTGTCGACGACGTTGATGATCTGCTGCTCGCGCGTCACCACGAAGTTCTGCAGGTAGCGCCCGATCCGGGCATCGGCGAATGATGAGCCGCCCGACTTCGCCGCATTGAGGGCCTCCATGAGGAGATCCTTTATCGACGCGTCCATCGCCCCGGCACGCTGCGCCGGTACGATGCCGGCGATCGCCTCGGCGGGACGGAATGCCCCAGTGAGGGCCACCGCCCCAGCGACGGCGCTGCCCTGTTTCAGGAAATCACGACGAGAGCTCATGAGTCACACCAGTGAATGACCGCCGTCGCACGAGCGCGAACGACGTTTTTCGAAGCGAGACGTCCGGCGGTGGAGCCGGGTTCGAACGCTCCATACGGTAACCCAACCCGACTGGTGTCGGGACGGGGGTGAGACAGGACGTGCAATAAAAGGGTGAGACGTACTGACACTGAGTGCTACGTGCGGATTGCTGATTGCTCGGGCTTTATGCTGGTGCTGGTGCTAGTGCTGGTGCTGGTGCTGGTGCTGCCTGGGGTGCTGTGCTGGTGGCGAGGAGGCTGGACGTGGACGGTGCCTGCGCAAGAAGCGACCTTCCGTGCCCATGTCTTCCGAGTCTCTCACCGAGGCAATCCCGCCGACCGCCAGACCAGCGGGGTCAACCTTGAAGCGGTCGAACGCGGTGTTCCTCGTCTCGGTTTTCTCGGCCGCCATTTTCCTCAACGCGGCGCTGCTGTTTTCGGTGCAGCCGCTGTTCACGAAGATGGTTCTGCCGCTCCTTGGCGGGAGTCCGGCGGTTTGGAACACCTGCCTTCTCTTTTTCCAGGCGCTACTCCTGGGTGGTTATCTGTACGCGCACCTGAGCTCCAAGTGGTTGAGCGCGAAGGTGCAGGCGATTGTCCACATCGGATTGCTCGTCGCCACGATTGCGGTACTGCCGATCCACATTCCTGCATCGTGGTCTCAACCACCTGGGACAGCGATGCCGATCCTGTGGTTGCTTGGCCTGCTGACGGTCTCGCTCGGGCTCCCGTTCTTCCTGCTGTCCGCGGGCGCGCCGATGATGCAGCGGTGGTTCGCGGAGACGCGGCATTCGTCGGCGCAGAACCCGTATTTCCTGTACGCCGCGAGCAACCTGGGAAGCTTCGCGTCGCTCCTCGCGTATCCGTTCCTCATCGAACCCCGGATGCGGATCTCGGAGCAGTCGGTCACGTGGCTCGAAGTCTATTACGCACTGCTGCTGCTCATCGCCTTGTGTGCGGTCGGTGCGGTGATCTTCAAGCGCATGTCCTCCGCTTCGACGGCGACGACGGCTCCGGAAGCTGAACCGACCGCAGCAGATCCACCGGCTTCCGGTGAAGCGACGCCACTGGTGCAGGACGAAGCGGGCGTGCACTTGAAGCGTCGAGGCGCGCTTCGGGGGTCGATGCGATTCCTCATCGAGGAGAATCCTTCGGTCATCCGGCGCTTTCTGCAGGGGCGAGACGCGCCCATTCTCGAACCGAAAATCGTACCAGACCGGAACTGGCGACTGCGCTGGGTGTTGTTGTCGTTCGCGCCATCGAGCCTCCTGATTGGAACGACGACCTACCTGAGCACCGACATCGCTTCGGTGCCGTTCCTCTGGGTCATTCCGCTGGCGCTATACCTGCTGACGTTTGTGCTGGTCTTCGCCCGCCGGCCGCTGTTCCCGCGTTGGTTCATTCTGCACGCGCAGCTCGTGCTCGGCCTGACGCTGATGGTCGCGATCTGCCTCGGCGCCGGCCGCGGCATCATCGGACCGGCGGTCCTGCACCTGGTGGCGTTTTTCGTCACGGCGATGATGTGCCACCGGGAGCTGGCCGACAGCCGGCCGCGCGCCGAATACCTGACCGAATTCTACCTCTGGATGTCGTTAGGCGGAGTGCTGGGCGGGGTGTTCAACGTCCTGCTGGCTCCCGCGTTGTATGACTCGCTGGTGGAGTACCCGTTCGCCCTGGTCGTGGCGTTCGGGCTTCGTCCGGGCCTGGAGCGCACGTACGGCACGCGGCTCGACTTCGCGCGCGACCTGCTCTATCCGCTGGCGGTGGGGACGACCATCTGGTTCGCGTATCGCCTGCCCAAGCCACCTAACGAGTGGTTCGGCGCCGGCTCCCAGCTGTTCCTGATCTCGATGGCGATGGTGGTGCTCCTGTTCTGGAAGCGCCCGTTCCGGCTCGCCCTCGGTGCCGGCGCGATGTACGCCGCGATGCAGCTCGTGGGAAACGCGAACAGCAACGTGCTGATGCAGGACCGGAGCTTCTTTGGCACGTACCGGGTGCGCCGCATCGCGGAGTATCACGTGCTGCAGAACGGCACGACCACGCACGGCGGGCAGAGCCGCGAGCTCGCACGGCGCATGGACCCCCTCACCTACTATTACAAGGGCGGACCGCTCGGCGACATCTTCGCGACGACGGTGCAGAAAGCGGTGCGACGCGTTGCCATGGTCGGGTTGGGGACGGGCACCATCGCGTGCTTCGGACGCCCTGATGAACACTGGACGTTCTACGAAATCGACCCGATGGTGGCGCAGATCGCGCGCAGCCCGATGTACTTCACGTACCTTCGCGATTGTGCACCGCGCACGAACACCGTGATCGGCGACGCCCGGGTGTCGCTGGCGGGCGCCGCGGACGGCGAGTTCGACCTGATCGTGCTGGACGCGTTTTCGTCCGACGCGATCCCCGCGCACCTCATCACACGCGAAGCGGTCGCCCTGTACTTCCAGAAGCTGGCGGAGGATGGCGTCATTGCCATCCACATCAGCAATCGATACCTCGACCTGAGGCCGGTGATCATCGCATTGGCGAACGACGCCAAGGCGGCGGGGGCGCTGGGCGAGCGCTCACCGGATACCGAGGAACGCGGGAAGCTGTATTATGGCAGTCGCTGGATGGTGCTGGCCAAAAAAAAGGAGACCCTCGCCGAGCTGGTAAAGGTCGAGGGCTGGTATCCGCTCGGAAACTGGCCGGCGTCGCGACTCTGGACGGACGATTACACGGACGTCCTTGGCGCGATCAAGTGGTAACTGACAGACCACAGGCCAGAGGCCAGATGGACGTGATTGGAGAATTGAGATGAACATTCTGAAACGACAGCAGGCCGAATACGACGTGTGCATCGTCGGCTCCGGCGCGGGTGGTGGGATGGCCGCGCACCGGCTGGCGTTAGGCGGGGCCCGTGTGGTGATGCTGGAGGCCGGCGGCTGGTGGGACAACACGACCAGCAATAGCGCGATGTTGCGCTGGCCCTACCAGACACCGAATCGGGGCGCGTCCACACCTGATCGACCGTTTGGCGAATTCGATGCCTGTATCGGCGGGTGGGACCTTCCCGGGGAGCCGTTCACCAGGGCCGAGGGGACGAGCTTCAACTGGTGGCGCGCCCGCATGCTTGGCGGGCGCACGAACCATTGGGGACGCATCTCGCTCCGTTTCGGTCCCGACGATTTCCGGCGGAAGAGCCTCGATGGCCTGGGCGACAATTGGCCAATCACCTACAACGACCTGGCACCGTATTACGACCAGGTGGATGAGCTGGTCGGCATCTTCGGCACGAACGAGGACCTGCCGAATCATCCGGGCGGCAAATTCCAGCCGCCGCCGCGGCCGCGCTGCTACGAGCTGTACGTCAAGCAGGCCTGCGACAAGATGGGCGTCACGTGCATCCCGGCGCGCCTCTCGGTGATCACGCAGCGTCTGGGGGATCGTGCCCCGTGCCACTATTGCGGCCAGTGCAATCGCGGCTGCATGACGAACTCCAACTTCTCGTCGCCTAACGTGCTGTTGTTCCCCGCCCAGCAGACGAATCGCCTGCGCATCATCACGAACGCGATGGCCCGCGAGGTGACGGTGAATGACCAGGGGCTGGCCACGGGGGTGTCGTACATCGACACGGCGACCGGCCGGGACGAGCACATCCGCGCGAGGGTCGTGGTGCTGGCCGCCAGCTCGTGCGAATCCTCCCGCATCCTGCTCAACTCGACATCCACGCAGTTCCCGCAAGGTCTGGCCAATTCGAGTGGCGTCGTCGGGAAGTACCTCACTGATACCACGGGTAGCGACGTCGCGGGCTTCATCCCGAAGCTGGTCGATCATGTGCCGCACAACTGCGATGGCGTGGGGGGTGGACACATCTACATGCCGTGGTGGCTGGACAACAAGAAGCTCGACTTTCCGCGCGGTTATCACATCGAGGTGTGGGGCGGGCTCGGCGTGCCGTCGTACGGCTTCATGGGCGGGATCGAACGATATGAGCCGGGCGGGGGATACGGCGAATCCCTGAAAAACGACTACCGCCGGTATTACGGATCGACGATCGGCTTCTCGGGCCGCGGCGAACAGATACCTAACGAGAACTGCTATTGCGAGCTGGACCCGAACACCAAGGACAAGTACGGGATTCCCGTCCTGCGCTTTCACTGGAAGTGGACGGATCACGAGTTCAACCAGGTCAAGCACATGCAGGAGACATTCCGTGCCCTGGTGGCGGAAATGGGCGGCGAAGTCTTCTCGGCGATGCCACCGAAGGAGCGTGGCTACGGTATCGCGACGGGCGGTGCGATCATCCACGAGCTGGGCACGGTGCGGATGGGGAGCGATGCCAGGACGTCGGTGCTGAATTCCTGGTGCCAGGCGTGGGACTGCAGGAACCTGTTCGTCGCGGATGGTGGTCCGTTCGTCTCGCAGGCGGACAAGAATCCGACGTGGACGATCATGGCCTTGGCTATGCGCACCGCCGACCGGATTCTCGAGCAGCGAAAGGCAGGAGCACTCTGACTTCGGGTAAACGGGTAAACGGGTAAACGGGTAGACGAGGTTCACGCTGATGACTGAACGCAGAGACTTCATCAAGTTCATGGCGGCGGCGCCGATGGCACATCTCGCCGTCACGGCGCTCGATCTCGAAGAAGCCGCGATTCGCACGCGCGAGACACTCGAGACGCTGGCCGAGCGTGGCCAGCAGTATCAGCCAAAGGTGTTCAACGCGCACGAGTGGAACACGGCGCGCGTGCTGGTGGATCTGGTCATCCCGCGCGATGCGCGGTCGGGGAGCGCGACCGACGCGCAGGTTCCGGAGTTCATGGACGTCTTCATGGAGACGCGCGAGAACATGCGCACCTGGATGCGCACCGGGCTCACGTGGCTCGACGACGAATGCAAGAAGCGGTTTACCAAGGCCTTCGTCGACTGCGATGATGCCCAGCGCAAGGCCGTCCTCGACGACATCGCCTGGCCGCGTCGTGCGCGGCCGGAGATGCAGGCCGGTGTCCGGTTCTTCAACAATTTCCGGAACTTCACTTCATCCGGCTTCTGGTCGAGCCAGATGGGGGTCGACGACCTGCAGTACATGGGGAACCGGCCGATCGCGCAATGGAACGGATGCCCGCCCGATGCACTGGACAAGCTCGGGGTGCGTTACGACAGATAGGCTGCGTGCTGATTGCTGATTGCTGCTGCTGATCCTGCGTGCTGGTGCTGGGTGCTGGATCGAGCGAAAACGTGACCGGGACTCAGTGCTTCTCATGAAGATTGTGGCGATCATGCTCGCGCTGGCGAGCCAGCCCGTCCTGGGCCAGCGCGTCTTTCCCGGCGGACCGGCGTTTCCGTCCTCCGATTCGGCCGTTGTCATCACGTTAGGCACCGGAACACCAGTGCCGAATCCCGAGCGGTCGGGCCCGGCCACGGCGGTGGTTGTGGGGCGGCGCGTGCTGCTGTTCGACGCCGGGCCCGGCGTCATGCGACGACTGGCGGCGGCGGGCTTGCCGATCGATGGCGTGACGGCGGCGTTCATCACCCACCTCCACAGCGATCACACGTTAGGCCTGCCGGACCTTATGTTGACCTCCTGGGTCATGGGTCGCAGCACGCCCATGCGGATCTCCGGGCCCCCTGGCCTTCGTCGCATGACCGACCTGCTGTTATCGGCGTGGGCCGAAGACACGCTCGTGCGTGTTCTCGGCCTGGAGCGAGGGCGTCCCGGCGGGTATCGGCTCGATGTGCGCGAAACGGGCGAGGGCGTCGTGTACGACAGTGCCGGCGTGAAGGTCACCGCCATCAGGGTTCCTCACGGCGAATGGGAGCACGCGTTCGCGTATCGCGTCGACGCCCCCGGACGGAGCATCGTGATTTCCGGCGATACGCGACGGAGCGAGGCATTGGAGCGAGCGTCGCGCGGCGTCGATGTGCTCGTGCACGAGGTGTATCCGGAAACGCGCATCGCGACCGAAAATCGGCCTGGTGGCGAGTTCTGGCCGCGCTACCTGCGTGAGGTTCACACGTCCGATGTGGAGCTTGGTCGCATTGCGGCCACTGCCCAGCCGCGCCTCCTGCTGCTGACGCACGTCCTGTTCATGGGCGCGAGTGAGGAGGAAGTTCTCGCGGGCATCCGTCGCGGGGGATTCACGGGCCGCGTGATTATTGCGAAAGACCTGGCCCGATACTGATTGCTGGCAGGCAAAGCGTCAGACTCCATTGAAAAGCCCTCCCGAGCTCGCTCAATGGAGTCTGACCCATAGGCTTACCGATGGTCGTGCTTCGCCGATTGCTTCTTGAGCAGCTGCTCGGCGGCTACCTGATGAGCGACAAATGCGGGCGCGATCTTCTGCACCAGCGTTTTGAGCTCAACGCTCTTGATCGCGGGCAGTAATGACTTGTTAAGAGCGTCGATCACTGCCTTGTGATACGCGACTTCATGTTCGAGGAACGCCTGATCGAAAGCAGCGCCACTCAGGCTTTGCAGCTTCTTCATCGCTTCTTCGTGCTGGACCTTGAGCGGAAAATCGGCTGCCACCGGCGTGGGCGTCACCTTGAGTTTGGTGGCCAGTGCACGTCCTGAGTCCTGCACGACCTTGTGATCGCGCGCCAGCATGGCGCCGAAATCCTTGACATCCTGGCGCGTCCCCTTCGTCGCCGCGAGTGCCCCGGTCGCGATGTCCCAGGTGTTCGCGATGTCGAAGATGCCGACGATGGCCGCATCGTCGATGGCCGGTGCTGGGCTCTTCGCCTGAGCAAACAGGATGACCGGCAACGCGACGGCCGTGCCGAGAAGCGCTTTATACAGCGTACGCATGTTTCCGTCCTTCAGGAGGGAGAATGATGGAGAGAGTGAGGTGCGCCCAGAGAATGGCTGACGGGAATATATAAGTCAAGAAATTGATTGACTTATTGCAGCACTTCTATATTCAAGACATGTCGGCCCTCCCCGCCTCTCGTCGCGCCGTGCTGGACCTGATCCGCCGAGGTGAGCGCACAGTTAATACGCTCGCCGCGCAACTCCGGATCTCGGATAACGCTGTTCGCGTCCACCTGGTCGCTCTGGAGCGAGACGGACTCATCAAACGCGTTGGCATCGTGCGATCGGGCATGGTCGGCCAGCCGGCCGCCGAATACGACCTGACGCCCTCAGGTGAACTTGCACTCTCCTCGGCTTACCCGGCGGCGCTGGCTGCGTTGGCCTCAGCTATCGGCGATCGGCTGGATCCGCGCGCGCGACGAGCGCTCTTTCTCGAAGCCGGACGGCGCCTGGCGGAGACAATCAGGCCAGAGGACAGCGGCACACTGCAGGAGCGTGCAGCATCATGTGCCGCGCTCATCGACACGCTCGGTGGGAGCGCCACTGTCACGCAGACGAAGGGAAGCGCGACCGTCATAGGCGCGAGTTGCCCTCTTGCGGCTGCAGTGCGAAACGAGCCGGCTACATGTTTCCTCATCGAAGCGCTGCTCGAGAAGCATGCGGGTGTACAGGCTGAACAGCTTTGCACGCACGGCGATCGCCCAGCGTGTCGGTTCCGCGTGACGCCGTCCTGAGGTCACATGCCCCTTCCGGGGCGGCATTTCCGGGTTGAGTATCCGGGGTGCGCTACATGGTCATCGAGGATTTCAAGCCAGGCAGGGTCGGCGACGTCTATCGCCGCCTCGCGGAATCCGGGCGCCACATGCCGGCCGGGCTCACGTACGTGGGGAGCTGGATCACGGACGACATGGCGCGCTGCTATCAGGTGATGGAGACCAACGATCCCTCACTGCTCGATGAATGGATTTCGCACTGGGCGGATCTGATGGACTTTGAAGTGGTTCCGGTGATCAGCTCGGATCAGGCGAGGCAGAAGGCGCTGAAAGAAGGCTGAGTGCTGATTGCTGATTGCTGCTGCTTGTACTGCGTGCTGGTGCTGGTGCTGGTGCTGAGTGCTGGGTGAGCGAACTCCCTTTCTCGGAGTTTCACATGCGTCGATACACTCGCGGTGAGTTTCTCTCGTTAAGCGCGATGCTGGCGGGGGCTGTCGGGCTGACGAAAGTGCCGTTCGGCAAGCTGAACGCGCAGCCACCGACTCCACTTCCGCAGCGAGGAGCCGGTATCGAAGCCGATCTCGTCGTGATCAACGCGCGCGTCCTGACGATGGATCCGGCGCTACCACGCGCCGAGGCGTTCGCGGTGAAGGACGGCCGTTTTCTTGCGATCGGATCGACGGTTGACATCCGCAATGTTGCCACACCGCGCACGCGAGTGATCGATGCCGCCGGTATGTGCGTCGTTCCCGGTTTCATCGATGCGCACTGCCATCCAAGCGGCGTGAACGAACTGTTTGGCGTCGTCGTCACGCAACTCAAGACGAAGGCGGAACTGATCGAGGCTCTTCGCAAGAAAGCCGCATCGACTCCACCCGGATTCTGGGTCGAAGGGGAACTCTTCGACGACACGAAGCTGACGGATCCCGCGCCGCTCGACCGCCATGATCTCGACAAGGCATCTACGGTGCACCCGATCGAGGTCAACCACCGCGGCGGGCACACCTCCTGGTACAACAGCAAGGCGCTCGAGCTGGCCGGTATCACGCGGAACACGCCCGACCCGGAACATGGTCGCTTCTTTCGCGACGCATCCGGCGAGCTGACCGGCCGCGCCGCCGAGGCAGCGCGCGGCGCCCTCGGTGGGGCGGGGAAGCATGAGCAGTTTACGCCGGAACAACATCGTGACCGTGCGCGCCAGGGGATGAAGCACATCTCCGGATTGCTGACGGCAACCGGCCTAACGACAGTCCACGACGCCGGCGCCGGTGCGGACCGGATCCGTGCCTACGAAGACGCGCGCGCTAACGGTGAGCTCAAGCATCGCGCCTACATGATGCTGCGCGGCGCATACCAGCAGCTGCGCAGCGCCGGCATCTACACGGGCTTCGGCGATGAGTGGATTCGAGTCGGCGGCGTGAAATACGGCGCCGACGGCTCGGCGTCGGAACGCACGATGCGCATGAGTACCCCGTACGTCGGCACCAACGACTACGGCATCCTCACGATGACGCAGCAGGAGATCCATGAGGCGGTGGAGGATGCCCATCGCAACCGCTGGCAGGTCGGCATTCACGCCAATGGCGACGTCACCATCGACATGGTGCTACAGGCCTACGAGCGGGTGCAGAAACAGTGGCCGCACCCCGACCGGCGTCACCGCATCGAACATTGTTCACTCGTGAATCCGTCGCTCCTGCAACGCATCAAGGCAGCGGGCGTGATTCCGACTCCGTTCTGGACCTACGTCTACTATCACGGCGAGAAGTGGTCGCAGTATGGAGACGAAAAGATGCGCTGGATGTTCGCGCATCGGTCGTTCCTCGATCACGGCATCCCGGTCGCTGGAGCGTCCGACTACGGCCCCGGGCCGTTCGAACCGTTGATGGCGCTCCAGAGCATGGTGACGCGGCGCGATTACCGTGGTCGCGAGTGGGGACCAAACCAGAAAGTCACGATCGACGAGGCGTTGCGCATTGCAACGGTCAACGGCGCGTACGCGTCGTACGAAGAGAAGGTGAAGGGCTCGATCTCCACCGGCAAATACGCCGACTTCGTGGTGCTCGAGAAGGATCCGCACGACGTTGACCCGAATACGATCAAGGATATTCGTGTGGTGCACACGGTGGTCGGCGGAACAATGGCACACTCGGTCGCGTAACAGCGCAACGGCAGCAACGCGAGGTTCCATGATGCGACGCAGGCGCGGCTGGTTCGCAGTGCTACTGGTTACGGTAGCCGCGTGTCATCAACCTCGCCAAATGGCGCCACAGGTACCTCTGACGGGCATTGACGGGAAGTACACCTTCACCATCGCGAACCCGTTCAAGATGGAAGGCCGCTTCATCGTCGCTCAGTCGACGGCGCACATGATCGAACCCAGGAGATGCGTGCCTATCGAGGGGCCAAAGTCCTCCGAAGCGCTTCGGGCTTCCTGGTTCGAATGCGTGGCCGGCACACAGGGACGGCCAAGCGGGGCCAGCCTGCGGCTTCGCATCAGCGAGGTTGATCCGGTCAATCAATCTCGCTGGTACCAGCGAACCCTCGTGCTGGATACCGACGAGCGATGTACGATGTACCAGAATGGCATGTGTGTTCAGGGAGTCAGGACATATGGTCGCAAATGGGTCGATCGCAACGGATCGATCACGGTGGTGCGTGGCTGGCCCGAGCAGCCGGACACGAGTCGGACTCCCGATCCATCGGCACCGCGACGGTTGCGTGTTCGTTGCGATACGAGCGCTGTCAGCGGAGCGTGCATTCCATGAGCGCTTTGACGCATCGCCTGTTGAACGTGCTGGCGTTGCCGACACTCGTGGCGTGCGCGAGCTCCGGCAGTCAGCCGCCAGTGACCGCGGCACCGAGTGGTACGAGTGAAGGCAACTACGAATACATGGCGAACCTGCCCAGCCTGCAGGTGCGCGGAACGATGCGTATCGTTGGTGACACGGTTCTGGTCGAACCGCTGACCGATTACTGCCGGCCCACCGTGGGCCCGCCGGATCCATTCGCGATCAAGTACACGTGTACAGGGACGGGCACGTACGAGCAGATTCAGCTCACGATCGACCGCCGGAACCCGATGCAGCTCTCGAAGTGGCACGCGACGATGCGCGTTCAGCGCCGCCGGGAGGTATGTGCGCAATACGCGGTTCGTGATGGCCGCCAGGTCTGTGTGCAGATGACCACCGAGACGTACGAAACGACCGAAACGCGGTCGGGCAATTTGCAGGTTCGTCGCGCACCGACTACGAGCTGAGGGCCAAACTGGGAACCGTGTTGGCACTGCGGTGGTAGCAGGCTGGTCGCTATCAAGCCCGACCAACATGGAGGCAGCGATGCAGCGGTGGTACGCAGTGACGGCGTGCATTGCACTGGGCGCGTGTGGAGGTTCTTCCCGCGGCGCGTCATCGGTCGAGGCGCCCACGGCCTCCAGCGAAGGGCGGTATGAGTTTTCCGCGACCACTCCCACTCAGGTCATTCGCGGCACGGTTCGCGTTAGTTCAGACGCAATGGACGTCCAGTTCGATACGCCGTGCCAGTCCGAAGCGACTACCAGAGGCATGCCGAGCGGCATGCCGTCTTCCACATCAGTTTCGCGTCACTACTGCGGTGGAGCGTGGCTGACGTTTGATCGCCGCAATCCAACTTCGGCGAAGTGGTTTGCTTCGGTGCAACTTCCCCGGCGCCGCGAGGTTTGCGCGCGCTATGAGACGCAGGGCGGTCGGCAGGTTTGCGTGAGCCGGAGTACCGAAACGTATTACGTCACCGAAAACCGATCCGGAGTAATACAAGTGCGGCGAGCTTCCTGAGCCGATGCGAGCGAGACTCCTGATCGCGTGCGTGGCGATTACTGCCTGTGGCGGCGCTTCACGAAGTGCTCCCGCCACGAACTTTGGGTCAGAGGAAGGTGTTTACGAGTATTCCGCCAGCGTACCCCATCAAGTCGGGCAGACAATACGGGTGCAGGGCACGCTTAGTGTGGTAGGAGATTCGCTGTACGTTCAGCCCGACTCCGGTTGTTATCTCTATCGCCCTGCGGTAGGGCAAGCGCCCCTAAGGCCGGGTGCGGCGACAATCAACTGCGGTGGCGCGTCGCTCAACTTCGATCGTCGGAATCTGAAGTCGGGAACGTGGTACAGTGTCGTTCAGGTCCCGAAACAGCGAAACGTCTGCGCCCAATACGAGCCTCGCGATGCCGCACGGTCCCCGAGGTGCCTTCGATGGCGTCCGGAAACGTTTTACGAGAGCCAGCGAAGAACCGGCGTCGTACAGCTTCGGCTGATTCAGTAAGACCGCTCGGTCAACGCTCGGAGAGTATGACATGAAAGCATTGATTGCCGTTCTGACTCTCGTGACGCTTCTGTCATGCGCGAGCGGCGGAAGTACAACCGGTGGCACCGCCGCACCTGTCGAGGGAACGTACGACTTTGTCGCAACAGTCCCGGGCCAGGCAGTCCGTGGAACACTGCAGGTTGCTGCCGACACGATGTTCTTCAGCCCTGTCGAGGGCTGCAACTCGAACATCCGGTCGGAGCCTATTGGCCACGCGAGCAATGCGGGCATCTTTCGTTACGCGTGCAGCTCGGCGGTGCTCGAGTTTGACCGCAGGAATCCCGTTCGGTTTTCGAAATGGTCCGCTACGGTCCAGATCAAACATCGCCGCCAGGTTTGCGCCGAGCGGGCAGTCCGGAACGGGCGCGAAGTGTGCATTCGTAACACGATCGAGACGTATGACGTACCCGAAACGCGAGCCGGATCGATACAAGTCACCCGGCGCCCGTAAAGGCAGAATTGCAGAGTAGAGCGTGTGGAGTGCAGAATCAGAGTCCGCAATCCTTCTGCAATCTGTAATCTGCCTCCTCATGCCTTCCAAGCGCCTTGGCGTAGCATTCATCGGCAGCGGCTTCAACACACGATTTCACCTTCAAGGCTGGCGTGGCGTCCGCGATGCTGATGTTGTAGGCATCTGGAGCCCGCACTCGGCGAACGCGGCCTCCGCGGCGGCACTGGCTCGAAAGCTGGATGTCGGCCAGGCCAAGCCGTATCGCTCGATCAGCGACCTGGTCTCTGACAAGAAAGTCGACGCCATCTGGCTGTGTGGTCCCAACCATGCGCGGATCGAGAACGTCGAGCAGATTGTCGACGCCATTCATCGCGGCCGCGGGGAGTTGCGGGGCATCGCCTGCGAAAAGCCGCTGGCGCGGAACGTCGCTGAGGCGGAGCGGCTGGACCTGATGGTTAGCAGTGTCGGCGTGCCGACCGGGTATCTCGAAAACCAGCTCTTTGCTCCGCATGTCGAGGCCGGGAAGGCACTGCTGTGGGCGCGCGGGGCGGCGACCACCGGACGTCCCTACCTGGCGCGTGCCGCCGAGGAACACGCGGGGCCCCATATGCCGTGGTTCTGGCAGGGCGCCCTGCAGGGCGGTGGGGTGCTCAACGACATGATGTGTCACTCGGCGCTCGTCGTTAGGCACCTCCTGACGCGGCCGGGTGAGCCGCTCAGCACCGTGAAGCCGGTGCGCGTCACCGGTCACATTGCCTCACTCAAGTGGACGAGGCCACGGTACGTCCGGCAGCTCAAGCAGCAGATGAGCCGCGACGTGGACTACGACCGGGCGCCCGCGGAGGACTTCGCCAGCATGACGATCGAGTTCAAGACGAACGACGGTCACAAGGTCATCGGCGAGGCGACCACGTCGTGGAGTTTCGTCGGAGCGGGCCTGCGGCTATCGGCGGAGCTGCTGGGACCCGAGTACTCACTCAAGTGGAATTCGCTCGACAGCGGTTTGCAGCTCTTCTTCAGTCGGGCCGTGAAGGGAAGAGCAGGCGAAGATCTCGTCGAGAAGCAGAATGCCGAAGTGGGCGTGATGCCGGTGGTGCCCGAGGAATGGCTGGCCTACGGCTACACGAACGAGGACCGGCATTACGTGCGCGCGTTCCTCGGGAAGGAGAAGCCGCGACTGACGTTTGCGGATGGCGTGGACGTGGTGCGTTTGCTGATGACCGCGTATAAGAGTGCGGAGCAGGGGAAGACGCTGCGGTATCAACCCTCGACGTTGACGCGATTCATTCCCAAAGTCGCGCGGGGAACGTGGAAACCGTGATCCGAAAGCGGACGTGGGAGGTGGGATGTGGGAGGAACCGACATCTGATTTTCACATGATTAGACTGGCGTTAGGCTTTTTGCTCCTCATTTCCAGCGTTGCTTACACGCAGCAGACCACGACGCGCACGCGGAACGTTGTGTTGGTTGTCACGGACGGGGTGCGGTGGCAGGAGGTGTTCACTGGAGCCGAGCGTGCGTTGATTGGGCCGGCGGGTGGTGTGGGCGATACGACGACGTTGCTGCGCGAGTTCTGGCGGGAATCACCTGAGGAGCGTCGCGCGGCGTTGTTGCCATTTCTCTGGGGGACGATTGCGAAGGAAGGGCAAATCCTTGGCAATCCTGCGCAACGTAGTGCTGGCGCAGTCACCAACGGACTGAAGTTCTCCTATCCTGGCTTAACGAGATGATCGTGGGGGCCGCGGACCCGCGCATCAACTCGAACAGCTACGGGCCCAACCCGAACCGTACGGTCTTCGAGTGGCTGAATGGCAAAGCGCCCTACAAGGGAAAGGTCGCGGCGCTCGCGACGTGGGGCGCTTTTCGCGACATCTTCAACGCCGGCCGAAGTGGCGTGGACGTTCGAGCCGGTTGGACGCCACCGTTCCCGCAACCGCGCGGGGACCGGCAGTCACTCATCAATGAGCTATTCCGAACGTCGACTCGCTTGTGGGCGGATAACGGGTTCGATGTGTTGACGCACCAGACGTTGCTGGAGTACGTGCGCACGTCGTCGCCGCGCGTGTTGTTCGTTGGTTACGGTGAAACGGACGAGTGGGCGCATGCGGGGCGTTATGACCTGACCCTGCGCTCTGCGCGACAGGTTGACGCGTTCATCGCCGAGCTGTGGGCCTTGATGCAATCGATGCCGGCGTATCGTGGCACGACGACTTTCATCGTCACGACCGACCATGGGCGCGGCGACGGCCTGGTAAACTGGAAGCGACACGGTGAAGACGTAGTCGGCGCAGAAGCCATCTGGATGGCTGTGCTTGGTCCCGATACGCCAGCGGTCGGTGACGTGCCGAATACGCCGTTTACACAGGCACAGATCGCGACGACGCTGGCCGCATTGCTCGGGGAAGATTGGCGGAGCGCAAGACCCGGCGCTGCCAGTGCGGTGAGCGGAACAATCGGTCGGCGCCAACGTTGAGGGACGGGCGCCAGGCCGTAGATTCGAGCATCACAGCGAGCTCGTGAGCGAAGCAAGAAGCAAGAAGCAAGAAGCAAGAAGCAAGAACCTAAATTCGGAATGCAGAATTGAACGCTGACCGAGAGAGCAGTCGAATGTTCAACATGTTTCGTGCCATGACCGTCGCCATCGTGCTCAGCGCGTGCGCGAC
>DASRPK010000121.1:0-2849 GCA_035646395.1 Gemmatimonadaceae bacterium | reverse complement strand
CGTGCCGTCGTTGTTCGCATCTCGCAGGACGACGATGGTGTTGGCCGCCGGCGAGCTGACGAACAGGTCGCCGTTCGGCGCATACGCCATCATGCGCGGCGCCTGCAGCTCCGCATACGTCGTCACCGTGAAGCCGGCCGGCACGGTCGGCTGGACGCCTTCTGGCTTCGGCACGTTGCGGCCCGCGTTCGGCGTCCCGGTTCCAGGTGCCGGCAGCGCATTGGCACGCGGCTGCGGAACCATGGAGTTCTGCTGCGCGACCAGGCCAACAGCCGACATCGCCGCCAGCGACGCGATAAACAAAGTGCGATTCATTCCCTCTCCTTCTCAACGTCCGCTTCCGCCTTCGCGCCTGGCGCGCTACGGTGGACAGGGCAGGCGGACACTACGACGTGTCAACGCCGTATTGTAGGCACAATCGTGGAGGCAAGGGCAGGGACGGCTACAGCTGGATGATGCCGCGCCGGATGCCAATGACAACCGCTTCCGTGCGGTCATTCGCACCGAGTTTCTCCATGACGTGCTTGACGTGCACTTTGACCGTGTCTTCCGAGATGGACAACACCTCCGCAATGTCGCGATTGCGGTTGCCCGACGCCACCAGCTGCAGGATCTCGACCTCGCGAGACGTCAGGTTGTCCTGCTCGAAATATTCCGCCAGCTCGGTCGCGACGTTCGGTGGCACGCACTTCTTCCCGGCATGGACCTGGCGAATGGCGCTGACGATTTCCGACGGCGGCATGCTCTTGAGGAGAAACCCACGTGCGCCGGCTTCGAGGGCGCGCTGGATCTCGACGTCCCCGGCGTGCTCGGCGGCGACCGATACCCGTCGAACATCGGAATCGGATTCATCGGGCATAGAGTTCGCCTATGTCGCAGAGCGGCTCCGTGCGCATATCCAGGCCGACAGGTGCGAGAGCCATGAGGTGGATCCGAGGCTGACGCGCTTCTTCGAGACGCCAACCGTGGCCGATATGTTTCATCAGCGCGAAAGACACGAGGGCCACGTCACGCAGTTCATCCATCAGGAGGCGCCGAAGGTCACTGCGCTGGACGTCCATCCTGACGTGGAGCGCGACTACGCCGCGGATCCGCAATCCGTTGCCGTGTAACCGGTATACCGCCAGAACCTGAATTCTCTACCCGTTTGCGCGCTCGTGATCCCTTCTGCGAGGAAGTCTATGACCGACTGGAATCTGTTGGCTGGCTCCGCTTCCGCGATTGTGGACACGCCCTGCTTCGTTATGTCCGAACGCATACTGCGTGGCTCGATGGCGAAGCTTCAGGGGCTCGCGTCGTCCGTCCCGCTGAGGCATTGGTTATCCCTCAAGACGCAGCCTGTCCCACGGCTCGTAGAAGAGGCGCTCAAGTGCGGATTCGGTGTCGAGGTCGTCAGCGAATTCGAGCTGGACGCCGCGTTGCGTTCCGGGGTCCCGCCAGCAAGGCTACTGGTGAACGGGGTGGGTAAGCAGCACTGGCTGCTGAAGCATCGGGTTCACAACCTGACAGTGCACTTCGATTCACTGGCAGAGGTACGCGAATTAGCATACGCAGCGAAAGCGCTCGAGTGGCGGGTGGGTTTGCGGTGCGCGATTCCCCAGGCACATGCAGGGCACACCGGGCGTGAGCCCACCGAGTGGGATCAGTTCGGGATGACGCGCGAAGAGCTCCAAATCGCCGCCGCGCCGCCCGCGAACTCGTACCGGACGTATCAGCCGTCGAACTTCGTGCGCGTCAGCGTGCCGGCCAACTGGAACGCAGTGGCCGCGAACGCCCGCAGCGTGACCTATGCGCCCGACGGCGGCGCTTCGACCACTCCTTGTCCCCGTAATACCCCTGCCGGTACGCCGTTATTGACCGAGGCCGACACGACGATTGCCGGTCTGCACTTCCACCTTCACACGAACGTTCAACAAGCCAGCGATTACCGTCGCGCGGTCGAATCCGTGGTGGAAGCGGCGGAAACCGCACGCATCGAGCTCGAGTACATCGATATCGGCGGTGGACTTCCGAGTGCGGGTGAAGCCTCGGGGAGCGGGCTCTCGGCGGCCAGCACTTTTGATTTTGAAGAGTTCGGCGATGTGCTGCAATCGATCCCGTCGATCGCTCCAAGCGTGCGCGAGATCTGGCTCGAGAACGGAAGATTCCTGACCGGCTCGGCGGGTGCGCTCGTCGTCACCGTTCTCGACAAGAAGGAACGCGGCGGGTGGACATACCTGATCTGCGACGGTGGACGGACCAATCACTCCCGGCTGGCCGCGACAGAGACCCACGACCTTGTGTTGGACCCACAGCGGGAGGGGCCGCTGAAACAAACGATTGTTTGTGGCCCAACGTGTGGCGCGGTCGATCGGCTCGGGTGCTGGATGCTACCCGAGTCCCTCGCCCCCGGTCACCGGATCATCTGGCTGAATGCGGGCGCTTACCATATCCCATTGGAAACGCGCTTCTCGTTCGGTCTGGCTCCACTGGTCTGGTTCGACGAGAAGGATAGACCTGAAGTCCTCAGAGAGCGGGAGACACCTTCCCAGTGGTGGAACCAGTGGACGTCGTCAGCGAGCATGACAGCTGATCTATGCGGCTGAGGTCCGTTCGTCAGTAAGTATCGATATGCCGCACGACTCGGTTCATAGTACTTATCAGTTACCTCGCCGACGTGCCGCCTCCGAACGTGGCGCGTCGTCATGATGGGCCGGCCTCGCCGGCAAGGTAAAGCTATGCAGACTCCTTCACGCGCATTGATCGGGATCGCGACGGCGATGGCTGTTACCGTGCTGTTCGACAGCGCTGCGCGCGCCGCCCAGAAGCCGGCAGCAAAGTTTGAGGTGGTCTCCATTCGAGCCGTTCCA
>DASRPK010000120.1:0-106583 GCA_035646395.1 Gemmatimonadaceae bacterium | reverse complement strand
GGAGCCGGGTCGGGAATCGGCCGCGCCACGGCGCGTCTCCTCACGCGGCACGGGGCCCGGGTCGGTCTGGTCGGATTGCGAAAAGAGTCGTTAGGCGCGGCGGCGGCAGACCTCGGTGCCGCCGCGCTCGTGCTTCCCGCCGATATCTCCGATGAGGCGCAGATTCGCGACGCGTGCGATGCCCTCGCTGCGGCATTCGGAACGATCGACCTCGTATTCGCCAACGCCGGCATCAACGGTGTGTGGGCGCCGATCGAGGAGCTCGACCGTGAAGAATGGAATCGCACGATCGATGTCAACCTCACCGGTACGTTCCTCACGATCAAATACGCGATGCCCTGGCTGAAGCGGCGTGGGGGATCCGTCGTGATCACCTCGTCGGTGAACGGAACCCGCGTTTTTTCCAACACCGGCGCCACGGCGTATTCCGTCACCAAGGCGGGGCAAGTCGCTATGGGACGCATGCTGGCGCTGGAGCTGGCGCGCTGGAAAATCCGCGTGAACACGATCTGCCCCGGTCTGATCGACACGAACATCGCACAGAGCACGGTTCCGCAGCACCTCGATGCGGTTCCGAAGATGGCGACGTATCCTCGCGGGTCCATACCGTTGACCGGCGGCGCAGCCGGAACTCCCGAGCAGGTGGCGCAACTGGTGCTATTCCTGCTCAGCGATGCGTCGCAGCACATCACGGGGACCGAGGTCTGGATCGATGGAGCCGAGTCCCTGCTCGTCGGCTAGCAGTCTCAGGGACGTTAGGCGCTGCGGAACTGGAAGAGAAACACGGCCGCGAATGCAGCAAAGAAGAGACCGGGCAC
Source organism: Gemmatimonadaceae bacterium (assembly GCA_035646395.1). Lineage (GTDB taxonomy): Bacteria > Gemmatimonadota > Gemmatimonadetes > Gemmatimonadales > Gemmatimonadaceae > JABWBJ01. The sequence continues at coordinate 105,765 of DASRPK010000120.1, read as the reverse complement.
GTGACCGGCCGGCTGCTCATGGGCCGACATGGCTGGGCGGAACACGGCTGGGTTCCGCAGGCCATTGCAGCTCGGGCGCGGTCGCGCCGTCCGTGACGCCGCCGTAGGAAAAAGGTCCGTTAGGCAGCAGCGGAAGGTTGTGCCACTGCGAGATGAGGGTCCGGTAGGCCTCTCCGACGGGACGGATGTTCCGGTCCATGTCATACAGTCCTAACGCGTTGACACGCCCGTTGTTCTCGCGCAGCGCAGTGTCCCAGTCCACCTGGTCGATGAGGCTGTACCACGTCATCCCGCACAGGGGCACGCCGTCATGCCGCAGGCGCTGCACGTTAGCCCAGGTCTTCCAGAGCCAGCGTGTCGAATCGGGTTCCTTCTGGTTGGTCTCCGTGTGCATCACCGGCAGGTTGTAGCGGCGATAGTAGTCCAGCGTGAGCACGTAATAGCCGAAGACGTCGCCGGCGAACACCCGCTCATGCTCGCTGACCATCAGGTGTTCATTCGCCGCATAGTAATCGTTTCCGAGAATGCAGTGCTCACGCAGGTTGTGCTGCATGAAGAACGTGTACTCCTCCTCCGTCAATCCGTTGTCGAGCAGGTAGTCATACATGCTGGAGTTGACGCGAACGCCATAGTTCAGGTCGAGCGAAAGGAAGCGCCGGTCATTCAGCATCTCGCATTCGTCGATGAATTCGGGGCGGCTGGCGTGCGTGTACTCCGACGACTCACTCTGGATGAACAGGGCGTCAGGCCGAACCTCGAGAATGGAAATCATCGCCAGCACGTTGGCACGCACCAGATGTTTCAGCGCCGTCACGAATCCCCGATGTGTCGTTAGGCGCTCATTCCACCACCCGTAATAGCCGCTGAACTCGGCCGCAATGTACATTTCGTTGACCGGAGTGTAGAACCTGACCCAGGGGTACCGTTCGGCAAACGCGCGCGCGTAGTCGGCGAACAGGGCGGGAAAATCGGGGTTCTGGAAGTCGCCGATCCAGTCGGGCACCCCGAAATGGCACAGGTCAATTGCGGCGATGATTCCGGTCTTCTGCAGTGTCGGCAGCACCTCATCCGTCCAGTCCCAATCGTATTTTCCCGGAGCGGTGTGCATCGTGTAATACGGCGGCCCGTATCGCAGCAGGCCGACACCGAGCTCTTGCGCGCAGTCGAAGTCTTCGCGCCAGCGTTCGTAGTGACCGCATTTTCGAAGTTCGTCCTGCCGGACGCGACCACCCTTCCATTCGATGGTCGGATAGCTGCATTCGATCCCTGTCGCAAAGAGGAAGCGTTGCGTCGACGGATTGAGCAACTTCCGCGGCTGGTAATAGCGCATGGGTGATCTGGATGTGGTTGCCGACATCCCCTGCCGGACGGGCGAGGGCCCCCTGTGGCACGCGCGTGAACGGTGCCTGTATTGGATGGACATTCCGAACGGTCGTTTGTTCCGGCTGGCGCCGGGCGACGGCGCGGCCGAGGAAGTGCTCCACGGCCCGGTGCTGGCGGCGCGACCGCGCAGCGTGATGGCGGATTGGCGCTGTTCGGCTCGCACGGGGTCGTTCTCATCTGGAAGGATCGCGTGTTGCTGGAGCAACGGCACGACACCACCGGCGTTCGCGGTTCGCGTTTCAATGACGCGATCGCCGACCCGTTAGGCAGAGTCCTGAGGGATCGATGCCGACCGCCAGCCGGCAAAGCGACCTGTACCTGTTCGAACAGCTGTACGATCGCGCCGCCTAACGTCGTGCCTTCCGCGCATGCCGTTGCTCCCATCAGCGCGACCTGCGCGCTACTGGCTGGAACGCCGTGATGCTCGTGCTGTGCTGCCGCCGGTGTAAAGATCCCACCCAGGGCACTGCCTACAGCGCCGGTCGCGGCGCCTCGTGTCATTCACAGCTTACTTCCGGAAGGTAGGTCTGGTTAAGCAGGCTACCGGAGGCGCCTCCGACCTGGGTGCCGCCGCCAGTTACCCAGATCAGACCGTCTACAAAGGCTGACCCGACGACACCGTGAACGGGGATAGGCATGTTGGGGAGGCTGAACCACTCGTCGGTTCGAGGATCGTAGTAATCATGATCTGCTGTCATTCCGGTCGGTGCCTCGCCGCCCCAGACGTGGAAGCATCCCCGGGCCATGACACCGTTCATGCCGCTGCGGCCGCGCAGCATCACGGCTGCCGTCGTCCAGGTGCGCGTTCCGGGGTTGTATGCCTCGTTCGCATCCGATTTGAGGGGCGACAGTCCGTTGCCGAGCCGCCCGCCGACGATATGAATGCGGCCGTTGATCGCCGCGCCGGTAATGTGATTGCGCTGGCTGGGCAGGTCCGGCAGCACCTCCCACTGATCGGCCGCCGGATCGTAAACGGCGAAGTCGTTACCGCGCGGCACGCGTCCCCCGGCGACGTAGATCTTGCCATTGAGCACGACAGCCACGCCGCCGCTCCGCGCCGTCGGCATCCGCGCCTTCTCGACCCATGCACCTGCCGCGCGATCCAACTCGTAGACCGTGTTCACCGCCGTGGCGCCCTGTTGGTCGTTCGTGGTCTGGCCGCCGAGCAGATAGATCTTTCCATTGACGGCGGCCGCCATCCCGTGGTTGTTAGGCTGAGGGAGTTGCGGTCCGAGCTGCCAGCTGTCGCTCGCGATGTCGTACACCTGGACTGTGCGGGACGACTGCCCGGTGAAGGGATAACCGCCAAGGACGTAGATCTTGCCGTTTGCTTCGGCGAGGGCAAACTCGGAGTTGGCCTCGAGCAATCCGGCACGCTGCCCCCAAACGCCGGCGTTAGGTATCCGGTTGAGAACCAGTGAGGAAGCATTCGTCTGCTCTCCGCCTGCCACCGTGACGGATGCCGTGCTCGTCGAACCGATGGTGAATCCGCTCGGCGGCGTGACAGCCACCGTATACGCGCCAGGCGGCACGTTGGCGAAAGTGTAAACGCCGTCGGTGCCACTGTTCGCGGTGCGAGTTGCCTGCGCGTTTCCGGTCAACGTGACCTGGGCGTTCACCACGGTGGCGCCGGTGTTGTCGCTAACGATGCCTCGGATGCTGCCGGGGTTCTCAAACAGGACCTGGGTCGGATCATCACTTCCGCACGCCGCGAGAATGACGACTGCGGAGATGAACGCAGCGGCCAGCTTTACTTTGGGTTTCATGCTCGTCTCCAACGAAGTTCATCGACTCCGTCGCTACGCCAACCATTCGCTGGAATAACACTCGAAATCGCTGTTCCCCTACCTCGCCAGCGGATCGGGCCGGAACTGGAAGTGGTACACCTTGCTGGTAGTTCCTTTGCCGCCTTCCATGTGGAAAGGAGCACGTGTGCTGATGGTGGCCCAGAGTCCGCGTCCCTTCCAGCCCGCGTTAGGGTCATCGATGCGGCCGTCCAGCCACTTCGTGTAGAAGCCCATGGGATACGGGACGCGGAGGACCACGAACTTCCCGTCCTTGAGGGCAAGCAGCCCTTCGGATTGATTCCCGGTGTTGATCGGGACGTTTTCGCCGAGGCCTAACGTGTTGAACTGATCCACCCACGTGTAGTAGCTCCCTTCGCCGCTCCCCGGGCTCGTAACGTTGCCGAGCTGCGGGAGTGGTTCGGCGTAGAAGCTCCATCCCTCGGGGCAATGTTGGCCGGTCGCCGCGGGACCGTTGAGCGGCCCTTTGCACTTGCGACGGTCGAAGCTTGCCATGTGGCCGCTCGCCAGCGCGGCCCAGTACACACCGTTCCGGTCCACGTCACCGCCGCGCGGAGAGAAACCTTCGACTGGCCTTCCATCCCTGGCGGGCAGCTCGAAGATCTCGGTGAGCGCGGTGTGAGGCGGGTTCGACCCGGGACTCAGTCGGATGATCGCGCCGGGGAACCCGAACGTCGTCCCCCACACCGACCCGTCCGGCGCCGGTGCCAGCGCGTACACCGAGCCGTACTGCCCGGTGTTGATGCGCTTGTCCTTGGCCGGGTCCACCGGCGCGTTAGGCTCCACGTACTCGTCGCGCCGGCCGTTCCCATTGATGTCGAGGACCAGCGCGGTCCATCCCTGCGCCCGCTCCTCGTCGCCGCTCTCGTCCCACAGCTTGGTGTTCACCCAGCCCACCACCTGCCCGCCGCCGCTCAGCCAGAGGGTGCGGTTGGCGTCCTCGGCGAACATCAGGTGGTGCGTACCGAAGCAGGTGGAGATGTGCTTCATCTCCTTCGTCTTCGGGTCGTACACCGCGACGTGTCGGCCCGCGTTGTTGAGCGGGAAGACGCTGGCCGAAGGATGGCTCGACCCGGCCTTGCAGAAGTCCGGGTTGGCCGGCGGACGCACCCTGGAGGTGATCCAGACGCGCCCCTTCTCGTCCAACATCGGGTTATGGACGTTTGCCCGACTGTTCCAGATCGGCTCCGTCCCCCAGTACGGCGAGGGACCCGTGACCTGCTGCGGAACCGCGGGCCCGGCGCTCGAGTCGCGGAGCGTAACGGGGATCCGGGTCGTCGTATGCGTCTTCGGATCGAGCACTGGCAGGTAGTCGGCACTCGCCTCCAGGACGCCGTAGAGCAAGCCATTCGCGTTCAGTTTGGGATTCCGGCGATCAGTCGAGACCAGATCGTGCAAGTACACCTTCGGGTCGGCCCAATCCCACATGGTGATGACGACGTTGCGCTCGATCCCCTGCGGGCGTGGCGGCGTCGGCGGGAGTTCGCCCGCCGCGATCCGGTCGGTCCAGTCGGCGAACATCTGCATCGTACGTGGGCCCATCTGCTGCACCTGGCCGAACATCCCTCCTCCTGCCTGGCCGGCTTTCAGCCGCTGCTCCCATGCCTTCACGGAGGATTCGAAGGTGCCGAGCGCGGGATGCAGCTCGCGCGTCCCCTTGCTCCCCATCTGGTGGCACCCCAGGCAAGCGTTGTTCTTCAGCCCCCGGAGGTAATCCGCCTGAGTCTTGAAAACGGGGTTGATCCCATTCCCCTCAGAGCCGGTCCCCGGGAATTCGCTCTCCGCGGGGACCTTCATCAGCGAGTACCAATAGCCGGCCGGGTAGTACTGGGCGGCCGCCTTCGCGTTAGGTGCCGGGGTCGCCCGCAGGTTGAGCGTCTTTCCCGGTTCCGACTTCTGCTTCGGCGAGTCGACAAGTCCGTACCCACGCACCCATACGTCGTAGTTTGCCCGCGGCAAATCAGGGAGGGCATACCGCCCCTGGTCGTCCGTGACAACGATTTTGGCGAAGTTTGTCGGGAGGTCGGAGGTCTCGGCGATCACCCACACACCGGCCTCCGGACCACTCGCCCCGGTCACCACCCCTGTGATGTCATCGTTGCTTGTCGCCTGTCCACCAAGGGCGACGCGCGCGCCGCCAGCCGCCCAGAGCACCGCGGAGGCGATGATCGTCGCTCCCGCGAAGAGTGCCTTCGTCGTCTTCATCTGTGAGGTCCCTTGATGATGTTCCAGTCGCAAGTTCACACGAGAGCATCATCGGCGCGACGAAGCAGCCGTGGAGCGGTGCGAATCGGCGACGAGCGGGCTGTTCTGGCGACGAGCGGCGCGGGGGCAGGGGTGTGCCGTTGACGGGAATTCTGATCGGGCGGATACGTCAAAACATTTTTGACCGCCGAGGCACGCGAAGGATTCGCAGAGGTTCGCAGAGGAATTCTCAGGTGAAGTAGACGTGATCTCTTTCTCACCTCACGATTGGCCGTAAATCGGTCGGTCTGTTAATCAAACTTCCACATAACAAATCTTCGACACGGCAACAAAACGCATACTCAACACTTACAAAGGTTGAACTTTCCTCGGCGCGCCTCTGCGAAACCACTGCGCGCCTCTGCGGTCAAAGTGTTTTGCTTGCCGGCGTAAATCCGCGGAAATAGTGCGGGAGATCGGAATCAGCACCTCACCCAAACCGCTCCCTGAGCCGTGCTCCAAACCTGCGGCTCATGGTCAGTGGCTCCGGCAAGCCGCGCAGATACACGTGCTGGCTGGCGTGTGACCAGGGCTCGAGCCGTTCGACGTACTCGAGATTCACGATGGTGGAGCGGTGGATGCGCACGAAGTGCTGGTCCGGGAGGCGCTGCTCCCATTCCCGGAGCGATTTTGCCGACGACTTGCGGGCTCGTTGCTGGGCCAGGTGCAACGTGGAGCCATCGCCGTCCGCCTCGATGGCTACGATGTCTCGCACCCTGACAAACGCGCGCTCCTGGCCGAGGCGAAGGAAGAGGCGGTCCTCGTATCTGACAGCCGCGCGCGCGGGCGCGGGCGGCTGCGCGGCGGCGAGCCGGTTCACCGTCACTCCGAGCCTATCGGGCGCAACGGGCTTGAGCAGGTAATCGAGGGCGTTCACCTCGAAGGCGCGAAGGGTGTATTCGTCGTGCGCAGTTACGAACACGACATCGACATCCACGCCCAGCAGCGGTAACAGGTCCATGCCGGTTTCGCCTGCGAGCTGGATATCGAGAAAGACCACGTCGGCGTCCGTGGCCTGCACGACGCGCGCGGCGTCGGATACCGAGTCGGCCTCGCCCACGACGCGCAGCTGCTCGGCGTGCGCCTCCTCGAGCAGCGTCCGCAGCTCGCGCCGTGCGAGCCGCTCGTCATCCACGAGGACCGCCAGGCGACGGCGAGCGCTCACGTGGCGGCCTCGGTGCGGTAGCGTGCCGGCAACTCGACTGTAACGCGCACGCGCCCGTCCGCCTCCTCGATTCCGATGCGATGCTCCCCGGGATGGAGTGCCTCGAGCCGTGCGCGGACGTTGGCGAGCCCGACGCCACCCGGCAGCCCGTTGTCGCCGTCGCCCGCGTTAGGCATGGTTGTGCCCCGGGCCGCCCACCGTCCGCTGTTCTCGACTACGAGCCTGAGACGGTTCGGTTCCACCAGCCGCGCCTCTACCCGCAACACGAGCGGCGCATCGGCGGTGCCGGCGGCGCTATGCTTCAACGCATTCTCGACAAGCGGATTGAGGAGGAACGCCGGTACCTCGCAGCGGAGCGCGCTGGGCTCGACTTCCATCCGCACGTCGAGACGCTCCTCGAACCGCACCTGCTCGATTGCCAGATAGCCGCGCACCGAGGCTACCTCCTCCTCCAGCGGCGCCACGTGCAGCGGGCGCTCCACCAGTGCATAACGAAGATAGCCGGCGAGTGCCGTTACCATTTCGCGAGCCCGCTGGCGGTCTTCGTTGATCAGCGCGCGGATGGAATTGAGTGTGTTGAAGAGGAAGTGCGGGTTAAGCTGGTACGCGAGCATCCGCAGCTGCGCGTCACGCGCGGCGGCCACGGCGCGCAGTGCCTGCTCGCGTTGATGGCGGAGCGCGGTGTTGTACTGCAGTCCCAGGCGCACCAGACTCCACCCGAAGAGCGGGAAGCTGTTGTCCAGGGTGCCGTCAAAGATCCAGTCAGGCGGAAAGTCGAGCGGCGACGGGGCGCCGATGATGACCGAGTGGACGATGTGGGCAGCGAAATGCTGGTAGTAGTAAAAGGCGCCGGTCCACAGCACCGCGGCCGCGTACGACGCGACGAGGCTGATACCAACCGCGCGGCCGAACGATGCGGGACCCACGCCGAGCCGATCGTACGCAAGACCGAGCAGCAGCGAAAGCAGAAAGCCGATCAGGACGTACGCCGGCGTGATCGCGAGAGCTACCGTCCACGGGTACTGCTCCAGCCATCCGATCATCACCGCGGCGCCGAAGAACAGCCAGCCGCCCGCGTTCAGGAGCAGGTAGCTGCCGGGACCCCAGCGCCGGGTACCGTCCGGCGCGAGGGAGTCCTCGGCGCCGGCGCGAGGAGCGGATAACGGCGTCAGCGTTCCGTTGGTCATCGCCGAATGCTACAGGGCGGCGGCGACTATGTCATCGCCCAAGCGATTGCCGCGAAACATGCGGCATCGGCGCTGAGCTGATGGGCGCAGCGTCACGAGTTGCGCCGCGTCGGCGTTAGGCGCGCCGCAAGGCGCGCCTAACTGCGACATCCTACTTTACCTTCCTCAACTCCCGGTCGACACCATTGTCCCGCGCCGTGAATCCCGTCACTACACCGTCGGCGTCCACCTTGAACGTGACGGTCGTGGTCGATTGTGGATTGCCCAACTTGTACGTCGTACCGGACTGAAGGAACAACTGTTGCCGTGCACCTCCCGGCGGTGTGACGTGCAGGTGGCCGTCCTCGAAGGTGACCAGGAACAGGCGACCGACCCCCATTTCATACGCTCCGACGAACTTTGGCCGCCCTTCTCCTTGCGTCGCGGCAATGGGAAGTTCGATGACAGGCATCGGAGGTATTGGGCGCGGCTTTCCGCCGAGCGCGATCATTCCGACGAAGTCCGACATGTTCACTTCGAGTCGCGGCAGGGCGTTGTACAGCAGCGTGACCGAGAGCGATTCCGCCGGATACCAGCCGTTGTGTGACGAGAATCCATTGTCTTCGCCATCGTGGTTAATGGCCGGTGAGCCCCAGGACGATTTGCGCGGAACGAGCCCGAATCCATACTTGCCCGTCGCTGCGCCACGTGGTGTCGTCATCGCCGCGTAGGACGCCGCGGAGACCACCCGGCCGCCATGCAGTGCCTGGTTCCACGAGGCGATGTCACGCGCCGTCGAACAGATGGCGGACGGGCCGATGTCCTGCGATGCGTGCACGTCGCCTCGTAGGGTGGCCTTCCCATCGCTCGACCGGATGTATCCCGTTGCGGCGCGATCCTTGGCCACGCTCTCACACCAGCCGAGTGAAGTCAGCCCGAGGGGTCTTGCGATCTCGTCGCGCAACACCAGGCCGTACGGCTTCCCGTGCAACTTTTCGATCAATACGCCTAACAGCATGTACCCGGTGTTGGAGTACGCGAACACCGTCCCTGGCTTCGAAACAAGCGTGTCCCGGGCCGCCGCGGCGATTAGCGAATCTCCCGTCACGTTGTCGGTTTCCGGCCTTCCCGTCGCGAAGTCACGTGGAAGACCCGAGGTATGATTGAGCAGCTGCTCGATGGTGATGGCATTCCACTCCGGCCGGAGACCTTTCAGATAGCGCCCGATGGAATCCGTCACTGACAGCTTCCCGCCGTCGACGAGCTTGAGAATCAGCACGGCCGTGAACTGCTTGGCCATCGAACCGATGTTATAGGTCGTCGCCGATTCTGCTTTCTTGCCGGTGGAGACGTTCGTAACACCCCACGCGCGCTCGTGCAGCGTTCGGCCACCGCGGGTTACGGCGATGGAAACGCTCGGAAATCCACGCGGGAGAATATCGGCCTTCATTACGGAATCAATTTGCGCCGCCAATACCTCTGCGGTTGGCGGTGTGGTGCCGGCAGGTAGCTGGGCAGCCGCGACGATCGGGAAGGCGGTGACGGCAGCCATAACGAGTATGCGAGCCATGTTTGACAGGGTGGTAAGGGGTCAGTCGGACGAAATGCTTTAACGGCGTCTCTGAGGGTGTGCATTAACAGTGTGCTCTAACAGCGTCAGCGAACGGCGTCACCTAACCGCTTCACCTAACGGCGTCACCTAACAGCGTCACCTAACAGCGTCACCTAACAGCGTCACCTAACGGCGTCACCTAACCGCGTCACCTAACGGCGTCACCTAACGGCGTCACCTAACGGCGTCACCTGACGGCCTAACAGCGTCCCGTAAGGGCGTCGTCACAGCGCTCTTAGGGGACGCCTTTAGGGGACGCCTTTAGGGGACGCCTTCAGGGGACGCTTTTAGAGACGCTTTTAGAGACGCTTTTAGAGACGCTTTTACAGGACGCCTTTACAGGATTCTCGAGCATATCTTACGCCTGCCTTGAACATCATTCCGCGCGCAATGCTTCCATTGGCTGCACCCGCAGTGCGCGGACGGCAGGGACGATGCACGCGAGCGCACAGACGGCGAGCATCAGCGTTCCGTATCCGGAGAGCAGCGCAATCTCAGGGCCGGTCAGCCCCCGCTTCGGGATGCCGTCGAATTCCGTCGTGTACTGGACGGCAATTGCGGCTACGGCGATGAGGACGGTTCCCGCGATCACGCCCAGGCTGACATGTATCATTGGGCGCCTGAAGAGCGCCGTGACCACCCTGCGCGCACTCGCGCCTAACGCTACTCGCACCCCGACTTCCCGCGTGCGCCGGGCGACGATGAACGACAACACGGCGTAGATGCCGGACAATGACAACAGCAGTGCGACGGCGGTCATTCCCATGATGATGTTCTGCCAGAGGCCAATGAACCACAGCAGCGGGGTCACCAACTGGTCGAGTCGGGTGACCTGCTCGATGCGGAGCGCCGGGTCGACTGCCGCCGCCAGGTCGCGGACGCGTGGACCGAGCGCCGTCGGGTCGCCGCGGCCGCGGACGATCATGTTGAGGGCGATGCGACTCCCGGGAACGTTAGGCAGGTACACGCCGGCCGTACGCGAGCGCTCTATCGCATGCGCCATCCCGAGCTCCTTCACCACGCCGACGACCTCGTACCATGGCAGATCCGTGACGTTCGAGTCGGCGTCCGTACGGAGACGCACGCGCTGACCGATCACGTTGCGTCCCGGCATGATCAGGTCCACGAAGCCCTCGTCGACGATCACCGCGCGAGCCTCAGGCGAGAGGTCCGCGCTGGTGAAGGCTCGACCCGCGATCATCGGCGACTCCAGTACGTCGAAATACGACGGATCGATCCTGGCAATGGCGACCCACGTGGACGGGAGTTCCGGCATCGCCTCCACCTCGAGGCGCCGCCCCGCGTGATAGTCCTGCGGCAACGCGTCCACGAAGGTCACGCCGGCAACCCCGGGTTCGGCTTCCACCCGCTGGCGCAGTACTTCGAGCGACCTGCTCAACTGGGCACCTAACGTGGCTGTCACCTCGGGCGTCACCGTTTCCTGCTGCGGAGCGTCGAGGACGACCTTCACGCCAAGGTACTCCTGCGCGGGGAAGCCAACATCGTTCGACCCGATGCGACGTGACTCGGCCTGCAACAGCATCACGACCGCCGGAAACATCACGGTGAGCGCGACCTGGACAACGATGACCGCCGTCCAGACGCCGCCGAAGCTCACGCCACCGCCGGATGTTCCGGCGCGAAGCCGCGTCCCGAGTCCACGCGTGATCTTCCGCGCCGGCATCACTCCCGCCACCACCGCTCCGATCACCGCGAGCGTGAGCGCGTACAGGATGGTCGTCGGCGACAGATTGAAGTTGTACCAGAATGGGAGCAGCTCGTAGTTCGCTTCGATGTACGGCCTGCCCAGGCGCGACAGGGCCAGCTGCGCCGCCCCCAGCCCGACTATGGTCGCGACGCCGGCGAGCACCAGCGCCTCGGCAAAGAGCTGCGTCACGATGCGGCGGCGACTGGCGCCTAACGCGCTGCGGACCAGAAGCTCCGTCTCCCGCGCCGCGGCTCGCGCGAAGAGGAGCAGCGCGACCGTGCTGCACACCACCACGACCAGCGCAACCACGAAGAAGTAGGTCAGCGCCATCACCTGCAGCTGGTCGGCGTTGTTCACGCCGCCCTGCGCGTAGGGGAGCACGTGTGGCTGGATCTGCGCGTGGGTGGTCGGGTGTTCCGCGGCGAGCCGCTGGCCGATGGCCGTCACCTCCGCCTGCGCATTCTCGAGCGTCATTCCCTTTGCGAGGCGGCCGAAGACAGTGATGGGGACCCCGCGTCTGGGCTCCACGCCGGCAACGTCCGTGCGCAGGGGCAGCCACATGTCGTGCTGGACGGGGAATGCATACCCCTCGGGCATCACGCCGACGACTGTGGCAAAACCGCTTCCCAGCTGCACGTTGCGTCCGACGATCTGCGGGTCGCTTTCAAAGCGCCTCGTCCACACATCGTAGCCGAGCAGCACCACGGGCGGTGCGCCCGCCACTTCGTCCAACTCGGTGAGTACGCGGCCGAGTACGGGACGCGCCGGGGCGATCCGGAATGCGGACGCAGTGATCTCCGCCGTCACGACGGGAGCGGCGCTACTGACCGTGCCCACCAGGTTGACGCTCTTGTGCCTGTAGGCGCCGATGTCCGTGATCGATCGTGCCGTGCGCCAGAGCTGATAGTCGTAGAGCACGCGGTCCTCGTCCTGGGTCGTCTTCAGGTCCAGGTTCTGGATCTTCACGATCCGATCGCCATCGGGCAGCGGCAGTTTCGTACTCGAAATGACGCCGAACATCTGGAAGGCGACGGCACCAAACCAGATGCCGAACGCCATCGCCAGGCCGCCGATGATGGTGAGGCCGGGATACTTCACGAGCATCCGGGCGCCGAGCTTGAGGTCGAGCGAAATACCGCTTGCCCAGGAGAATCGATTCGCTTGAGGCATGACACCGCGATTGGAGGGATGCATTGGGTTACGCAACGTCGGCGGTGAAGATTCGCGGCGGCAGGCTCCATTCGCCGAACGGCAGGATGGGGGGGTCGAACGGTGGGCCGGTCTGGCCCACGGGCCCTTATCATGATCGTGTGAATACTGTGTTCTTTCTTCTCCAGGCTGCACGCCGTGACAGGCCCCACTGGGCACCCGGCGAGTTCGAATCGATGGTAGTGCACCTGGTGATCGGCTTCGCCGTTGCCGTCGGCGTGTTCCGGCTCGTACCTCGTGTCCCATGGCCTCGGCCACTGGGCTGGCGCTTCGTTGCTTTTCACGTCATTGCCGCGCCCGCCGCTACAGCCCTGTGGCTCCTGGTGTCGCTGGCGATCGAGCCGCTGGTTGGCGGGTCCCCGGGGGGAATTGATCGCGCGACGCGGTTCAGGGAAATGATGGTGATCGGCAGCTTTTTCTACATTCTCATCGCTGGCCTCTCGTATTCGGCGCACGGAGCGCGCCGCGCCGCCCAGGCCGAAGCCATAGCCGCGCAAACACAGCTCGCGACATTGCGTTCGCAACTGCAACCGCACTTTCTGTTCAACGCGCTGCACACCATCGTGCAGCTGATTCATATCGAGCCGCGACGCGCCGCCGAGGCGGCTGAACTGGTGGCGGATCTCCTGCGGCGAACGATCGAGGAGCAGCGCGATGAAGTTCCGCTCAGCGAGGAATGGGAGTTCGTCTCGCACTACCTTTCGCTCGAACAGATTCGCTTTGGCGACCGCCTGGTGGTGAAGGCAGATCTCCCTTCAGATATGCAGTCTGAACGCGTGCCATCATTTGCCTTGCAAACGCTGGTCGAGAATGCCGTGCAGCATGGAGCCGCACCGCGCGTCGCACCAACCGAGATCGCCATCTCGGGAACGCGGAGCAACTCCGAAATGGTGATTTCGGTACGCAACAGCGGTGACCGTAATGCGGCGAGTGCCAACGGCAACGGAACAGGCACCGGCCTGTCGCGCCTGCGCGAGCGCCTAACGGTGCTTTACGGTGGCTCGGCCACGCTCATGTCACGGCCGATATCGACAGGGGGCTACGAGGCTGTGCTGACAGTTCCGCGGAACCGCCCCGACGACGCGTGAAAGTCACAACCCTCGTCGTCGACGACGAGCCGATCGCTCGCGCCGGGCTCAAAGGGATGCTGTCCGCCTTCGATTGGATTGAAGTCATCGGCGAGGCGGCAGACGGCCAATCGGCCGCGCGGGCAATTGAGGCGCTGAAGCCTGAGCTGGTTTTTCTCGACGTGCAAATGCCGGGACTGCTCGGTACCGACGTGCTTCGTCACATCCATCACCGGCCATTCGTCATTTTTACGACGGCGTACTCACAGCATGCCGTGACCGCCTTCGAGCTCGGCGCTGTCGATTATCTCTTGAAGCCCTTCGGCGCGGCGCGCCTGGCCGCCGCGATGGAACGCGTGCGTGGCGCCATCGGCGAACCATCGTCGGTCGACGCCATCGAACGGCTGAGCGGCGCACTGGGCGGCGGACCGATCACGCGGTTGTTCGTACGAGTCGGAAACGCGACCGTGTTGTTACCCGTTGATCGTGTGGCCTGGCTCGAGGCCGATGGGGACTATGTGGCTGCTCATGCCGGGGGCACTCGCCATCTGCTGCATCTGTCGCTCAGCAGCCTGCTCGCGCGCCTCGATCCGAGGCGGTTTGTCCAGGTTCATCGCGCGCATGTCGTGAACCTCGATCACGTGCGCGCATTCAAGCGCGATGCGCGCGGCACCCTCGAGGCGGAACTCACTGACGGGACGCGTGTCCCGGTCAGCCGTGCGCGGGCGCAGGAGTTGCGAAGCCTCGTCAGGTAATTCCTGCGCGAGGCTTCATCCAGGGCAGCGGCGACGTTCCGGCGCCTGACGTCACCTTATCATCACTCCAGGTTTTCATTGGATCGCCTCGATCAGCGCCGCGGCCGAGGGCTGCCGCGCCCGGCGGCGGTTGCGGCGCGGGTGCGGAGACGGCGCGCGCGATGTCAAGAATGAAGTTGGTCGGGAACCCATTCCCGATGCTGTTAAACAGGACCGTGACGGAAAGCGATTCCCCGGGGAACCACGCGTTTTGCGCCGAGAAGCCGATGATGCCGCCGAGATGGTAGATGCCGCGCGCACCCCAGGCGGTGGTGGTCAGTTGCAGGCCGAACCCGTATCCGCGCGAGGCCCCACGGGGCGTGATCATGTCGGCGTAGGACGCCAGCGAGAGCACCCGCCCTCCGTGCAGCGCCCGGTTCCACGCCGCCAGATCTCCCGCCGAGGCACAAAGCCCTCCAGCGCCTAACGACTTGGAGGGATGCGCGTACGGGGACCGTTCGAGCTTCCCCGGCCCGAGGTACTGGTGGCCTGTAGCGACCAACGTGTCCTTCCCCGGATCGGTGCACCAGGCGAGAGTCCGGAGCCCGAGCGGGCCCGCGATTTCTTCACGCAACGCCGCGCCGTACGGTTTGCCGTAGAGCTTCTCGACCAGCGCGCCAAGCAGCAGGTACCCGACGTTGGAGTACGCGAAGCGAGTGCCGGGTGGGAAGGGCATCGTGTCCCGCGCTGCCCATGCGATCATGGTGGCGCTCGAGACCTCCTCGTCGGGACGGCCTTCCCGCTTCAGGTCGTTCTGCATCCCGGCGGTGTGGTTGAGGAGTTGCTCGATAGTGAGCGCCCGCCACTCTGGGCGCAGGCCGGTGGTGAGATAGCGGCCGATGGAGTCGGTGAGGGCGAGCTTGCCGCGCTCGACCTGCTTGAGCAGCAGGACCGCCGTGAACTGCTTGCTGACGGAGCCGATTTTGTAGACGGTGGCCGGTGTCGCGGGGCGGTGGGTTGCGATATCCACCACACCCCAGGCGCGTTGGACCAGCGTCTCATTCCCCCGGCTGATGGCCACAGACATGCTCGCGGGTCCCTTCTCGGCCATGTAAGCCCGGGCCATCGAGTCGACGCGGGCAATGACGACGTCCTTTGAAGGTTGCTGAGTGCCCGCCGAGAGAGGCGCGCTGAAGAGTGCCGCCGTCAAGGCAGCAACGAGGCGGGGTGTCCCGCCGGATGCACGAGTGGACATGATGAGGATTGGAAGGACATCAGTCTGCAGGCGAATGGTCACGAGAATCCTTCACGTGACTCCTATCGATGGCGATAGAAGGATCGCCGGTACTCCTATCGCTGTCAATAGGAACGGCGGCCGAGTGCCGGTCGCTATTTTGAACAGGGACTTCGCCGCACGTTCGGTGCGCATCCGCAACTACATCGCACCTGCGTGGCAGAGTGCGTGGCGGGCAGCGGTAGTCCGCTGCCCGCGCGCCAACCCTCTAGAAGGGGAAACTCAATCCCGCTGTGAGCTGCCAGTTGTGGCGCGTTCCGTCGCGGAACGTGACCAGGTCACGGGCATCGACTCGCAGACCGAAGTCACGCCACAGCGCAAGCTTCAATCCTGCAGCGGGCGTCAACGTGACGCGCGTCGTCGATCGCGTGCCAAGCGGGACGGGGCTCAACACTGCCCCCGACATTTCATGCACAGCATCGACGTTGGAGTGCAGCACACCGACACCTAACGACGCAATCGGCATCACGCGCCCGAACCATGGCTGCGACAGGAGCGTCACATCGCTTTGCAGCCCGGCGTGCATCAACGAGAACCCGAGGTCATTCGAAGGGGCATACTCACCGAAGATCCCGAGCCCATTCCATTCCGTTTCGCACGCCGACGGGCCGAACGCCTGAGAACGCCGAATCGAAGAGGCGATCGATTTCGCGACGAAGATCGCTCCACGGCTCGAAGGCCGAGTCGAATGGGGTGGCGAAACGATTTCTCATGGTCGAAAGCATATCGTCACCTCGTTGTGAGATGCCCCAATGGAAGTGCCTGCTCACCGCCGGGGCGTTCGCGGTGAGCAGCGGTTCCGTGTCGAGGCATGTCGCGTGCCTGAGTCCATTGCCAGAATTGCAAACTTCAGTGATCAGAATGACACACAGAGTCTGCCGAAAATCTCCGTAACTCATCCATAGCGTGCCGGGATGGCGATAGCGGCTTCATCTGAAAGCGTAGTCACGATGTTTCTTTCGGCGGCACCGAGCTCTAAGTCGCAATTGCGGCGGCATTTACTCTCCCCTTCAAGTCGCGAGCCTCGAACGGTCCCGGCTCAGCGATCAGTGCGCGGACGGCGTCCAGTTGTCCCCACGTGTTCCAGAGCAACACTCCACGAACTCGGCCGTGTGACAGGTAGTAGATCACGCCCTCGACGAACTTTTCCTTCCAGTCCGCGACCACTTCTCCGCGCGGCTCAAGTTCTCCGACGGCCTCGTAACCACGGTCGAACAGGTCGGAGTAAAAGAATGGCAGGTGCGCATATGAAGTAACGTCCCCCGCCATGGCACGTCCTGCGGCGCGACCCATGCTCAGCGCATTGTCCTCATGTTCTACGCGAATGTGTCGGCCCAGGAGCGGGGCGTTGAAGCGCGCGACGTCACCGGCGGCATATACGCCGGCCTGCGCCGTCATCAGGTGCTTATCGACGATGATGCCATCATCAACGGCGAGGCCGGCCGCGGATGCCAGTTCCACGTTAGGCACGATGCCAATGCCGGCGACGACGGCATCCACGGCCAGGCGAAACCCGCTCTCTGTCTGCACGATCGTTTGCGATCCCCGCCGGTTCAGCGCGGTCACGCGCTCCGTGGACCGAACATCGACTCCTTTCTCCCGGTAATAGTCGACGAGATGGCGGGCGAGGTCGGACGGAAAAACCCGGGCACCGATTCCGTCGTCGGGGAACAGCATCGTGACATGGCAACCGTGCTGCGCGAGCGCGGCGGCGATCTCGGAGCCGATGAAGCCTCCGCCGATCACCGCAAACGTCTTTCCCTGATCGGCGAGCGCGCGCAGCCGACGATAGTCCCCGAGCGTGCGAAAATAAATTACCTCATCATCGTTGAGCGGAAGGCGGCGCGGGGTGCCGCCAGTCGCAAAAAGCAGCCGGTTGAAGGTGTATTGCATCCCTCGATCGTCGGTGACGCGCCTCGCCTGCAGATCAACCGAGGTGGCACGCCGTCCGAGGTGCAGGTCCGCATCGAGCTCGGTCGTGTTGCGCCAGATACTTGCGATCGGCTCGCCTTTCCATAACCCCTTCGACAGTGGTGGCCGGGCATACGGGGCATCCTGTTCTGCGCCGATGACGCCGATCGTACCCGTTCGATCGAGTTCACGGATCCCGCGCGCAGCGGCATCCGCCGTCATCCCGGCTCCCACCATGAGATATGTGTAGTGCGGCATGATCAGATGTCCTCGGGATCCGTTCTCGAACCCGTGACCCGTAGTTGCGAATAGAACTGCTGTTGTCTGCGGGGGTCCTCCAGCAGGCCACGGACGGCGGTCGTCGTCGTCATCACGTTAGGCCTGGACAGCCCACGCATCTCCATGCACAAGTGCCGGCCTTCGAGCACGACCATGACTCCTCGCGGAGCAATCCGCTGATCGAGATACGTCGCAATCTGCTCGGTCAAGTGCTCCTGCAGCTGCGGCCGGCGCGCGCAGTAGTCGACCACGCGGCCGAGTTTTGACAGGCCAACCAGGCGGTCACCGGGCACATAGCCGACGTGCGCCACACCGAAGAAGGGAAGGAAATGGTGCGCGCAAATGGAATAGAACGGGAGGCCGGTGACCTGGACGATTCCCGAGTGCCCTTCGGTGTTCGGAAACACTGTGAGTGTCGGCTCAGCGTCCTCCGACAGGCCGGCCAGCAGCTCCCGGTAAGCACGGGCGACGCGCCGGTCGGTGCCCGCAAGGATCGGATCCTCAGGGTCGAGACCTAACGACTCGAGGAACGCGCGGAACGCCGCCGTGGTGCGGAGAAGCTGGTGTTCGCCGGCATCCCGCTGCTCCAACCGGCCGCGCGCGGCATGGTCCTTCGTGCCATGTGCCCCGGGCACGACCGGCGTCCGCACCAGTTGTGGTGAGGTACCCATCAGTTGAACCGCTCCGGGAATTGAGTCACGATACCCTTGCTGAGCGCATCGGCCATGCCGAGGATGTGATGATGGATCTTCTCATACGCTGCGATGTCGGCCTTCCAGTCGCCGCGGAGTCGCGCCTGCGCCTCCTCGAGCGTCAGGTCGAGGTGATGGCGCATCTCGTCGCGCATCGTCGCTTGCGGCCAGTTCTTCGGATTTGCCGCGTTCAGAAAATCGGCGATCTCGTTGGCGTTGGCGTACCATCGCGCTGACACGCCTTTCACCTCAGCGTTGTTACCGGCCTTTGCCGCCGTTACGAGCTCCGCCGCGATGAGAATGTGCGGCTTGAGAAGCGCGGTCAGCCGGTCGCCGGCCGCCTCTCCATAGAAGGGCTTGATCGCGTTGCCGATGTCGGTCTGGTTCTGCAGGAGCCGCTCGGCGGCAGCCTGCGCGTCGGGGAGACCGGCAACCGCACTGACGATGTAGAGCCGGGTCCAGGTGACATGGTCTTCCCAGAGGGCACGCATCGCGTCGTGGAATTGCGCTCGATCGAGTGGCGCCTCCGCCACGACCGGATCGTGCGGAGCGGGACGTGTGTGCTGAACTGCAGGTGGGAGAAAAGCGGCGCTGGTGATGGCCAGGGCGGCGGCGGTGATGAACATGGTGTGTCCCTTGCTGAATGAAGGATGTGTCTAAAAAAGTAGTGATTAGTTATAGTGTTTCTCACCCGCCGTTGTCAAGCATTTTTTAAAAGCGGTTCTTTGTTTTAGATTGTGAGCATGGAAAACCAGGAGTTGGAGCGACAGATCGCGGGGCTGGCGGTGCTGCAGGAACCAGTGCGGCGGTCGCTGTACTTCTACGTCGCGTACCGGCAGCGGGACGTGAGCCGGGAGGAAGCGGCACAGTCCGTGGGTGTCTCCCGAGAGCTGGCAGGCTTCCATCTGGACCGCCTGGTCGCGGAGGGCTTGCTCGAAACGTCGTTTCGCCGACTGTCGGGGCGAACCGGTCCGGGGGCCGGGCGCCCGGCAAAGCTCTATCGCCGGTCGGCGCGAGAGCTCGAGGTCAGTCTTCCGCAGCGCAGCTACAAACTCGCGGGACGGATCCTGGCGACGGCGATGGACGCCAATTCGCCGCACGCGTCCGCATCACTGGCGCCGACGGCGCGCGCGATCGGCGAAGAGATCGGACGCGACGCCAGAACGCGCGCAGGCTCGCGACCAGGAAAGAAGCGTCTCGTCGCAGGCGCGATGGCCGCCCTGTCCGCCCAGGGTTACGAGCCCGAGCAGCAAGGCGGCGAAATCCGCCTGCGCAACTGTCCCTTTCATTATCTGGCCAGCGAGCATCGGCAGCTGGTGTGCGGGATGAACCTGGCGCTGATCGAAGGCGTGGTCGCTGGCCTGGACGTACCCGGCGTGGAACCGCGGCTCGATCCGAAACCCGGGATGTGCTGCGTCGCGCTCAAAGTACGTTAGGCACTGCTGCCGATGTCTCCGAACCGCGACTACAATCGCGATAGCGATAGCCAGCCCGGTCAAGCCGGCGCGCACCCCCGCAGCGGAGGCGCGCGCGTCGCCGTTCGATCGTCTGGATCTTCTGAATGCGGCGACCCAATTCCCGTGGCGATCCAGGACGGTGGATCGCTCGCCGGGAAACTGTCGTACGACGTCACATCCACCAGATCTGCCTGGTCTATCACTCCGTAGCCGCGACGTGTGCGGTCGTGAGTTTGGTCGCTCATTCCCATGTCCTGTGTGAGAAGACCAGTTGCGCGGGGTCGGTCAGTGTCTGCGTGAGTTTGATTCCTCGGATGCCTTGGGTGTCAGTTTCCGCCACAAGCGATACAGAGCGTCGCCTCGGGCATCACCGCAAGTCGATCGAACGAAATGCGGCTTCCGCAACGAACGCACTCGCCATACGCGCCGGTGTCAATTCGCCGGAGTGCTGCCGAGATCGCAGCAAAACGAGCGTGTGCACGCTCTTGCAGCACCGCGTCCAATTCGTCAGGCTCGGAGGGCGACTCCGCGCTCCAGGCGTCATTGACCCAGGACTCCGTGGCGGCCTGCTCGTTGCCCATGGAACGAAGTAGACGCGCGAAGTCCTGTTCCATTTCGGTCCGGAGTTCACGGAGTTGCGACGGTGAGAATGCAGATGTTCGTGGCATGGGAAGCTCCAGAGGGCGTTAGGCGAGCGTGCAACTGGGGAGATACTCGTATCGGATGCGCGGAGGACTCGTCAGGCGTCGCGAAAAGGAAAGCCCCACCGGCGTTCGGGAACGCAGGTGGGGCAGGCACGACAGTCGGTAGGAGTTCCCTAGTCCCGACCGCTGCAGTGCAGGGTCACTTGCGTAGTGCGAAACAGACGGGCCAGCGAGGCCCCGCGCTGGCGCTCGGTGCTGCTGACTCCCGCGATGCGCTGCGCCCGCGGCCAGGCGCTTGCCATCATAACGCCGTCAGATCGCTGTCCGTAGACAGCGGCGTCGATGGCGCGTGCGCGGCGCTGACTCGCGTATTCTGACTGGAGGATCATGCTGCAACATGTCCTCTTTCGAAAACGTTTTCCATGATGCGCCTGTACCGTAACCCACAACGCTCGTACCAGGCGCTTCACACTCAGCTCTCTCGCTCTGTTGGAGCGGGTGGATAGGTGATGTGTACGCCTTGCACGTGGGCGAACGGCGTAAGCCGGTGTATTTCCCGACGGTTCTTGCTGGTGATCTCCTCGACGTGGAGTCCGTGAACGACCAGCGCATCAGCGATCAACGAGCGATGGCAGCGCCACGGCACCGCTTCGGCGCACATCACGGCGATGCGTTCGCGCTTGGCCGTTTCCATGAGCATTACCAATTGCTCCACGAATGCCGGCGTTTGCATATAGTCGGCGTATCCACGGAAGGAAGCGTTCCGCCAACCCGTATTTGAAGAGTCGGGGCTTGGCTTTCGAAAACCTCCGAGGCCGGCGGCATGCTGATAGCCAATGCCTTCGGCGAGAAGTGCGGCCGGCAAGGTGTCGATGTTGTATTGCGGGTTGTGCCGGGATCGTGGCACAGTCCGCACGTCCATGATACGGACGACCAGGTGCGCCTTAACCAGGTCAATAAAGTCGGCGAGTGGTCGTGTCGAATGGCCGACCGTCAGTACGACGGGTTCAGCCGATGGGGGTCTTGCCGGTTCGCGCATGAACCCTCACACAATGCTTCCAACCTGTGAAGGTTGGTTGTTGAATCGCTTGCCGCGATTGACGATCCGATCAACAGGTACCTTCCGCGGCCACAACCGCGCGCGCTGCCGCGGCTGAGGCGGCGGCAACGAAACCCATTGCTGTCCTCGTCAGGCGGAGCGCTTCGTGCGGCTCGTTGATCGCGACGACGTTGACGCGCACTGTAAGCAGGCCGCGCGTTGCGCAATATTCTCATTTCGACGATGACAGGTGCATATTTTGGCCGGCCCGTCGTGAGACCAGCGACCATGCGTGTAAGCGCGGCCGCCAGCGCTCCGACCGCCGCTGCCACGCGACCGCCGCTGGGTGGCGGCTCCGATGCGCCGCCAACTGTGTGGAGCACTCTCGAGAGGTCAGACTCGAGCTGCGCGATTGATCTATTGACCGCGCTGGGTTGCCTGTCGTCCTGCGTCGATGAATTCGGCATGATCAGGTTTGCGTCTCGCTCAAATTGATACACTGCCGTGAGGCCAGCCCGAGGGAATCAGCGCTGTTCAACGTTCGTTTTCGGCCTCTCGCAACAGCACCCCTAATGGATGACTCCGCGCGAGGAGGTGGAATGCGATCGCAGCGCCAATTACGCTCCCCCCGAAGATCGACAACCACGCGATCCCACCCAGGAGGTACGAAAGCGCTGCGGTAAGCATGATGAACCCGATCTCGATCATCGCGAACCCGATCAGGGCCACCAGGATGAGGCTTGGATATCGCGCGGCGCCATGAATCAGTGACACGAGCGAAACGCTATACGCCACGTTGAGCGCATAATGCACTACCGTAAATGCCACGATGCCACCTAACGCGGCAGCCGTGTGAAAAGGGTCGCCCGAAACGGCATCGATCAGCGCGAGCCAGAGCCAGGTAATTGTAGCGACGAGAAGTCCCAGCCGTGTGCCCTCGCGCAGTCCGTCATGCTCTCCGTGTGCCGAGAGCGCGTACCCTTTCAATCGCGTCAGCGCTGGCTGAAACAACGACTCCGCGGGCCGCGCCCGACGATCCTGCGTCTTGGTCATTGGATGCTCCACGTTAACTGCCTGGGAGCAAGCTGTGGGTTCCGTCCTTCCCGACCAATGAAGCATACGTACCATAGTCCACGACGTTCGTCATACGACGCCCTTCCGGTCGGTGGACGGTGGATCGGACAACGCGGAGCCGGCACACGCCCGGCCTGCTGTCGGTGCCCTGCCGGCTACCGAAGTAGCCCGCGCCGTTGCGCGTGGGTCACCGCTTCGAGACGGCTTCGGGTGTGAAGCTTGCGGTTGATGTGGTGGAGGTGGTTCCGCAGCGTTTGCGCAGAGATGCCGAGCGTACGTGCGATTGTCGCCGAGGTGTTTCCTTCGGCGAAAAGTTGCAAAATCTGGCGCTCGTTTTTCGTGAGTGTTTCCACCGGCACCTGTTGCGACGTTTCCTCCGGAACTGCCACAACCTGTCGCGCGACCTCCAGCATCCGCGTGAGCAACGCCGTGTTGAGTCGCCTCTGCGTGATGTCGCGTGCCAGTCGCACCAGCAGCCGGCGTCCCGTCCGACGGTTGTCGAATACAATCGTGGAGACGTTTACCCACAGGCGCGCTCCCGATCGCGTGCGCACATCCAGATCGAAATGCGGAATCCGGCGGCTGCTCGTGTGCGGGTCGCGCACTGCGCTTTCGGCTCCTCCAACGAGTGGTTCGGTGCCTAGCGAGTCGAACGCATCGAACACGTCCTCGATGTGTCGGCCGAGTACCTCGCTCGCCGGGTAGCCGAAGAGGCGCTCTGACGCCCGGTTCCAGGAGCAAATCTCGCCGCGCTCCGTGACCGTATATGCAGCGTCCGCAGTCTGTTCGAGGAACGCGAACAGCTCAGTTTCGAGCATGGTGCAACCTCTTTGGGGTGCCGAAAAGACGGGTCCACTACAGTAGACGTGCGCTGCTAACGCGCGTACTTCCCTACAGGACTAACGCTTCATTGCCGCCCAAGGGCGCGGGGCGGCAAGATGCTCCTCATCGAAAGATGTGCCCGAAGCACAGTACATACACCTGGAGCATCGCACATGAAAGCTATCCCAGTTGTCGTCCTCGCCGGTGTGCTCAGTGTGGGCATGCTCGTCGCAACCCCCAATACCGCCGTCGCCCAGCGCGAAGCGGCGCGTGCCGGTGATACCACCTTGGCCCCGTTGCACGAGCCGCCTGGAGGCCCGTACCGGAAGGTGAGCGGTCTGGTCCCGCTTCCCGACTTCGTCCCCGGCCTGGGCACACTGTACGTCGATCCCGCGACGTTGCCAGCGGGACCGTTTCTGGCCTACGACCATCAAGGGAACCTCGTGAGCTCGATCTACATGATCCCGCTCAAGGACATGAATGCTCATAAAGCATTCAGCGGACTGAAGGTGGCCCAGGAGCGTGTCAATCACGTCGACATAATGTTCAACGCCGGCCATCCAGGTGTGGCGGAACCGCATTATCACGTGATCCTGTGGTACGTGTCGCCGCAGCGCGCTGCGCAACTGGTCAAGTGATCGCGTCGTCGCGTCGCGAGTTTGTAAAGGCCGGCGGGCTCGCGCTCGCCGGCTTTGGGCTCGCGCCGCTTTTCATGAAGCGATTCAGTAACCCCGGTGCTCCTGAGGTGATCGAGATGCGCAGCGACACCATGGGAGCGCATGTCTGGTTCGATCCGATCGGGCTTTATGTGGAACCGGGGACAACGGCCCGCTGGATCGTGCGCGACAACGTGCACACAACCACAGCTTACCACCCGCGCAATGACAAGCACGCCCTGCGGATTCCGGAGGGAGCCGTGCCCTGGGATTCGGGATATCTCGTGAAGCCTGGTGAGTACTTCGACGTTAGGCTCGACGTCCCGGGGGTCTATGATTACTACTGCACACCGCACGAAGGGGCGGGCATGGTGGGCCGGATTGTCGTAGGAGACTCACGTGGTCCGGGCGCGCAGCCGTTTGACTACTGGGTGGACAAGCCAGGAACCGACGGCTGGCGCAGGGTTCCCGACGCGGCACGTACGGCATTCCCCAGCATCAAGCGAATCCTCTCTGAGCGCCGTGTACACCCACCTGCGCGGGATCGCTGACAGAACGTCTAGCAACTCGATTCGGCACCCAATACCAGAGATTTCGCATGACCGCAACACTCATTGCACCTAACGAAATAATCGACGACGCGGAGTTCGCGCTCGAGACGAATCCGATGCACGCCATGCTAACCCGCTACGAGCGCGCGGCGACCTCGCTCGACCTCGACAAAGGCATCGACCGTATCCTTCGTCAGCCAGAGCGCGAGATGACTGTAGCGCTACCGGTGAAGATGGACGACGGCACCATCGAAGTCTTCACCGGCTATCGGGTGGTGCACAGCACCCTGCGTGGCCCAGGGAAGGGCGGCGTCCGCTATAGCTTAGGAGTTACGCCAGATGAGGTGCGCGCGCTCGCCTCGTGGATGACATGGAAGTGTGCCGTCGTGGACATCCCGTTCGGCGGCGCCAAGGGCGGCGTGCACTGCGATCCGCTAATGCTGTCTAATCGCGAGCTCGAGAAGGTCACCCGGCGCTATACCGCTGCGATCATTGAGACACTCGGACCTGACTCCGACGTGCCCGCGTCGGACGTGGGCACCAATGAGCAAGTGATGGCGTGGATTCTCGACACCTATTCGAAGCATGTGGGACATACCGCATCGGCAGTGGTGACGGGTAAGCCCGTCGCACTTGGCGGCTCGCTCGGCCGCGGAGACGCCACGGGTCGGGGCGTACTCGTCGCAACCGAGTGCGCTTTGCAAGACCTCGGCCTCCCCATCCAGGGCCTGACTGTCGCCGTGCAGGGCTTCGGCAAGGTGGGCGCGGTTGCAGCAAGGCTTTTCGCAAATGCAGGAGCGCGCGTCATTGCAATTAGCGACTACACCGGCGCTATTCACGATGCACGCGGCATTGACATCCCGAAAGCTGAGCTTTGGGTTCGCCGCCATGGCACGCTCGAGAACTTCCCCGCGGGCGATCGCATTGCGAATGATGAGCTGCTCGCGCTCGACGTCGATGTGCTGGTGCCGGCAGCGCTCGAGAGCGTGATAACATCGCGCAACGCTGCCAGCGTTCGCGCCAGGATCGTGAGCGAGGGAGCGAACGGCCCGACCACCGCCGAGGCCGACGCGGTGCTCGAGTCGAACGGCGTCTTCGTGATTCCGGACATCCTGGCCAATGCAGGCGGAGTGACAGTGAGTTACTTCGAGTGGGTGCAGAATCGCAGCGGTTATGGCTGGAGTGAGGCGCTGGTAAAGGAACGGTTGACAGAGACTATGCAGCGCAGCTTCTCGCAAGTGCTGAAGATCTCACAGCAGCAGAACGTGTCGATGCGCACTGCAGCGTACATGCTCGGTATCGGGCGCGTCGCCGAGGTGCAGAAGCTCCGCGGGATCTACGCCTGACCGCGACGCTTAGCCCACGACCAGCTCACGGGACGACAGCGTGACAACACCATCGAAGGGGCGTTCGTCACGCGTCGCCCGTAACTGTTGACGGGAGTTCGTTAGTAGGCGTTACGTACGCTCTCGTGCGGATCAGCAGCTTCACTACGTAATGGGCAAAACGCCGAAACCGTTGAGAACCATACACTGACGGACCTCACCAGTTGAGTACTGTAGTCCTTTCGGAGGAATTCTCCCGGGAGCCACCATGAAAGGTTTCGTTGACAACATCGAATCGCTAACCGTCGAGAATTCGGACTTTCGCCGTGTCATATACACGGGCAAGGAGATGCAGCTGGTACTGATGACCCTGCGTCCGGGAGAGGAAATCGGCGAGGAGGTACACCCGGATCGTGATCAGTTCTTCCGCGTCGAACAAGGTGAGGTCCTGATCGACGGTGCGCGCTCGAGAATCGAGAGCGAGACAGCCATTGTCGTGCCGTCAGGCGCTCGCCACCACGTGAAGAACACCGGCAGGGAGCCACTCAAGCTCTATACGATATACGCGCTTCCGGAGCACGCCGACGGAGTGCTACAGCGCACCAGGGCGGACGCCGAACGGTCACACGAACACTTCGACGGACGAACCACGGAATAGGGTCAGCTGAGCCTGCGCAGGTCAGCGGGTTGAGTTTCACCACCCGCGGCGCACCCATGTCGATGACAGACACCAGTATCAGTAGGCCTCGACAGACCGCGAGTTCGCTCGCGCCCACTGCGTATATGCAGGCGGTCGAGGAGGTCGCGGTCGCATTTGGCACGGACACGCAACGCGGACTGAGCGACGCGGCTGCCCACGCCCGCCTGAAACAATACGGACCTAACGAACTGGTGGCAGAACAGCCAGTGCCGGCATGGCGCCGCTTTTTCGCGCAGTTCCGGGACGTGCTGGTCGTCCTGTTACTCATTGCAACCGTCGTTTCCGGGTGGCTGTGGTTTGTGGAGCGCGACGCGGCGCTGCCGTATGAGGCCTTCGTTATTCTTGCCGTCGTGCTGCTCAACGCCACCATGGGCTTTATCCAGGAGTCGCGCGCTCAGGAGGCGGTCGCCGCGCTGCGCGCGATGTCGGCTGCCGACGCAACCGTGATCCGTTCGGGTGAACGGCATCGTATTCCCGCCGCCGAAATCGTTCCGGGTGATCTCATCCTCATCGAGGAGGGCGACACCATACCCGCCGATGCGCGCCTGGTGGAATCGGCGTCGTTGCAAACGGCCGAGGCGGCGCTGACCGGTGAGAGCCACCCCGTCGACAAGGACATCGCTCCAATCGGCGAGCAATCCTCGCTCGGCGACCGTCGCAGCATGGTATTCAGCGGCACGGCAGCGACCTATGGACACGGCGCGGCAATTGTCACCGCGACGGGAATGCACACCGAGATGGGGCGCATTGCGGGTCTGCTGAAAGAGACTCATGAAGCGCCGACGCCCCTCCAGCGTGAACTCGACCGGACGGGGAAGATTCTCGGTCTCGTGGTTCTGATGATCGCCGTCGTGATGATCGTGACGATCCTCCTCGTCCAGGATGTCAGAGGGGCTGCGACATTCGCCGATGCGCTGGTTCTGGGCGTGGCGCTGGCAGTGGCGGCTGTCCCCGAGGGACTTCCCGCTGTCGTCACCGCCGTGCTCTCGATCGGTATGCAGCGTATGGCACGGCGCAACGCGCTCGTCCGGCATCTGGCGGCGGTCGAGACGCTCGGCTCAGCCAGCGTGATTGCGTCGGACAAGACCGGAACGCTGACAAAAAACGAGATGACCGTGCGGGTGATCGTCACCGCGAGTGGGCGGGTGACGTTAGGTGGGTCGGGGTATGCGCCCGAAGGCGAAGTTCGCCGGGAGGATGGCAATGCCATCGACGCGCCCCTGCGCAGCGAGCTTCAGCGCGCGTTTGCTGCCGCCAACCGCGCCAACAACGCCATTGTCCAGGACGAGAATGGACGCTGGACCGTGGAGGGCGATCCCACCGAAGGAGCGCTGATTGTCGCGGCACGCAAGGCTGGTCTGCACGACGACGTTCTCGACGTGCAACTGCCACGTGTGGCCGAGCTTCCGTTCTCCTCGAAGCGGAAGCTCATGAGTACGGTCCATCGAGACATGGCGACACGGCGGCTGATCGTCTTCACCAAGGGTGCTCCCGCTGTGCTTCTCGCGCGGTGCACTCATGAACTGGTGGGCGAGGAACACCGCCCACTCACGCCCGAGCGGCGCGCAGAGATTCTGCATCTGACGGAGGAACTCGCCGGTGAAGCGCTGCGGACGCTCGGCGTCGCCGGACGGTGGCTTCCAGGCGAGGACCTGCCGGTGAAGGAGGACGGCGACGTGAACCTGCGTGTTGAGCAGAGCCTCGTCTTTGCCGGATTGATCGGGATGATCGATCCGCCTC
This sequence comes from Gemmatimonadaceae bacterium, assembly GCA_035646395.1. Classification (GTDB taxonomy): domain Bacteria; phylum Gemmatimonadota; class Gemmatimonadetes; order Gemmatimonadales; family Gemmatimonadaceae; genus JABWBJ01. The sequence continues at coordinate 77,488 of DASRPK010000120.1, read as the reverse complement.
GCGCTGAGGCACGCGACGCGGTCACGCGCGCGAAACACGCCGGCATCCGACCGCTGATGATCACTGGAGATCATCCGCGAACCGCTTCCGTCATCGCACGCGAGCTGGGCATCGCGTCCAACGACGCCGTCATCACCGGGGCCGAGCTTGATCGGATGACGGATGACGAGCTCGGGCAACGCGTCGGTGAGGTGTCTGTATATGCCCGTGTAAACCCGGAGCACAAGCTGAGGCTGGTCAGCGCTCTGCAACGCACGGGCGCCGTCGTAGCCATGACCGGTGACGGAGTGAACGACGCTCCCGCACTCAAGAGCGCTGACATCGGTATCGCCATGGGGATTACCGGGACCGACGTGTCGAAGCAGGCCGCCGACATTGTCCTCGCCGACGACAACTTCGCGTCCATCGTTACGGCAGTCGAAGAGGGACGCGCGATCTTCGCGAATATCCGGAAGTTTCTGCGTTTCCTGCTTTCGTCAAACATCGGGGAAGTGCTCACTATGGTAGGCGGTGTGTTGTTCGCCGACCGTCTCGGGCTTCCCTCCCGCGACGGCGGCATCGCCCTGCCGCTGCTGGCCACGCAACTCCTCTGGATCAACCTCGTGACCGATGGCGCACCGGCAATGGCGTTAGGTGTGGATCCTGCCGATGAGGACGTAATGCAGCAACCACCCCGCCCGGAGGGCGAGCGCGTCATCCCCGCTCGTACGTGGGCCGGCATCGCCGCCATGAGCGTGATCATGGCCGCGGGAACGCTTTTTGTGCTCGACGCCACGCTGCCCGGTGGTTTCGTGCACGGAAGCAGCGATCTCCGTCACGCGCAAACGATGGCCTTCACAACGCTCACATTCTTCCAGCTTTTCAACGTGATCAACTCGCGCTCCGAGGAACGCAGCGCGTTCCGGGCCCTGTTCACGAATCGCTGGCTCTGGGGCGCAATCGGACTGGCGGTCGCGCTGCAGGCCCTCGTGCTGTACACGCCACCGCTGCAACGAGCCTTCGGGACCGTGCCGTTAGGCACCGGTGAGTGGATATTCTGCGTCACGGTGGCGAGCTCGGTCCTATGGTTTGGAGAGGCGATCAAGCTCTTCAGGCACGAATCGAACCGTCCAAGTGGATCAAGGTCTCGCACGGGCTCCACTTGCTCAGGCCGGTAGGCGCCCAGCAAGGTAGCCATAACCGCGCCGCAGGAGTTCGCGCCTCGTCCTGAACTCGGAATCGCAATCGTTTCACCGGGGTATCGGATGTCGTAACGGCGGCTCGCTTACGGCGCGTTATGTCACCTCTCAGGCCACGGCTCATTCAGGAGGTATCGTATGCGGACTATCACGCCGATCGCGCTGCTCGCGTTGACGTTAGGCGCTGGCGCCTGCCGTTCATCCAGGCCCACGACGGAGCTCAGGGCGAGCGACGCCGCGCGGCGGAATGAGTGGAAGGCATCGCTGTTCACGCCGTCCGGGTTGGCCGGCGCCATGCAGGTTCGGGGCACCGCTGCGTGGTCGCGCGATGGGGACGCGGTATCACTCGCGACGGTGAACATCTCGAACGCCACGCCGGGCGGATTGCATCCCTGGCATGTCCACCGCGGACGCTGTGGCGACAATGGACCCATCGTCGGCGAGGCGTCCGCCTACAAGCCACTGGCGGTCGATGACAAAGGCAACGCGACCGCCACCGCGCGTTTGAACGTGGCGTTACCCGACAGCGGCACCTTCTCCGTCAATGTTCACGCGCTGGCAACGAACATGGGGACGATCATCTCGTGCGGCAACCTCGCCCCGCCGGTGACCTGACGGTCGGGACGCTTTCACGACGCTGACGGCTCCGGGCCAGGCGCTGGTGCACTGGCGGGCGCGCGCTCAGCGTCAGCAACAGAGTGCACGATCGTAAGGAGAAACACGCCGCCTGTCGCGGAGCGAACGGAATGTTCTACATCAGGAGCCATAACGAGTATGTCGCCGGTCCTCGCAACATACTCGCGGCCGAGCGCGGTGAAGACGATCTCGCCCTCGACGACATGCATGCTGACTGGTCCAGTGGTGCTGTGAGTTTCCATGTCGCCGCCCGGCGCGATGGCGATGATCGTAATCCGCAGTACTCCCTGCTTGACCAGGGTGCGCGCACTACGTCCGTGGCGAGCGAGGAGCGTCCGGTCGATCATCCGCTCATCCTCTTTCAGATGGTGGACTAGTACGTCACCCTCAAGAGTGCGTTGCATCGAGGACATCGTGCGGTCTCCAGCTATGGTATCGAGAAAGGGTGGCTCGCCCGATTACAATCGGGTCGCGCGCGCGGGCTGCGATGACTGGAAGACAGCCGCCCATTTCCGGAAGCGATCGGCGATGCGAGACACTGCCTCTGCCCTCGTTACTGTCGCCTCCACGTAGTCTTTCACCGCGTCCCAGAAAGTAGTGCGTCCTACAGCGAACCCGATGAAACCCGGGACGGACGCGGCAGTAGTAAGCCAATGCACCACCTTGTCTGCATCAGCGCCGCGCCCGAGCACGATGCAGCCGACGGCGTCGCGGCCTCCCCGTCGGGCCACGGCGACAACGCGCTCGCAGTCCTCCCTTCGATCGAGCCCCTCGACCTTCCACACATCCGGGTCGACTCCGGCATCCTGCATCGCGGCGATGGCCTCAATCGTCAGGTCGGGTCTCATCCGCAGATCGTACACCAATTCGTTTGCCCCGACGCTTTTGTTTTGCGCCTCCGTGGCGGGCACGAGCAACTCGAACATGAACAGTTGGCCCACCGTTCGACAATAATCGGAGAGCCGCTTCAACCGAGTCGTCTGCCGCTCGTTGAGCGCCTTGTCGTCCTCCGGATTATAGCGCACCAGTACCTTCGCGAAGGTAGGACGGAAGGCTTCGATGTGCGTCGCGAACGCATCGCCATGTTCGAAGTCGAACTCGCGCGAGCCGCTCTTCTCGGTGGATAGGGCGGTCACAAACCCTTTCATCACGGCGTCGCGAACAATGTCCGCGGCGAATTCCTCATCAACCATGATGCCGGCGTAACTGCCTGGCACATCGCGGCCCAGCGCGTGCTGGAACCCTTCATAGATCACTTGCTTGCTATCGACCACCGCTCGGTATTGGTCCGCGGTCAGCGGCGGGGTGAGATGGAACATCCCGCTCACGTAGGAATTGCGATGATCGAACGGCAGCAGATACAGCGGCGCACTGTAGCCGGGGCTCATAGTCAAGGGGTTGCCTTGGAGAAATCTACCTGCGTGCTGAGACCAGCCATGTGAATCGGCCACTGGTTGAGTCTATTCCACCGTCGGCGAACCGCGGCGGTCTACCAGGTCGGGCGTTGAGTTGCCGCGTCGACGTTCAGCGCTCCAGCGTCAGCAACGTTTGACCACGACCATGCGCCACACGCAGCACACGGTCCCGGCCATCGCTGTCCTGGACGACATCGACCGAGTCAACGTGAGCGATCCCGCGCGTTAAGTGCCGGGGAGTGCCCTCGAGATCGCCGAGCATGATCTCCACTCGCTCGTCATGACGATCATAGGCAACGCCGCGCAGTGGATATCCACGCTCCTGGATCAACACGCCGAAGTCTGGATCGTCAATCTCCAATGAGGTCCGACGGCCCGCATTCCTCTTGGTGAAGGCGAACAACTCCTCGTCCCAAGTGAGTGCAGAGCTAGAACTCTCACTGAACTCGCCGATTCCGACTATGCGATCCGACCCCAGCGCAGCTGGTACGGCGAGAACCGCGCAATCCGCGCCGCGGATGATTCCAGTTGCGGTACTGCCGACGAGCAACCGGCTCATCAGGCCCGCGCCACGGCTCCCGGTCACAATGATGTCAGCGCCCGCTTCGCGTGCAAATCTGAGGACCTCTCGGGACGGCTTGCCTTCCCGCGCAATCGTCTCGAGAGTGATCGACGGCGGAAGGTCCAGTGCGGACGTAACGCGCTCAAACGATTGCGAAATCGGCTCCGAAAACAGGCCCGCCGACGTGATGAATATTTCGGGCGGCACTTCGAGTCTCGATGTCACGTGCACCAGTTTAATGTCGGTGATGCTTGGGAACAGACGCAAAGCCGCCCCCGCACTGTCGAGGCTTGCAACGCTGAAGTCAGTGGCTATTACCGCGCGCTTCGGGAGTTCCTGAATTCCCGTCGTCACCGCAAGGACTGGGACTTTGCTGGCGCGCACGATGCGGAGGGCAGTCTCACTACCTAGCAAGCGGTCGAGCAGGTCATGATGGCTGAGACCCGTAATGACCATGGTGGCTTGCACCTCCTGCACGACAGTTGCGATCAAGTGCGCGGGGTCCCCGTACTCCATCCTCATGGTCCAACCGGCATCACGAGCGCCGACCCGTTCGAGTTGCGCACGCATCATCGTCATCCGCTCGGAGCGCTGTGCTTGCTCGATACCATCGTACGGAAAGGCGATTTCGAAATCGCCCTGTGCCGGCACCACGGGCTCCACGACGGAGACTATGACCACCTTCGCGTCATGCAGTGTGGCCAACCGGCCCGCCGCCTGCAGCGCGGCATCGCTACCCGTCGAGCCATCGGTCGCAACCACGATCGGCCCGTTTTGAAACGCGTTTTCGTTTGTCAAAGGGGAACTGCCCCGCGGATCAATCGTGGTCGAAATCATGGTAACCTCCTGAAATGAACCGCTGTGGACCTATGCTCTCACTCGAAAACGCTGTGTACGTCCACTTCTCTTGCCTCCGACGACGAGGAAAGGACAAATCCACCGAGGGCCGTCACTGGCTGGGATCCCGGGCGCGACTTATGGACAATGCCTCTCGCAGCATCTGATTGGCGTAGCCCCACTCGTTGTCGTACCAGCTCATGACCTTGACGAGATCTCCGTCGACAACTCTCGTGAGCTCCAGATCAATGATGGATGCTCGTGCATCGCCAATGATGTCCGACGACACCAGCGGATCGCGCGAGACGCCGAGCACTCCTCGGTATCGCTCGGTCTCCGCTTCTTCTGTAAAGATGCGGTTGACTTCATCAACGGTCGTTTGTCGAGACGTGACGAACGTGATATCGGCGATTGATCCGACAGGAATCGGTGCCCGAAGGGCCAAACCGTCAAACCGACCTGCAAATTCAGGAAGCGCACGCGTGGTTGCGAGCGCCGCACCCGTCGTCGTCGGTACCAAGTTCGCGGCCGCCGCCCGGCCTCGTCTGAAGCGCTTATCTGGCTTATCGACAATCGCCTGGGACGATGTATAAGCGTGAACGGTTGTCATGATCGCCTTGCTCACGCCGATACGACGGCCCATCACTTCGACGATCGGCGTTATGCAGTTCGTCGTACAGCTCGCGCACGAGATGATGCTGGACGATCCCGATGGCGCATTGGCGCCATGGACGACAACCTCCACGTCTGATGACGGTGCCGATAGCAGAACGATGCGCGCGCCCGCCCGCACATGCTTCTCCAGGTCTTCGCGCCTTGTGAACGCCCCGGTGCATTCGAATACGAGATCTACGCCCAGCTCCTTCCAGGGAAGTGTCGCAGGATCGCGGTTGCTGAACGTCCGCAGGTTGTGTCCGCCGACAACCAGGTCATCACGGTCGACCGCCACAGGTTTCGAGTAACGCCCATACACCGTGTCAAAGCGAAGCAGGTAAGCAAGGTTCTCCACGTCCACCCGGTCGTTCACAGCAACCAGCTCCAGCGACGGCTCATCCATCAACAACTTCAGCAGCGAGCGTCCGATTCGTCCGAGACCGTTGATGGCGACCCTGGTAGTCATCCTGCAGCCCCAGTGCGAACTCGCGTGTCGCGTGGGGCGACGTCGGCGAGCTCATGGTGATCCGTCGTCAGTGGCGGCTCGTGATGAGCGAGTGTGTCAAGCGCAATGAGCGAGTGTGCGTAGGCCGCACCCGCCCGCATCTCCGCAGCGACCCAGATGGCCTCCATGATCTCTTCCCCGGTTGCTCCGCGTCGCATCGCATCGCGAGTATGCGAGCGAATGCAATAGGGACACTGCGTCACATGGGCGACGGCTACAGCGATCAACTGCTTGGTCTTGGCAGGAAGGGCGCCGTCAGCAAACACCGTTTGACTGAAAGCACGAAAAGCGGCGGCCGTTCCGGGGGCCAGACGTCTTCGCTCTTCGGCGAACTCACGACTGGGAGACGGAAAGAGCGATTCACCTTGCGACATCTCTGCCTCCGTGGCGCGTTTGCCCGCTCATAGCTGCATTCGGCTTCGGCGTCACGCGCTCTGGTTGCACAGCGCGAGCGGAAACGCGGTGGTGACCTGGAGCGCGCACCGTATCCCAGTCCTTCCGGAATTGAAGGATGCCGGTGTCCGTGAGAGGATGATGAATCATTTGCCGCAGCACTTTGTGAGGCACGGTGGCGATATGAGCGCCGGCCAGTGCCGCCTCGGCGACATGACGCGGATTCCGGATCGACGCCACCAGGACTTCGCTGGCCAGTCCATGGGCCTTCACGATGCCAACCAACTCGCGCACCACATCCATGCCATTGGCGTTGACATCGTCGAGGCGACCAATGAAGGGTGAAAGGAGCGAGGCGCCGGCCTTCGAGGCGAGCAGCCCCTGATTGGCGCTGAAGATGAGGGTGCAGTTGGTCCTGATACCCTCCGCTTTCAGGCGCGCTATCGCCTCTAATCCTTCTTCGCTCATCGGAACCTTGACCACGATGTTCGGCGCAAGCCTGGCGAAGTGACGCCCTTCATGCAGCATTCCGTCGACGCTTTCAGCGACGACTTCGGCGCTGACGGGACCGGCAGTGATTCCGCAGATCTCTCTCAGGACACCGTCGTAGCTGCCGCCGACTTTGGCAAAGAGACTGGGATTGGTCGTCACGCCATCCAGCACTCCCCACCGTGCGGCTACCCGGATTTCATCGAGTTCGGCGGTATCGAGGAATATCTTCATGACTCACGCCTCCACGAGGAGATTCCCGCCCTCGATCTGCACACTGCGTGAACGCTCAGGCCGTTGCGCGGGTCCACGCAGGACTGCCCCGGATGTCACGTCGAACTGACTGCCATGGCAGGCACAGGTGACTGTCTTTCCGGTCAGAGTGCCCTTCGCAAGCGAGCACCGTGTGTGGGTACAGGCGTCATCGAATGCGTAGAGCCGTCCATCCACGTTCGCCACATTAACTTTGGTTCCCGCGACATCGAACACGCGCATTTGTCCAGCGCCGACATCATTTGGGCTACCCACTCTTATGAACATTGCCCGCCCTCTGAATGAGTCCTGACCTTCGCTTTAGATAACGTGGTGATTTCGAGCACCACCAACAATGAAGCGCCCGTACCGTCATCCACGACGTCCGTACCGGCCGCCGTGGCCCGGCAAACACACGATAGCGTGCCGTGCGGCAGTGCCGTACCTAACGAGCGTCGCGCCGGAGTTCTGCGGCGGCGGACGCGTCGAGAAGCCAGCGCAGGCGTCCGTCAGCCGGGGCAATCAACTGGGCCGGCAATTCATGCGGGCGATAGGGACCCTGGAGTACCTGACGAACGATGTCCGCCTTGGCGGAACCGGAGGCGATGAAGACAACTTCCGCTGCCGCATTTATTACGGTCGCGGTAAGCGTAACACGCCACATCGAAACGGCGTGCACGTACTCCGCTGTCACCCATTGATCGGAGGCGCGCAGGCTGGCGCCGTTCGGGAAGAGCGAGGCGGTGTGTCCGTCATTGCCGAGGCCAAGGAGCACGAGATCAATCCGGGCCAACGGAGCGGATCGCGGCGGGCCAATCGGCGTCCGGAATACCCTTCGCAGTATGCGCTCGTACGAGAGTGCAGCCTCGGCGGGATCGTCCTCGCCGTGTATGCGATGCTTGTTCGCTTCGACAACGGGTACGTGGTCGAGGAGCGTTTCGCGAGCCATCCGAAAGTTGCTCGCCTGATGATTCGGGGCTACGCACCGTTCGTCTCCCCAGAAGAAGTGCACGCGCGACCAATCCAGGTTTGAAACAAAGGGTTCGGTCGCGAGTCGCGCATATACTTTGCGAGGTGTGGAGCCGCCTGAGAGCGCAACCGTGAACTTACCGTGAGCTTCGATGGCGGTGTTCGCCGCGGCGACGAATTGGTGTGCGGCGGTCTCGGCCAGACGCTCTGCGTTAGGCAGCACCTCGATGTCGGCAGCCGCGCTCATGACGAAGGGTCGCGCCAACCCCCGATGTCGGCCGCCAGGGTGGTCGCCTCGCCAGGACCCCAGCTTCCGGGTTCATACTCCAGTGCCGGCTCGACGTCACCAAGAATGTCCTGAACGACCTTCCAGGCAGCCTCCACACCATCCTCGCGGGCAAAAAGCATTGCGTCTCCATCCATGGCATCGCCCAGCAGGCGCTCATATGGAGTCATCTCGTCGGCAGAAGGGCGGTGCACAACGCGAAGTTCGGTGGGGTCGGAAATGAACTCCTCGCCGGGTCGCTTGACTCGCGCGCCGAGGGCGATCGTCATGTCTGGACTCAGCCGAAAGCGAACGTAGTTCGTCTCTCCATGGGCAAGTGTCGTGAGTGGGGGTCGCTTCAGCGTGACGACGACTTCGGTAGCCGTCACCGCGAGGGCTTTTCCAGCGCGAACGAGAAATGGTACGCCTTCCCAACGCCACGAATCGATGTAGAGCCGCACTGCCGCGAAGGTCTCGACCGTGGAGTCCGGCGCGACGCCGGCTTCACTGCGGTACCCTCTGAACTGTCCCCGGACCAGTGAGTCCGTCGTCAGCGGCCGGATCTTCCGGAAGACCTTCACTTGTTCATCGCGGATGGACTCCTCGTAACCGAAGTCTGGTGGCTCCATGGCTAGGAACCCCACCACCTGGAGAAGGTGGTTCTGCATGACATCGCGAATGGCCCCGACTTCATCATAGAAGCGCCCGCGCCCTTCCACGCCGAATCGCTCGGCCATCGTGATCTGGACGCTCTCGACGTAGTGACTGCTCCAGACGGGCTCGAGAAACGTGTTGGCGAAGCGGAAGAGGAGCAGGTTCTGCACCGACTCCTTGCCGAGGTAGTGGTCAATGCGGAAGATCTCCGACTCGTCGAAGGACTCGTGCAGCGTTTCAGTGAGAACTCGCGCGCTCGCGAGGTCGCGACCGAATGGTTTCTCGACCACAATCCGCGCATTGCGCGAGCACCCTGAGGCTCCGAGCCCACGGATCACGGGCTCGAACATCGTCGGCGGTACGGCGAGGTAGTGCAACGGATGCGCTGCAGTGCCTAACGCCCCGCGAAGCGCCACATAGGTGTCCGGTGCCTCGTATTCGCCCTGTACATATTGCAGGTTGGAAGCGAGGCTGGCGAACGTCGCCTCGTCGATGGCACCGATGCTTTCGACGCTCTGTCGAGCCCGCGCACGGAATTGCTCGAGGGTCCACGCTGAACGAGCGACACCGATCACCGGCATATTGAGCTGGCGACCACGCGTCATGGCGTAGAGTGCCGGAAAGATCTTCTTGAATGCGAGGTCGCCGCTCGCGCCAAAGAACACCAGTGCGTCAGATCGTTCAGCGCTCATTGAACAGGACTCTTTTCGACGTGGCCTCCGAACTCAAGGCGCATCGCGGAAAGCACCCGATTCTGAAAGTCGGCCTGGTCGCGCGAGGAGAAACGTGAAAACAGCGCAGCGGCCAGTATGTTCGCCGGCACTGCCTCTTCGATCGCGGTCTCCAGTGCCCACCGTCCTTCCCCGGAGTCCGAAACACGTCCTGTGAAATTGTCGAGGTTCGGGTCGCGGGCAAGCGCCGCCGCTGTCAGGTCGAGCAACCACGAAGTGATCACGCTGCCGCGACGCCAGACCTCGGTGATGTCTGCGAGATTAAAATCGAACTGGTACGCGGTCGCGTCCCCGAGCGGTGTGGTTGCCGCGTCCGCAGTAATGCGCGCTCCGACGCCGGCGTGCTTGAGGATGTTAAGTCCTTCCGCATACGCCGCCATGAGGCCGTATTCGATGCCATTGTGGATCATCTTCACAAAATGGCCTGCACCGTTAGGCCCGCAGTGGAGATACCCGTGTTCCGCTGTTCCCTCGTGCGGCTCGCGACCCTGCGTCGTGAGAATCGATCCGCGCCCTGGCGCAAGCGTGACGAAGACTGGATCAAGGCGGCTGACGATCGCCCTCGCGCCACCAATCATCAGGCAATACCCACGCTCGAGGCCGAGTACTCCACCGCTGGTTCCGCAGTCAACAAAGTTGATCCCACGCTGGGAGAGGCGCGCGGCACGCACGATACTATCGCGGTACCAGGAGTTTCCGCCGTCGACCACAACATCCCCCTCGTCAAGTTTCGGGACGAGAACATCGAGGGTTGCATCCACGGAGCCAACGGGGACCATCAACCACACGACGCGCGGCGTCTGGAGTTGTGCAACGAAATCATCAAGCTCCGTCGCGCCGGTGGCGCCTTCGCCGGCCAGCGCGAGCACCGCCGGAGTCGCAATGTCGTGCACGACGCATTCATGGCCGCCGCGCATGAGCCGGCGCACCATGTTGGCGCCCATGCGCCCAAGCCCGATCATTCCCAATTGCATTGCGGCCTCCTCGGCCTGCTGGTCATACCGTTACTTCGCGCCATTCGGTTTTCGTCGGGAGTCGCTTCCCCAAGACCTTATAAGCACATCTACCCGTCCGCCCGTATGCCCGACGATGACGCGCTCCGCTGTTCCAAGAAAGAGGCCGGTATCCACGACACCGGCGATAGCGCGCATCGCTTGCTCGAGCGCGCGCGCCGCGACGCCGTCACGCAGTGGTGCCGAGGGCGTGCAGTCAAAAATGAGATTCCCGTTCTCGGAGACGAACGGCTGGCCCGTCTCGTTCATTCGTAGTGAGGGCACCAAGTCGAGCGATTCGAGCGCTCTCGTCGCGGACCACTCGGCCAATGGAATCACTTCGACCGGAATCCTACCTAGCTGACCCAGTCGATCGACGAGTTTTTGCTTACCGATCAGAATGACCTGACGCTTCGATGCAGCGGCAACGATACGCTCGCGCACAAAGGCGCCACCGCGGCCCTTTACAAGGTCCAAGGCGGGCGACACTTCATCGGCGCCGTCGACGGTTATATCGAGCGCCCCACCTAACGCGATGAGAGGGATCCCGGCCTGCTTCGCCTGGTCCGCCGATGCACGGGACGTCGGAACACACGTGACGCGCAATCCCTCGCGCACCCGCTTGCCGAGCGCGGAGGTGAAAACGCGCGCGGCGTTGCCGGAACCGAGACCGACGCGTGCGCCGTCGTGCACAAGTTCGAGCGCCTTTTCCGCAGCGGCAGAAACGCCATCATCGTCGCGGTCGGCCTGATGATGCGGCTGCCTCACGTCAGGCTGACGCATCGAACGGCCGCCGCGAGTTTTTCAGAGCGCATGAGCGGGTTGACGTGCAAGCACTGCTCTCGCCGACTCGACTACGTGTTCCACCGTGAACCCGTAGTTCGCCATCACGATTGGCCCCGGTGCGGACGCGCCAAAGCTGCTAACACCGATGATTGCGCCTCTAGGTCCGACGTACCTGTCCCAGCCGAATGGAGAGCCAGCTTCAACGCTGACCCTCGCATCCACATCGGGGGGAAGTACCGAGTCGCGATACTGTATTGATTGCGCCTCGAACAACTCCCACGATGGCATCGACACGACTCGACTTCGCACGCCGTCCTCAACCAGCCGCCCTTGCGCCGCGAGAGCTAGAGAAACCTCGGAACCCGTTGCGATCAAGATCAGGTCGAGCTGTGATCCTGGCCCTGCCTCGTTAAGCACGTAGGCGCCGCTTGCTAAACCTTCAGCGGATGCAAGGGTCGTTCGGTCGAGAACGGGAATCTTTTGCCGGGTGAGCACCAAGCCCACCGGTCCGGCGGTGTGCTCCATCGCGACCTTCCAGGCCTCAATCGTTTCGTTGGCATCGGCTGGACGTAACACCACCATGTTTGGGATTGCACGTAAGCTGGCGAGCTGTTCAACCGGTTGATGTGTCGGACCGTCTTCCCCAAGCGCGATGCTGTCGTGCGTCCAAACGTAGATCACATGGGCCGCGCTCATAGCGGCGAGCCTGATGCTCGGCCGCATGTAATCAGAGAACGTCAGGAAGGTGGCGCCAAATGGGATAACGCCGCCATGGTGCGCCATGCCGGTGAGAATCGCCGCCATAGCGTGTTCGCGGACACCGAAGTGGATGTTTCGACCCGCGTATCCCCACACACCCCCCGCCAGTCCCTGAGTGGGCGGGACCTGTCCGTCCTTCACGACTAATGATGCCTGGAAGTCGCCCTTTCCTTTCATCACGGTCCGCGTCGAGGGATCAAGATCCGCAGAACCGCCGAGCAGGTTGGGCACGGTAGCCGCCAGGGCTTCGATCGACTTGAAGCCTGCGTCCCGGGTTGCGACGTCACCATCTTTTGTAGTGTACGACGGAAGCGTCGCGTCCCAACGATGTGGAAGGTGTCCCGACATCACGTTATCGAAGAGTTCCGCGAGGGCAGGTTCGTCGATCCGATAGTCGTCTGTCGATTGTTGCCAGGCGTGCCCGCGAGCGGCTCCACGTGCACGAACCTTGTTGAATTCGTGGCGGACCTCGTCAGGAACGATGAATGTCGCATCCTCCGGCCATCCGTAGAGACGCTTCGTTAGGCGAGCTTCATCAGCTCCCAGAGGCTCACCATGAGCCTGAAAGGTGTCCTGCTTGTGCGGGCTTCCGTACCCGATGTGCGTGTATGCCACTATGAGCGAGGGCCGGTTCTCGTCGGCTCGCGCCGCGTGAAGCGCCGCGTCGACCGCGTTGATATCCAACCCGTCCACCTTCTGCACCTGCCAGCCGTAGGCTGAGAACCGCGCACCTACATCTTCCGAGAACGTAAGGTTTGTTGTCCCTGAAAGTGAAATGCGATTCGCGTCGTAGAGCACAATGAGACGGCCAAGGTGGAGAGAGCCGGCAAGGGATGCCGCCTCCGAGGCGACACCTTCCATCAGATCACCGTCACTGGCGATAACATATGTATGGTGATCGATAATCGTGTGCTTCGGTCGGTTGAAGGTCGAAGCGAGCCAACGTTCCGCGATTGCCATCCCGACCGCATTGCCGAATCCCTGACCGAGTGGTCCGGTTGTTACTTCGATGCCGATGCTGCTGTTTCGCTCCGGATGCCCAGGCGTTCGGCTTCCCCAGCTGCGGAAGTGCTTGAGGTCATCAAGGGTGAGCTCGTACCCGGTCAAGTGCAACAGACTGTAAAGCAGCATGCTGCCGTGTCCCGCGGACAACACGAAACGATCACGATTCAGCCACGCCGGATCATCGGGGTCGTGTTGCAGGTGGCGCGTCCACAAAACGTAAGCCAGCGCGGCGGCTCCCATCGGCATTCCTGGGTGGCCGGATGCCGCGTTCTCCACCGCATCGATGGAGAGCATGCGCATAGTATCAATGCAGAGATCATCAATGACCGACATGGTCATACCTGGGCCAGAGAATCGTCGTGACGCAGTTGCTCCTTCGCGGAACCGAGTCCGAGTGCTGGTCGCACGCGTTCAGTGGTAGTTACTACAGCTGGAGGGACTGCAAGCACCGGACAAGGCGCGGCCCAGATCACAAAACGGGTCGTACTGCCGACGTGTCGTGCGTGCTTGTCCCCACGAAGAGCGGAGGTACGCTCTCCAGTCCCCATGACTATGAGGCTGGAGTCGGAACGGCGCGCGTGCGATACAGTCTGTTCACCAGCGTCCCCCGGTTGCACGAACGACGCCGTGCGCCCCGTCGGTAATTGGAGTTCGTCTACCACCCCCGCAGCCCAGCGCTGCGCACGGACGAACGACTGGAGGTTCCTCTCTTCAGATTTACGTGACGCAGGGGGCCGCGTGTCCGTTTCGATCACGTAGAGCGCGTCGAGCGCCGCTTCATACGCGGCCGCGAGCCTGGCCGCTGCTTGCAGCACCCTTCTGCCGCTAGATCGATCGTCGAAAGGCACGAGGATCCTGCTCGGAGCGCCGTGCGGGACGCGTGGTGTAACAAGAACCGGTACCTCAGTACGAGCGATCAGGCGATGGGGAGTCGTTGCTCCGAATCGGGCGCTTCCGTGGCGATGGGGGCCGCTCCCCACACAAATGAGATCCGCTCCGACGTCTGCGGCTACCCACCCGAGCACCTCAGCGGGATCGCCCGAAAGAGTCTCGGTTGACGTACGGCTAGCGCCTAACAAGGTGCCAAGTCCGCGCAGTCCACCTTGCTCCTGGGGCCTGAAGACCCTGAGCTCGTCAAGGGTTCGGGGCGTGTACCGCCGCGGCAATGACAGTACGTCCGGTGGTGCCACTACGTGCACGAGCACCACGTCCGCGTCAGGCGCGAAGTGGTGCGCGACCCATCGGGACGCCGCGAGTGAGTTCGCGCTGAAATCGATACCGACGACGATCCGATTGAACTGCATAATCACTCCCGGGTTCGGGACCACGGGCTCTTGAGCACTGAGCTGCTCTGCATGGAAGGGTGCCAGCCCTCAGGGTGGAGCATTGCGGGCTCCTGACGCTGCGCCAATAGCGCATTCGTACCACGCTGATCAACAGCAGTCACTCGTTGCGCCACGCCGCGACGTGCGACGTTAGGGTCCGAGCGTAACGATCAGGCGCGCCGACCTAACGAGTACCGATCCAACAAGCCTACCGCGGACCCCAGCGCACTGTGACAGGCGTGCTGCAACACGGTACGAACGCTTCATTGTCGCCGTGACGTTCCACCGTTTCCGTACGCTCACCGCGAACGGCGCACGCGCTGGACTACCACGGACACCAGAAACCGGGCAGGGACGACGATGAGCAAGTCGCTTGCAACAGCAATTGCACAACGTAATCCGCGCATCGCCACGCCGGTCCGGCATCGCCGGCCCCTGCCCGGCACTCCGCCAGGATGTCCGGAAGTCGTCCACCTCACTGCGGAGTACTGGCCGCTGGCGCGAACCGGTGGCTTGGGTGAAGCAGTAAGTGGCCTGGCCAAGATGCAGGCGGCGTCGGGTATCCCAGCCACAGTAGTGATGCCGCTTTACCGGGCCGTGCGTGAATCCACACCAGAACTGCGTCCCGTTGGCGAACCCTTCTCTATCACGATGGGCTTACGCAACGAGGTTGCACGGCTATTCCTGCTCGAAGCATCTGGTGAGGGCCCGCGAGTTTTCCTGCTCGAGCATAGCGATTATTTCGACCGCCCAGGCATCTATGGAATTGGAGGCGCAGACTATCCGGACAACGCACGGCGATTCGCATTCTTTGCGCGCGCTGCTCTGAGTGTGCTCCCCACGATTGCGCCGTCCGCGCAAATCCTGCATGCCCATGACTGGCACGCAGCTCTCGCGCCGGTGTTCTTGCGCACGGCCTTCGCCGGACAATGGTACTATGACCGCCTGGCCACTGTGTCATCAATCCACAACGCCGGGTTTCAAGGTCACTTTCCCGCCGAGACGCTCGCCGACATTGGCTTGCCCCCGGAACTGTGCGATCCGGGTTTATTCGACTGGTATGGTCAAATCAACTTACTGAAAGGCGGCATCGGTTTCTCCGACGCGGTCGTCACGGTCAGTCCGACACATGCAAGAGAGTTGCGCTCTGTCGGCGGTGGGTTCGGTCTTCATGATACGTTCGACGCCTTGGGGAATCGGCTCACGGGGATCCTGAATGGGATCGACGTCGAGATCTGGAACCCACAGTCTGACCCGGTAATAGCCGCGTCGTATACGCGCAACGACTTTGGCGGCAAGCAGCGTTGCAAGACTGCGTTGCAGCGGACGTTCGGCCTTCCGGAGTCCGAGACGGTGCCTCTCCTCGCGATGAGCTCGCGCCTAACAACTCAGAAGGGCCTCGATCTGATTCTCGGTGGATTGACTACCCACACGGACGCTCAGTTCGTGTTTCTGGGACGCGGGGAGCCACGGTATGAGAAGGCTCTGACCGATCTCGCTTTGACCGCACCTTATCGAGTTGGCGTACAACTGGTGTTTACCGATGATCGCGAACACGAAGTAATGGCCGGCGCGGACATTCTACTCATGCCGTCCCAGTACGAGCCGTGCGGGCTAACGCAAATGCGGGCGCAGCTGTACGGCACGCTCCCTGTCGCTCGTCGGGTAGGCGGACTGGCCGACACGATCGAAGATGGCCTGACCGGATTCCTGTTCGACGATTATTCGCCTGACGCACTCCAGCGGGCAGTCGATCATGCAATGACCCTATACCAACAACCCGATGCCTGGCAACGCATGATGCGCCAGGCGATGATGCGTCGGTTCGGTTGGTCGCGCTCCGGTGAGCGCTATGCCAGGACCTACCGACAGGCACTTGCTCATCACCTTGCGGACCGGACGCATCTGGATGCCGAACTGTTACTCCTGGCGCCGTGAGAGTACTTGCAGGCGATATCGGAGGGACGAATGCCCGGCTCGCAATCGTTGAAGTCACCGGCGAGAGCGCGCGCGTTGAGGTGCAGCGACAGTTCTCCTCACAGGACGCTCCAGGTCTCGCTTCGCTCGTCCAGCGCTTCGTTCGAGAGTCCGGGGCGAAGCCACCGACTCGCGCCTGCTTCGGCGTCGCATGCGGTGTGATCGACGGTGTCTGCCGGCCAGCAAACCTGCCGTGGATCATCGACGAACGCGAGCTCGCTACGGCGATCGGCGTGCCCCAAACGTCAATCATTAACGACTTCGACGCCATTGGTCACGGCCTCGCACTGCTAGCGCCTCCTGACGTAGTGACGCTCCAGAGCGGTGAGCCAATCACGCACGGTACGATCGCGCTGATTGGCGCGGGGACTGGCCTTGGCGAAGCATTTCTCGTCTGGGACCGCGTTCGTTACAGAGTCCATCCTTCGGAAGGTGGTCACGTAAACTTTGCGGCGCGGGATGAACTCGAGTGGGGACTCTACGCCGCCCTGCGAGCGGAGTTCCAGCACGTATCGTATGAACGCATAGTGTCGGGTCCGGGTCTGGTTCATATATACAGATATCTCGTCGTGCATGATGGTGGTGAGCGTCAGTCGATACGTGACGAGATGCGTTGCGATAATCCTGCGGCAGTAATCGTCAGGCACGGGGTTGCAAACACTGACCCTGTATGCGCGAAGGCGGTCGAGTTATTCACCTCGCTTCTCGGGGCCAAAGCAGGCAACCTCGCTTTGACCGTGCTCGCTACTGGTGGCGTCTACGTAGCTGGTGGAATCGCGCCACGGATGGCCGACATGCTCAGAACCGGTCCTTTTCTGAGTTCGTTTCGCGATAAGGGTCGTTTATCCGGATTCGTTGAGCACGTCCCCGTGCATGTGATCATGAACACGAATGTCGGATTGCTGGGGGCCGCGGTCGTAGCTGCAGGCACCTCCTGAGCCGATGTCCACGCTTCTAAGCGCGCGTCGAGCATTCGGCCATCCTGGCATCGCACCTCGATGGACCCGTAGCGCCAAGGACGCCGTTGGCACGGCGTATTCGGCGGCGAGCCGGGTGTGGTTCACCGTCTCCAGAGGTGTGGTGAACGAAGTGTACTACCCGACAGTCGATCGACCTCAAATCCGCGATCTTCAGTATCTGATTACAGATGGCGAGTCATTTTTTCACGACGAGCGACGACATCCGGGCGCTCAAATTGAGTATCTGAGTCAGGACGTACTTGGCGTGAAAGTCGTACACGCTGACAGTGAGAAGCGATACAAGATCGAGAAGGAAATCATCACCGATCCACAGCGCGCGTGTCTCCTTGTCCAGACGAGAATCACTGCGCCTGCAGAAGTTCTTCCGCGACTTCGACTATACGCGTTGCTGGCCCCGCATCTCGATGTCGGTGGCTGGGGGAACAGCGGCCACGTTGTTGAGCAAGCTGGGCGCGAAGTGCTGGTGGCAAACAAAGCCGGGGTGTGGCTTGCTCTGGCGGCGACGGTCCCGTTCGTACGCCGGTCGTGCGGCTATGTCGGTCGGTCGGATGGATGGACGGATTTGGCTGACAACTTCGCCATGGATTGGGAATTTGATGCGGCGGAGGATGGCAACATCGCCCTTACGGGCCAGCTGGACATTGGTGTAGCACAGGAATTCGTGCTGGGGTTGGCCTTTGGCGATTCGTTGCATAACGCCTTGAGTACGCTTTCCCAGTCTCTAGGACTTCCGTTTACAGAGCATAAGCGCCAGTTCGTTGCGCAATGGAAAGGTGCTGGCAAACGAAGCGAGCGACTCGATGCGTGCTCGGGAGACAGTGGGCGACTTTACCATGTGAGCCGCAGCCTGCTGCTCGCGCATGAAGACAAGACGTATCGGGGCGCACTGATCGCATCGCTATCCATCCCCTGGGGGGAAACGAAAGGCGACGACAACCTGGGCGGGTATCATCTCGTCTGGACCCGTGACATGGTGAATAGCGCGATTGGTCTTCTCGCGTCAGGCAACAAGGAAGTGCCGCTACGGACACTCATATATCTCGCTTGCACTCAGCGCGAGGACGGCGGATTTCATCAGAGCTTCTGGATCAACGGTGATCCGTATGGTCGTACGGTGCAGCTCGACGAAGTGGCGTTTCCCATCCTTCTCGCCTGGCGGTTGCATACAGCAAATGCGTTGAAGGATTTCGATTCGTACCCATTGGTACTTCGCGCCGCGACATACCTCGTGCGTGAGGGGCCTGCCACACCTCAGGAGCGGTGGGAGGAGAACAGCGGCTTTTCGCCGTCCACGTTAGCCGTACACATCGCCGCGCTCACTTGCGCTGCCTGCTTTGCGAAAGCGCGCAGCGACGAAACCACTTCGCAACTGTTCCAGGAGTATGCCGATTTCCTGGAGTGTCATCTGGACGCGTGGACCGTGACGACCATGGGTACGCTGGTCCCGGGGATACCTCGACACTTCATTCGCATCGCTCCGGTGGACCACGCTGACCCGCAGCCGAGCGTGGATCCTGACGGAAGCAATTTGACGGTGCGCAACCAGCGACCAGGCGCGCCTTTCGAGTATCCGGCAAAGGACATCGTCGACGCGGGCTTCCTCGAACTCGTACGGCATGGGATAAGGAGCGCGGGCGACTCCCTGATTCAGGACTCAGTCCAGGTAATCGATGCCGTCCTCAAAGTCGATACTCCCTTCGGTCCCTGCTGGCATCGGTACAATCACGATGGCTATGGCGAACGCGAAAACGGCGAGCCGTTTAAGGGCTGGGGGAAAGGCCGCGCCTGGCCGCTCCTAACTGGCGAGCGAGGACATTACGAAGTGGCGTCCGGTCGTGATGCGCGGAAGATCCTGGAGACGATGGAGCGATTGGCAAATCACAGCGGACTGCTGCCAGAACAGGTATGGGACGAGCCGGATCGACCCGAATACTTCCTGTACTTTGGGCGGCCGACCGGCTCTGCAATGCCGCTAACATGGGCACACGCGGAATACATAAGACTGCTCCGCGCCGTGCGCGATGGCAGAGTGTCCGATCAGATACCCGCTGTAGTCAGTCGATACCAGGCAGACCGCCGTATTGCGCAAAAGATCGAGATCTGGAAATTCAATTGGCGCACACGATCAATAGGACGAGGCTGGACCCTGCGCGTATTGGCAGATTCGGCATTCATGTTGCGCTGGACGGCCGATGAGTGGCGATCTGTCCACGACACGCCGTCGGTCGCCACCGCCGTGGGAATCGAATTTGCGGACATACTTGTGCCAGTCGATCAGGAAGCCCCCATGCGATTCACATTTCGTTGGCCCTCATCTGGACGATGGGAAGGGCGGGACTTCGCAGTCACGATTGACCCTAACGTCTGAACCGTGAGACACGACGCCGTACCTTGGAGCGCGTTTGGCTCGAGGCTTGACTACCCCGATTAATCAATCAGCCCCCGCCGCTGCGCGTGGGTGACTGCCTCGAGGCGGTTGTGAGTCCGAAGCTTGCGATTGATGTGGTGCAGGTGATTGCGGAGAGTCTGCGGCGAAATACGCAGCTTCTTCGCAATTACACCTGACGCGCAACCCTCGGCAAACAGTTTGAGGATTCGGAGCTCCTTCTCCGAAAGCGGCTCGACCGTCGCGTGATGCGATGGATCGTGCGCGGACTCAAGAAGCCGTCGCGCGGACTCCACCAGATTGTTGACTAGCTCCTCGTTGCGTCGCTGATGATCGATATCGCGCAACAGTTGCACGACAAGCCGACGTCCTGTTCGTTCGTTTCGGAAAACAATGGTCGAGATATTCACCCATACTCGCTTTCCTGATCTGACCTGAACTTCCCGATCAAAGTCTGGAATCGGTTCCGCCATGTCTCGTAATGACGAACCGCTCGTCGACCGACTCTCAGCGTCCGGCTCAAGTATCTCTTCAATATTTCGGCCGAGCACCTCGCTCTCCGCGTAGCCAAACAGCTGCTGCGCGGCCGAATTCCACGAGCAAATCTCCCCGTTGCCAGTAATGGTATACGTGGCATCTGCGGTCTGTTCGAGTAGCGCGAATAGTTCCGATTCGACCATTGGCCTCGTTGTCGGTTGAACCTGGTAAGCATAAGAGGTTCAGCTAGACACCTGCCAGACCGATTCAAAGGACACCGTCAGTACAAACGTCTTGGCCCACGGTACAGGCGCGTCATTGTCTACTCTAGTCGAAAAGGGACACGTTGTCTGCAACCATCACGGAGATAGACATGCGCAGGGCCTCAAGGAAGGTTCGAGACGTCGGCTTGCATGATTTCTTCTCCGTGACAAGGCGGCGATCTTACGGCGCAATCCTGATGTCCATCAGCGCCGCGTTGAGCATCGCCATGCTCATGTCATGCGATAGCGACGAATCGGCCGGGCCAGACGGTGAAGAGCTCGACCCCGCACTTGTTGCCGAAGGGAAGGAGATCTTCCGCTTCGACACATTCGGCGATGAGCAGTTCTGGACCGACACGCTGCGCATGCACGAAGTCATTCAACAGGCCGTGACGCCCGCGGTTGCGCTCTCCGTCGGCCTCAAGGTCGATAGCGACGCTCTGCCGTCGGAGATCAAGACAGCGCTCGCCGCGGGGCAGGTCGATCTCAACAGCACGACGACGACGCTGGCCCTGCTCAAATTGAACGCGGTTGTTGGTGTAAAGGGCGACGTTCAAACTGTCGGCGGTACCGAGAGATTGGTTCGCGTTGGTATCACCTGCGCGCTTTGCCATTCCACGGTCGACAACTCATTTGCGCCAGGAATTGGCAAGCGGCTGGATGGATGGGCGAACACAACGCTCAATCCTGGAGCCATCATCGCGCTTTCTCCCGTCCTCACGGCTGCACAGAAAGCAGTCTACAACTCATGGGGTCCGGGACGATACGATCCGCGTTTCAACTTTGACGGCCTAAGCACACCGCTGGTGCTTCCGCCAGCATACGGTCTCAGGGGCGTCGACAAGGAAACGTTTACTGCTGAAGGTCCGGTGTCCTACTGGAACGCGTACGTTGCCGTCACACAAATGCACGGGCGCGGAAATTTCTCGGACCCGCGACTCGGGGTGAACATCGTCCAGACACCCGACCTGGTGACATCGAAGTTGCCCGCCCTCAGCCAGTACCAGTTCAGTCTCCAGAAACCACCCCCACCACCAGGATCGTTCGATGTGACAGCCGCGGAGCGTGGGCGTCAGGTGTTCAATGGTGCCGCGCGTTGCGCGTCGTGTCACGCTGGTGCGCTGTTCACCGACGTGAACTCGGAAAGACTCCACACGCCAGCCGAGACAGGCATGGACCCCCGTTATGCAGCTCGAACCACGCAGAAAGCGTATCGCACAACGCCGCTTCGCGCGCTGTGGCAGCACGCCCCATATTTCCATGACGGGAGTGCCGCCACGCTCGTCGGCGTCGTCGATCACTACAACAGGGTCCGTAACCTTGCGCTCACCGACCAACAGAAGCGGGACCTGGTCGAGTATCTCAAGTCGCTGTGAGTTGAGTCCGGCACCGACCTGGTCGAAGAAAAATGCCACCGGCCGTCGCCGGTGGCACTCTTCATCTTACTGGCTCGAGACCGCTGCACATGCTATCGGCGTGCCGGAGCCACCAGAGGGATCTGTCTTGAGGTCGTCGCGTGACGTGTGGATGATCACGGCACCGCCGTCGGCATCGAGCAACATGTTTGTCGGTCCACGGAGGGACCCGCCGGCCGTGGTGGCCTGAACGGTTGCCGTACTATCGGTGCCGACGTTCACGTTAGGCAGGTCGCCGAGGTGCGGTCCCTGGGGATTGTCGGCACCGTGCTGGCGCGTGGTGGGATTCCAGTGCTCTCCAGCCGATTCGAACGTCGGCGCGTCACACCGACCAGCCATATGGATGTGCATGCCGTGCTCGCCCGGCGGCAGCCCTCGCAAGGTGCCGGATATCGAAATCCCACCACCCGCATCAGTGAGCGTCAGCGTTCCCAGGTCGCGCCCTGATGCGTCGCGCATCGTCGCTGTCACGGAGGGGTCCGGTGCCGCCGCCGTTGCCGGGCTATCCGTTGTCGCCGTGTCATTGGTGGCGTCGTCACGCGCGGTGCAGGCTGCGAGGATCGTTACGCTGGCGGCTATCGTTAGGTATGTTCGCATGTGCGACCTCCGACGAGGGCTCTGAGGACACGATCGTTGCCGGAAACGGACACGATCAGTGAAAACCGGTTTCGGTCGACGTCGATTCTCTCCGTTCGCTTACCCGGAGAGCGAAAAGAGGTCACACTCTCCGCAGTAACTCATCCGTCGGCATAACGCTGGCGGATGAGCGAACGGGAAGGGCGAAGTCATCAATTTCTACCTGGTGGCCGTCCCGACGCGTCGTTGCATGGCGCGCGTGAGCGGTCGCCGCGCGTTGTCGAACTCACTCCACGGATCGGGCCGCATCAGGCGCGCGTGTGCGTCACGCACCGTGATTTCCGGGCGCTCGTCTGCGTCGAGCTCTGCCCAGGCGAGCGCCGCCGCGACTGGCGCACCCGCGCGTGCCCGCGGTGACCAGGTCGCGATGGCCGTCGACTCCGGGTCGTTACGGAGGTAGTCGATGAGGATCTTCCCCTTACGCCTCGACTTCGTCACGGTTGTCGTGAAGCGGGCTGGCGCGGTGCGCGCGAACTGTTGCGCGAGCGCATGTGAGAAGCCCTTTACTTCGTCCCATGTTGCACGACGCTCCAGTGGCGCCACGACATGAAGCCCCTTACCTCCCGTACTACGCACGAAAGAAACGAGCCCGAGCTCATTGAGCAATTCGCGCAGGAGCACGGCGGTTTCAGCCGTGCTGCGCCACGGCAACTCGGGATCAGGATCGAGGTCGAATACAACCAGATCGGGCCGGTCGAGACGGTCGGCGCGTGCGCCCCACACATGGAACTCGAGCACCCCAACTTGCACGAGTGAAATCAGCGACCGCAGATCATCCACCATCGCATAGGGTTCCCGGCCCGATTTCACGACGACGCGCGGGACGCTGTCGGGGATGCTCTCGCTCACGCGCTTCTGATAGAAGCACTCCGCGATGGACTCAGGGCATCGGACCATGCTGAGCGGCCGCCGTGCCAGCAGCGGCAGCGCGCGGTCGGCGACGGCTTCCCAGTAGTCAGCGAGCTCGCGCTTGGTGATGCCGTCGTCGGGATAGTACACACGGTCAGGGGTCGAAAGGCGTACGCCGGCGACCTCGGATGTGGAGAGCGATGTGGCACTCGATGCGACCGCCGACCTGGCCTCGCGCGCCGCAGGCGTGTCCGCGTCGAACCACACATCGTTCGGCGTCCCGTCCCCGTTTCCCTGAGGTGTGCACCTGACTTCGACCCAGCTGCGAGACCGCCCCGGCTGGGAGGGCGCGTCGGCGCGCTTGCTGATGACTCCTCCCACACCTCGCTGGCACGCCGCGGCATATATCTCCTTGCCCCGACCGCGTACATGATCGTTGAGACGCAGCGGCGCACTGCTCGCGGCACCGATCATGCGCTCACGCAGCAGCCGCTTCCGGTCCTCCAGCCGGACACGCCGCAAGTCGAAGCCATCGAGATACAGCAGATCGAACAGGAACAGCTGCAAGGGACCACGCTCGCCGCCTAACACCCGCTGGAGGCGTTCGACGTCGCTGCGCCCATGCTCGTCGAGCACGACGACCTCGCCGTCCACCCACGCCGTCCCCAACGGCAGTGACTCGAGTGCTTCGGCGAGCGACGCGAAGCGTTCGGTACAGTCCTCTCCGCCGGGTGTCAGCAGTCGTGCGGTTCCGGCTTCCACACGGCCACCGACGCGGTGTCCATCGAGCTTGAGCTCATGGAGCCATGCCTCGCCCGCGGGTACGACGTCGACCAGCGTGGCCAGCTGTGGCTCCAACCGTTCCGGAAGTGCACCTTGTTTCGCTCCAGCGACGCCTGATGGGTCGCCGGGCGCGGCGATCGTCGGTGCATTGCGCTCGCCGTGCTTGCTCGACCACACGCGATCCGAGGCGCGCTTCACGGCCGCGATGTCGCGGCCACTCAGGACGCTGAGCGGCGCTGTGTCGACAATTGACGGCGCGTCGGCGCCGCGTGCGTCGCCGTCACGTCCTTTGATCAGGAGCCAGCTCGCTTTACCGCGATCGCCGGACCGTGCGCGCATCCGCGCCAGATGCCAACGTCCGCGAAGCTTTTCACCGGCGAGGACGAACGAGAGATCTCCTTTTTCGAGACCGGCGCGAGGGTCGCCAATCGGCGCCCACGTTCCGCGATCCCAGACGATCACCGGGCCGCCCCCGTATTCTCCAGCGGGGATAACACCCTCGAAGTCCGCATACTCGATCGGATGATCTTCGGTCTGCGCGGCCAGTCGGCGTTCACCAGCGACCAGGCTTGGCCCTTTCGGAACCGCCCAGCTCTTGAGGACGCCGTCGAGCTCGAGTCGGAAGTCGTAGTGCAGTCGCGTCGCCGCGTGCTTCTGCACGACGAAGCGCAGCGGTTTGTACGCACGAGTCGTACCGCTTTTTCCTTGAGGCTCCGGGCTTTTCCGGAAGTCTCGTTTTCGCCGGTATTCGTCGAGCGCCATGAATTCTGTTACCCAGCAACTTCGATGACGCCTCCGCGTTGCAGGGCCCGTTGCGCTGCCGTGCTACCGACGAACCTCCGGGAGCGTCGCGGTCACTCGCCCCGAGTCATCGAAAAACTGGAGCTTGGGTACACCGAGCGAGTCGACACTCAGTAGCAGACGCGTTCGACCCATGGGATCGTGGAGCCTCAACAGCGCGGCCTTGCTCCGGTCACGGCCGATGTACACGCGCGGCGCGGCGGCTACCACGCCGTTCTGGATTGGTGCGCTCAGGCGACGCAACGCCTCGGTCTTCGCCGGTCCATCCGGCAACGCCCTCACCGAATCAAGCTGATTCGAGAATTCGATGATTGGCTTGTCCCAGCGGTCGCTGAACGAAAGCCCCGCCGACCGCGAACCGTTGTTGTCGGTGTAATTCAGGACGACGATCTGGTCCTGGTCGAACTGGTCGAACGACATGTGCGTGCCCGCTTCGTACGTCCCGTCCGCCTTGCGGCTGCCGCGTAACGTCAGGCCGCCATTTTCGGTCCCCTCATCGTTGAAGAAGATGATGCCCGGACGCGTGCCGCCCTCGTAGGCGAACGGCTTGCCCTTGTAGATCGGCCCGATCGAGCGCGGCCGGTTGGCGAATACCATCCGGAGCTTCCCATCGGGCTCGATGATATTCAGCCGCTCGACGTCGATCTCGGTGAATCGCTGCTTCTCCGGCTGTTGAATGAATGCGCTGAGCGCCAGGATGACGACGAGGGTAGTCGAGCCTAACGCATAACGCTTGAGGAAGCGCAGGTCCTTGTCTCGCGAATCCATGTCCACGTCACCTGCATTATGGGAAGTTGGGATTGTTCGCCTTCTCGGCAAACGGAATTGGCAGACAAGCGATGGGCAGAAAGTTGCCGAGCGCGGGTTTGTAGAACGGTGATCCTGCCGGCGGCACCAGCGCCGCTGCGGTCGGATTCCGCAAGATGTCTCCGAGGTGCCGTGCCTCGAGCCAGAAGTCCCGTGCCCGCTGGTCCATGAGCTCCGCCAGCACGGCTGCCACGGTCGTCCCCGTGAATGGGGGCTGCGAACCCGCCGTGCGTCGCTCGGCGATCAGCGCGAGCGCGGGCGCGGTATTTCCGCTGGCTTCGAGTTGCGCCTCGGCGGAGATGTATCGAGCCTCGAGTCCCGACGCGATGCGGATAGGAGCGGTAAAGCTCGTGTATTTCGTCTGCCGGAAGAGTCGATTGGTCGCGTCCTGCGCGTTGATGCCCGCATCCACGAACGTGACCCGAGGATCGCCCAGGGCGCGATAGAGGCCGGCCACGATCTGCGTGGTGCCCTGAGAGGTGATGTACACGCCATTGCTCAGGCGTGCCCGGGCCTGCGCATCGTCAACGTGTACGGTGGAGGCCACGAACGTGGCGGGGACCTGCGCCGCTGCCGCTATTGCGGCCTGGTTGTCACCCTTTGTGAGATACGCGCGAGCAAGGCCGACGCGCGCAGTGTTGAGAATCCGGGTTGCCTCGGCGCCGGTGAGCGCACCGGCGATGGTCGCCGCCAGCTGCAGCCGGACGATCGCCGAATCGAGCATCTGCGCCTGGGTGAGCGGCGGCCCGACGTGGAGCACGCCTTCACAGAAAATCTCGGCCAGGTGCTCGATCGCCAGTCCGGACCAGAGAGATGCACGGGCGACGTTGATGTCGGTGTTGAATGTGGGCGTCTCCCTCAGCACCTCGACGACCTTATCGTTGGTGCCAATGACCACCTGCATCGGGGCCCAGAACGATCCGCTCAGGTCGACGTTTACATCAACGACGACGTGACGCCCGAAGTCATTAGTCTCGGGCCGCACCGCTCCCGACCATGTCTCATTCGAGTACACCGCCGTTGAGTTGATCAACGATGCGTAGGCAACATAGAAATTTTGCTGTGCCGACAACGAGAAGACACGCGCGTCGGCAATGGGGTCGATCGTCGACGCGTCCACGACGGACGGATCGGTGACGTCCAGGCTGCAGCCGGCAAGGGTCAGGGCGGCGAACCCCGAGACCGCGATCCGGCGCGATGAGAGAAGCATAAGGCGCATGATCGTCCTCAGAATTGAACGTTGAGCCGGACTACGTAGCGGCGGCTGGGCGGAATCGTGAACACGTCGGCGTTGAACAACTGGTTGATCCCAGTTGCCGTACCGCCAAGACCCAGCACGTCGGGGTCATCATACTCGTAGGCCGATTTCCAGAGGGCAAGGTTCCTGCCGCCTAACGTGAGCGACGCACCAGCAACGCGAGCGGTGCGGAGCATGGAAGCTGGCAGTGACCACGTCACGCTGACTTCGCGCAATCGGACATGATCGGCTTTCTGGATGTACGGATCCTTCACGTTGGACACACCGACAACGGCGTTCGTCGTTTCGGTGAAATAGGGACCGAGGCGGCGCAGCCGCTCCTCGGCCGAGTAGCCGCCCTGGTCCGCCGGTAGCTGGACCTCCGCCGAGTTCAATCGGGCGCGATCGCGGTTCTCCTGGTTCACGTTGTAGGCGTAATAACCCCTCTTCGTCTCGAGGAGCGCGTACACGCGGAAGTTACGGAAGAGCGTGACGGTGTTGGCCAGCGCGGCCTGGAATGTCGGGAGCTGGTTGCCGATGAACTCCGCCGTGTCGGAGGTGATGGCGCGGTTCCCGGCCACATCCACGCTCCGCACCCGGTGTGCCCAGTACGCGGCGACCTGCCGGCCCTGGGTAAAGGCGCGGAAGTTATTGATGAAGGTGCCGACCGTGCCCAGCTCGAGAATCTCGTTATGCAGTGTGGCGCCGCTGAGCGTGGCGTCCCAGGTAACCGCCGGGCTGCTCACCGGATTGGCGCGCAGCAGGAACTCGACGCCGCGGTTCACCACCTCGCCGATGTTGGCGATACCGCCCCCGAAGCCCGACGAAGGCGCCGTCGGCACCGCCACAATCAGGTCGGTGCTCTTCTTGTTAAAGTAGGTCAACTCGAGGCCGACGCGATCCATGAAGAATCCGGCTTCGAAGCCGGCCTCGAGCTCCTTTCCTCGCTCCGGCTTCAGGTCCGGATTCCCCGGATCGGCCGGCGAAACCCCCAGCTCCACGACGCCCGTCTCGTTCACGAACTTGGAGGCCGCGAACGTCTGGAACGCGCCTGACGAGGGCGACCGGCCGGTTGTCCCGTAGGCGGCACGAAGCCGCAGTGTTGGCACAGTCGTTAACAGGCCACGCCAGAACGGCTCCTGCGAAACGACCCATGAGGCGCCGAACTTCGGCAGGTAAAATGTCCCGACCTCTTCCCCGAACGCCGAGTTGCGGTCGGCGCGCAGTCCTAACTGGAGGAAGAGGCGATCGCGGAATCCGACCTGCTCCTGCACGAACAGGCCAAGCGACCGGGATTCGCCGTACGCCTGGCTCACGACGCTGCTGGTGGCGTTCGTGACGAGTGTCGCCTCGTTCGAGATGATCCCGCTGGCCGAGCCGGCCAGGCGGTCGGACGACCGGCCGATGTACTGGCTGCCGAACGACAGATCGGACGAGAACTGCTTATTGTCTCCAAGCTCGGTCCGGATGTTGCCAAGGTAGTCGACGGTATAGAACCGGTCGTCCTGCCGTATCTGCGTCAGGTCGTTGCCGAACGGCACGCGGTCCGGATACCAGCCAAAGCTGTTCTTCGGGAAAAGGTTGAAGCCGTCTGCCTGGGTGATGTCGGCGCCTAACGTGAGCCGGTTCGTGAACCAGGAGAGCGGTGCGTATCGCACCTGTACCGACGGCGTTGTCCGCAGCGCCGAGCTGCGCGACACGATCGACGATAGCGATTCAAGCGTCGCTGTGCCGATGAGCGTACCTGCTACCAGCACGCTGTCGGTGTCGCCCGGGCGGAGTACCCCGGTCCTGACGCTCAGCGGAGTGCCGAAGGCACTGTTGACGTAATAGCCGTAAGTGTCCTGGTCGCTGCGCGGAAGGTTGTAGTCGTTCTTGGCGAGGAGGTAATTGATGTCGAAAGTCAGCTTCGGCGAATGAATAAACGTGAAGGCCCCTCGTCCGCTCCGCTGCTTGAGGGTGTTGTTCAACGTCGTCCCCTGCTCGTTCGCCGCGCTGAACGACGCGAAGTATCCGAAATTGTCGCCCCCACCCCGCACGTTGTACTGCGCTGATCCCATCCAGCCGTTGCGGAAGAAGTTCATGCGCTCGGCCGGATTGTCGGAGATGAGTGCGTTAACCTCCTTGCCGCGGCATAGCGGATTAGTCGAGGTAGGCGTAATGAGGGCGGCCGTGCACTTCGCATAGTTCGTCGGTACCGTGAAGTTCGGCTCGATGACGTCGTATTCGGTGGTAAGGTCCTGAGTGAAGCTGCGGCTTCCGATGCGCCCTTTCTTGGTGATGATCTGGATTACGCCGGCCGAAGCGTCGGCGCCGTACAACGTCGCCGCGGCCGGGCCCTTCACTACCTCTATGGTCTCGATGTCGGCCGGGTTGAGATCGTTCAGCACGCTCGGGGCCTGGCCGCTGGACGCGGCTCCCGAACCACTGACGTTCATAAGGGCGCGGAAACCGCCGTCCATGCGGACGCCATCAATGAACACCAGCGGTTGGTTGGACAGAGAAATGGATGCGGCGCCGCGAATGAGGATTCGATTGGCAGTGCCGGTGACACCCGACCCCTCGGTAACTACGACGCCAGGAACGCGAGAACTGAGCAGTTGCGTCACGTTGGTGACCGGCGCTTCGCGCATGACGTCCGACGCGTCGATCGTGGCGACCACCGCCGATTGCGCGCGCCGTTCCTGATTGCCGACGACCCCACTGATCAACACCCGCTCGAGTTGTAGCGCCTGGGCCCGCATAACGACGTCGACGACGGCGCGTCCCGGAGCGAGAGTGACGCCGACGTTCTCAGGCCTGAAGCCGAGTCGGATCACGCGCAACGTGTCGCCGCGGGCGACGAATCGGGCAGCAGGGATGCCGAGTCGGTACACGCCGGCGTCGTTCGTGGTCGTCGAGAGCTGCAGGCTCATTAGCGTCACCCGCGCGTTCCCGATAGGGACGCCACCCTCGTTGGTCACCGTGCCGGTAATCGTCGCTGAGTCCCCTCCGACTTGAGCGGCGGCGGAGCCTGGCGCCGCCAGCGCCAGCGCGAGTGAGAGAAGCGCAAGGTGTCGCGCAACGATCGTCAGGTTGTTCATCCGTAACTCTCCCTCGAAGTAACGTCGGTATCGGTAATGGAAGCCACTGCTTCAGTAATTCCAGCTGCGCACGTCTTCACCCGGTGGCGCGGAACTCTTTATCGTGTTCGCAATGCGCCGGACGAAAGCCGCCCACGTCTCCTGGTGCCAGGAATGGCCCTTCATCGGACGTCCATATATGAAGTCGCCTTCGTAATGCGGGTTCGTCGTCGTCTTCAAAAATTCCTCGAACTTGTAGACGGCAAGATTGAGGAAGAAATCGTCCATGTCTCCCGCCGAAAAGTGGAGCTTCCCCACGAGTTTCGACCCTATTGTGGGCCAGTTCTTCTGGGCGTAGTCGCGCAGGTCATAGCCGTTGTCGCGCATGTAGGTGGCCACGTTCCGATCGATGGTGCCGGTGAGCTTGTCCCAGAGCGGCACGGGATAGCCGTCGGCGCCCACCGGGCCGTAGATCGCCTCCCACGCTTCGAGCTGATATCCTGAACGCCCACGGCTCCCGAGGACCGCCTCGAAGCGGCTCAGGGCGCGCATCGTAATCAGGGTCTGGCCATCGGTCGTCCGCTGGAAAATCCGTTCGGCCGTGGTGAAGGGACCCGTTGGAAAGACGAATGCGTTCGTGTCGGTGTAGATGTTGGTCGTGACGTAGCGCGTGAAGTCGATGGGGTCGGGCTGAAAAATCCATGCGCCGCCGAACATGTCGGGATGCCGGAGCTGCAAGGCGAGTGACTGCCACCCGCTCGTGGACGCTCCTTCGAGGTGGCGTGCGTACGGCTTGGCGATGATGCGGAACTGCTTCTCGAGCGCTGGAATGATCTCCTGCGTGATCGCGTCGCCATACGGTCCGTTATTCGCCGAGTTGACCGAATAGGAATCCGGGAAGTACGGCGTCTGCTGCTCGAGCGTGATGGCGATGACGCGCGGATAGTTGTCGCCGGACCACGCCTGATAGGTCGCGTAGCCGCTTTCCAGTCCGGTGACGGGATTCACGTCGTTAGGTGCGCCGCGAGTCGGCGGGGTGGTCGAGAACGAAAGGGGCGTTCGCCCGTGTCCGAGCGTATAGATGGCCGGGTAATACGTCGTCGGTCGCTCGGCGTATCCCCTGGGCAGCAAGACGTGCGCCTGGACGTAAATGGGCCGGCCCCACCACCTGGTGAGTATCTGGCTTTGAATCTGCACGTGCTTCACCCATTCGGTGTCCTGCGGTCGCGTCCGCGGTGGAATCACGCGGGTGATCGTCAACTTGACCGTGCTGTCCCGTCCGACTTTTACCGGAATTGGATCGCTGTAGACGTTGCCGGCGGCGGTGTTGAAGAACTCCACCGAGCCGTCATTGAGGTGGACCCAGATCGATTTCCCGTCGGCGCGGCGGACGTGTTCGTAGACGTTGATGACCGCCTGCGCGACGTAGTCCCCCGGCGGCAGATCGGCCATGGCCATCGGATAACCGATCGCATTGTTGTCGACGACTACCGCTTGATCCGGGCGCAGCTGATCCAGATCGATGCCGAATATGGCCGGCCCTCGAGGCGACAGCGCGAGCCGCGGCTCGGCTTGTGCCGACCGCGCGAGAAAAAGGATCAGTCGTCCGGTAATGGGCCCTGTGTGCGCGGCGCTGCTGAAGGTCACCTCGAAGCGCTGTGCAATCGCCTGCGACGGCATCGCGGACGAAAGGAGAGCGGCGCTGACAGCGAGAACGCGGGTGAATCTGCGGACGCGATTCGCTGCGACGTGCAGGGTCGTTGCCTTGGGCATTGAGCTGGAAAGGTCTGTTGTCGGTTCGCGGAACGTGCTGCGTGAGCGCCGAACCCCAAGGCAAAGGTACGGCTTGCACCCTGCAGGCGCTAACCGGGCCGGACGACAGAAGGAGCCCCCGGCGTCTTCGACGTCACGATTGATTAACGAAGCGTCGCACGTTAGT
This sequence comes from Gemmatimonadaceae bacterium, assembly GCA_035646395.1. Lineage (GTDB taxonomy): Bacteria > Gemmatimonadota > Gemmatimonadetes > Gemmatimonadales > Gemmatimonadaceae > JABWBJ01. The sequence continues at coordinate 45,469 of DASRPK010000120.1, read as the reverse complement.
CAGTGCGCGCTTCGGTTCAAAACGGCCTGAATATGCCGCCGCGGTCCGGAGGCGGGGATGGGTCCCGAAACCGTTCGTCCGGTGCCTGGCCATTACGGTTGCCCGGCCGAAACGGAAGGCGAGGCCGCTGAAGATGCTCGACACAGCCTAACGGGGTCGGAGAACGACCTCGCGCGGGTGACGTCTCCGCTTCGCGATGATGTGCTGTGGCGCTCGATGCACGGCCGCGCGATTATCGTCGCTTACGATGACTTGGGAGGCACCAACGCCCGAAACTCGTCGAGAAGCCGCAGCACTCGAGTTCTATGCGCGCGAAAGGCAGTCCGTAACTGCTCTCCCTGGGCCAGCGCGAGTTGATCGAGATCTTTTTCGACGCTGTCAGCTGCTGCAAGCCAGGCGTTTTTCGTTGACGATGTCGCCGCCTGCACTTCAACACGCATCGTCGTGAGCAGGTCACCAAGCATCTTTCCGTGCTCCGCCATCCTGGCCGGGAGGGTTTGCACGCTCGTGGTATCCAACCGCTGAAGATGCAGTCGCATGGCGGCGATGGAGCTTTCGGAGGTAACGGTGGGCGTCCGCGTTGCGGGTATGGTGCCCGGTTCCTTCCCGGTTGCCGAGGCGTTGGTGGTATCAACGGCCCTGGCTGCCGGCCTGTCAGCGGCCTTTGGCGCGCTGTCACGAGACACCGTCGCCGGCGATCCGGCTGGCGGTTGAACCTGCGCCGTATCGAGCGTGGTTTCCGCGCCGCGACCCTGGCAGGCGACGAAGAGAAAGCTCAGCGGAACGACAAGTCGATTGTGTATTCGCATGATCGCCGTGCTCGGTTTTGAGGGCGTGAAGACTCGACGATAACAGGTACCCGCCCAGCTTGTTTCGTTCACCTAACGCGGCGGACTCGACCGGCGGCAGGGATACGCGACCGGCAGTGAGGACAGTAGCGTCCACGTATGCGCCGAAGAACACGGATTGTCGCCCTCACACTGGGCGTTCTTCTAACCGCTGTAGCGCTGAGCGCCGCTCTGCTGCTCCGCGATCCCATGCCGCACTTCCAGGCGAGGAGGTCGACACTCGCCACGGTCGCCGAGTCAGCTCCGGTGGTCGAGGAAGGGTACGCGCTTACGAACGTCAGGCTCACCGCGACAAGTGGATTGTCGCTCGAACTCATGGTTCGCCGGTCCGTTGTCGACACTGCAACCGGGCGCTTACCTCTCGCGGTCATCCTCGGCGGCCACTACACGGGGCGACAGGCGGCCCGCATGTTAGGCGAGACGCCGGGTGTTGTCGTCGCGGCAATGTCGTATCCGTACGAGGGGAATCCGAAGCCCGACGCCCTCACGTTCCTCCGTGACATCCCGCGCATACGAAAGGCGTTCCTGGACACGCCGCCAGCCGTGATGCTGGCGATCGATTACCTGCGGAGTCGTCCAGACGTGGACACCACACGAGTGGAGGCGATCGGTGTGAGCCTGGGCGCGCCCTTCATCTGCGTGGCGGGCGCGCTCGACAAGCGCATAACGAGGGTCTGGGCGCTCCACGGTTCGGGAGGTTCCTACACGCCGCTGCAGGCGAACATGAAACGCGCCATCCCGTTTGGACCGTTGCGTGCCGTGGCAGCGGGAGTGGCCAACGTCATCATCAACGGGCCCCGGCTGGATCCGGTGCGCTGGGTAGGCGACATTTCCCCACGCTCATTCATCATGGTGAACGCGAGCGAGGACGAGCGGCTCCCGAAACCGGCGATCGACGCCCTCTTCACGGCTGCGAGGGAGCCCAAGGAGCAGGTGTGGATGTCTGGGCTGCACGTGCACGCCGATCGCGAAACCATCGCGCGACTGGTTTCCATCGTCATGGAACGGGTGAGATCCCAGCCTGTGCGTCGGTGAGCTACTCGGCCCGAATTGCGGTCGCCGGGTCTACTCTCGTGGCGCGGAGCGCGGGAACCAGACAGGCCGCTACGGCCACGAGTACCAGAACGCCCGGCACGAGCGTGAACGTGAGGGGATCCGCGGGCCGAATGCCGTAGAGCAGTTGCTCGACGATCCCACGCAACAGATACGCGGTCATCAGTCCCAGGCCGATGCCTGCCACAACCAGCCGGCTTCCCTGGGCGAGGATGAGGGCAGCGACTTCGCGACGCGTCGCGCCTAACGCCATCCGGACCCCGATCTCCCGCGTCCGCTGGGTCACACCGTGTGAGATCACGCCGTAAATGCCGAGTGCCGCCAGGACCAGCGCGATGACCGCAAACGTGCCCAGGACACGACCCTGCAGGCGCTGGCGCCAGAGCGATCCGGACACCACCTCCGAAAACGTCTGCACCTGGTAGGCGGGCGCATCAGCATCGAGCTCGCGCAGCACGGAACGGACTTGCGTCTCGAGGCTGCGCGGATTGGGCAGCGTCGTGCGAAGGACCAGCGTTTGCGAGTACGCCAGGTATGCCAGTTGTGGCAAGTAAATCGCCGGCGGTGTAGGCTCGGGGAGTCGCCATTGCCGGAAATCGGTCACGACTCCGACGATCGTGATCCACGGCCACTGCGAATCCTGGCCGCCCCACTTGATGCGTTGGCCGATGGGATCCGATCCCGCGAACTCCTTTTTGGCGAGCGTTTCATTGATGACACCGACCATGTTCACCGAGTCCCGGTCGCCGTTGGTCAACCCACGACCCGCCACGATCCGTGTTCCGATCGCCGCAAGATAATCCGGACTGACGCTCTGGTAGTGCACGATCAACTCGCCGTTAGGCGAAACCGACTGGCGCCCCGCGATCGACATGCCGGCCTGCACCTGCCATCCGCTGAAGGGGATGCCCTCGGCCGATCCAACCAGCTCCACACCAGGTATGGAGGCCAGACGTTGGTACGCGCGCTCCCAGTAGGCGACCCGTTTCGCGCTCTCCCGGTACTCCGCCGCCGGCAGAGACACGCGTGCCGCGAGCAGCCCGTCCGTCGAAAAGCCAAGGTTCGTGTTGGAGAGAGCGCTGTAACTGCGTACGAGCAGGACCGCCCCCACCAGCAACACGACTGATAACGCGAGCTCGCTGACAACGAGGATACTCCTGAGCCGGGTGGCCCGCGTTCCAACTTGACCGGACCGGCCGCCTTCCCGCAGCGCCGCACCCACGTCAATTGAAGTGGCACGAAACGAAGGAATGACGCCCATCAACACTGCCGACACCCCGACCAGGACAGCCACGAACGCTACGATCCAGCCATCGACGCTGAGTGAGATGTAGAAGGGAACGCCGCGGGGGTACGCCTCTGCGAACAGTCGCACACCCCAGGGAGTCAACAGCGCTCCAATCGCTCCGCCGGCGATCGCGAGGATCAGGCTTTCGAGGAGCACATGCCGGAAGATCCGCGTCCGGCCGGCACCTAACGCGACCCGGACTCCCACCTCGCGCTCGCGCGCCGCGCCCCGCGCCAGCAGCAGGTTGGCGACATTCGCCCACACGATCAGCAGGACGAGCGCGACGGCGCCGAGGAAAACGAGCAGCGGCCGTCGCAAGTCACCCACGAGATCGTCACGCAGTGAATAGACGTCGGCGGACCATCCGCTGTAGTCGTTAGGAAACCGCTCATGTTGCCGTCGCATGACCGACTCGAGGTCACTTGCAGCCGCTGTCAGGGCAACTCCCGGCTTCATGCGCCCGATGGCTCCGGCCAGGAACCGGTTTCCCGGATCGTTCTGGAGGTCGGTTGCCAGCGGTCGCCACACCTGGCCGATGTCAGGGAAGGCGAATCCCGGTGGCATGACACCCACGACCACGTGATCGACGGCGTTCACCCGAATCGTGCGGCCAATGATGCCGCGATCCCCGCCAAACCGCCGCTGCCACAGGCCGTGACTCAACATGATGACCCGCGTTCCCGGCTTCTCTTCTTCCTCGAGGAAATGCCGTCCCAGAGCCGGAGCGAGGCCGAGAATCGGGAACAGGTTCGCCGTGACCAGCGCGCCCTCGACGCGTTCAGCCTCGTCGACCGAGGAAATGGTCGTCGTACTCCACGTCCAGAGTCCGATATCCTCAAATGTGCGGTTCGTGGTCCGCCACGCGTGATAATCGTGGTACGAGATATTCGTGCGCCGCTCCTGGCGCTCGGGCTTCGCTCCATAAATGGATGCGAGCCGGTCCGCATCGCGGTACGGCAATGGACGTAGCAATGTGCTCTGGACGACGGTGAAGATCGATGCCGTCGCGGCGATGCCGAGCGCCACGCAGAGCACGGCCACGGTCGCGAATCCGGGTGATCGCAGCAGAGACCTGACCGAGAAGCGGATGTCGTTCCAGAGGAACATGAGGCTCTCCTTGCGGCTCACGCGCCGGAAGCGGCGCTCGTCAATCGTCAGGCACTCATCACGAATCGCGTTTACATCACCAAACGACCGTTCGGCAGTTTCGCGGGCATTGGTTGGGAGCTGACCCGAGCGCTCCAGGTCGCGTGTCCGCATCGCGAGGTGGAAGTCGAGCTCGTCGTCGATGTCCGCGCGCAAGTTGGGACGCAGGAAGCGCAGGTAGCGCCTCCCCGGTGGATTCCCAGGCGACATTACTCGTCAGGCAGGAAGAGCCGGCGCGTCCAGCACCCTGCTGACGGCGGCGACGAAATTCCCCCATTCCCGTTGCTCGGCGCGCAACTGCTGCCGGCCGGCCACGGTCAGGGTGTAGACCTTGGCCCGGCGGTTATTGTCGCTCAGCTGCCAGTCGCTGGTGACCCAGCCGCGCTCCTCCAGCCGGTGCAGGGAGGGGTAGAGCGACCCCTCTCCGATCTGCAATGCATTCCCCGTCAGCTGCTCGATCCAGCGGGCGACGGCGTATCCGTGCGCCGGTCCCCAGCTCAGTGTCTTGAGGATCAGGAGATCCAGTGTGCCCTGCAACAGGTCGACAGTTCTGCGACTCATAGTCCCCTTCCCATCGAGTGTCGATGCATGAGTCTATAGGATATGCATCGAATGTCAATGGGAGCCGTGCGTGCGTGCGCTGTCCGGAGAGAGTCCGCGATCGGCTGTGGCCGCTCTCGTGCGAGGAACCGGGGTATCAGAGCGTCCGAGTCCACGAAACGCGCCCTGAACTCCCTGCCCGGAAGGGGCGCCCGGTCGCACTCATATGCGTAGTCACGGAATCGTTTTTGCCCTTGGCGCGTCGGCATTGTTCGCTGCCTGCGGCCGAAGCGCCCAACTGACGGTTGAAGAAGGCATGGGTCCCGCGCCCGCGCTGCCCAAACCGAGCACGTCGCTTCTGCCAACGATCAAAGTTGCCGAGGCGGTTGGCTGGAAGAATGGCGTAATGCCGAAAGCCGGTAATGGCCTCGCTGTCGCGGCGTTTGCGACGGGACTGGACCATCCCCGATGGCTCCACGTGCTGCCTAACGGTGACGTGCTGGTGGCCGAAACAAATGCTCCCAGGCGTCCGCTCGACGGTGGCGGGATCCGGGGCTTCTTCTTCAAGAAGTACCAGAAGAAGGCCGGTGGCGCCGTACCGAGTGCGAACCGCATTACGCTGCTGCGCGACGCCGACGGGGACGGTATCGCGGAACTGAAGACTCCGCTCCTCGAGAACCTGAACTCGCCGTTCGGAATGGCGCTCGTCGGCAACACGCTGTACGTGGCGAACACCGACGCGGTCGTCCGCTTTCCGTATAACACCGGGGACACACGTATTACGGTCGCAGCAGATACCGTCGCGGAATTGCCTGGTGGCTTGCTCAATCACCACTGGACCAAGAGCCTGATTGCGAATCCGTCGGGAACCAGGCTGTACGTGGGGGTCGGGTCTAACAGCAACGTGGCCGAAAATGGAATGGAGGCCGAGGATGAGCGCGCGGCAATTCTCGAGATCGACCCAGCGACCGGGATGCATCGCATTTACGCCTCTGGTCTTCGGAATCCGGTCGGCCTTGCCTGGGAGCCCACGACCGGAATGCTGTGGACGGCAGTGAACGAGCGCGACGAATTGGGAAGTGATCTGGTTCCCGATTACATGACGTCGGTGCAGGAGGGCGGGTTCTATGGATGGCCGTACAGCTATTTCGGCAAAACGGTCGACACCCGCGTCGAACGCCAACGCCCGGACCTGGTCGCGAAAGCCATCGTTCCCGACTATGCGCTCGGCCCGCACACCGCGTCGTTAGGCCTGGCCTGGGCGCAGGGAACGACGCTGCCCCCGCGGTATGACGGCGGGATGTTTGTGGGACAACACGGTTCGTGGAACCGCAAGCCGCCCAGTGGTTATCGAGTGATTTTCGTCCCGTTTTCAGGAGGGAAACCGTCTGGTCCGCCGATCGACGTGTTGACCGGCTTTCTGGATGGTGACAAGGCCCACGGGCGCCCGGTAGGCGTCGCGATTGACACGCGAGGTGCGCTGTTAGTCGCGGATGACGTGGGGAACGTCGTGTGGCGCGTGACGGCAGCCGGACCTGTCGTCAGGCGATAACGCTGTGAACCAGCGCGAGTGGGAGGAGACAATGCCGGAACGTGAAACGATCAAGCGAGCGCAGAAGGACAAGCGAGAGGGGAAGTCCCCGTCGACGCAGGCGGGTGAGTTCGTGCGTGAAGAGATCCATCACGTGCGCGAAGGGAAGCATGGGGCGCGATCCGCCAAGCAGGCGATCGCGATTGGCCTGTCCAAGGCACGCCGTGCCGGCGTCCGGTTGCCCGCGCCCAAAAAGGGCGAAGCTCCGGCCGAAACACGAAAGTCGGCGAAACGTGCGTTGGCGAGCGGACGAAGGAAGGCGAAACGACCGTCGGCGCGACGCGCCCGCGCGACGCGCAACGCATTGCGTCGGGAGCCTCGGCGCGCGACGACGAAGCGCGCGCTCTCGCGCCAGGCGCGGGCATCGGCACGCAAACGGTCGGCGGCCGATCGTTCCGCTGCCGCTCGTAAGGCTGTCAGGACAAAAGGCGCGGCGGGTCGTTCAGCGGCCGCCCGTAAGGCGGCCCGGACGCGTGCTCGTCGAGGGACCTGATAAAGGACTGACGCGAAATGCAGGTTGCAGGAATGCAGATTGAACTCGAGTGGCGCCCCCACTCCTGAGATCTGCACCTGCAACCTGCATTGTTCGTTAACACTGATCGGTTGCCGCCCGCTAATCGCCGTTCGCTGACCGCTTGCTACTCGCTGTTCGCTGGTCGCTGCTCGCTGTCTACTTCCTTCTTTCCTGTCCAAGGTACGTTCCGCGATCCGCGTCGTAGACGCGGACCACCACGATCACGCCATCCCGTTGTGGATCGACGACGCGCGCATGGACGATACGCTTGTCATCCGACGGCCGGTACAGGATCCAGCTGCCGGCCGGGGCGACGCGATCGATGCCGCGGCAACTCCCCGCGTTAGGCTGGCGGCCCGGCGGACGTCCTGGAAACCAGACGCGACATTGCCCTGGCGGGGGCAGGTGTCCCGGAGGGACACGTAAACGCGACCGATCCTCGTCGTCGCTGACCACCACAACACGCGCCGTCCGCGGCGGTGCGCGATGGACGACGACCGGCGTGCACGCGCTCACCGCAAGAGTGAGCGTCATGACGTTCAAGTACCTGCTGCGCACGATGACCTCCTGCAGTCCTGCGATTCGAATGTCGGGAACGCTGCCTGGAAGACGAACACGAACCCGGTCAGGGCATGTTGCCAGCCGTGACCGTGAATGGCGCGATCCAGCGCACAATGGCTCCGTGATCGTGGGTGAATCCGCGGCGCCGTGGCACGAATCCTTCTGGATTCCCGGAGCGTTCGTCGTCGTCCTGCCAAAGACGGACGTACGACACTCACCACGGAGGATCGGGCATGGGGATTCGGGCGTTGTTCCTGATGCTGGTGATTGCCATGGGCCAGGGGTGTTCTTCGGGAGGCAGCACGGCAACTGACCCACCCGATCAGGTGCCCCCGCCTAACGCGCCGGTCGTGGGACGCAGCGTCTTCCCCGCAGACAATGCGTGGAATCGCGATGTCTCAGTGGAGCCGGTGGACCCGAATTCTGCCAATCTCATTGCATCCTGCGGCGCGACGCGCAGCCTGCATCCGGATTTCGGCACCGTGTACGACGGCGTCCCGTGGGGCATCCCCTATGTCACCGTGCGCGCCAACCAGGCGCGCGTGCCGGTCAGCTTCTACTACGCGGACGAGAGTGACCCGGGGCCGTACCCGATTCCGCCCAATGCTCCGATTGAGGGCGGCGCCAGCTCGTCAGGCGATCGCCACGTCATCGTCGTCGATGTCGACACCTGGATGCTGTACGAACTCTTCGATGCACGTACCGTCAACGGCGGCGCGAGCTGGACGGCGGGTTCAGGCGCCATTTTCGACCTGTCATCGAACGCAATGCGGCCCGCTGGATGGACGTCGGCGGATGCGGCCGGACTTCCTGTCTTTGCCGGCCTGGCCCGGTACGAGGAAGTCGCGGCGGGGGCGATCCCTCACGCGTTGCGCTTCACCTGTCCCGCGACGCGGCGTGCCTACGTACCACCCGCGCGACACTACGCCAGCAGCGAGACCAGTCCGAACCTTCCACCCATGGGAATGCGCGTGCGACTGAAAGCGAGCGTCGACATTTCCACGTTCCCCGCCGACGCCCAGGTCATCCTGACCGCGCTGAAAAAGTATGGAATGATCCTGGCCGACAACGGCGGCGGATTCTTCGTCAGCGGTGCCCCCGATTCCCGCTGGAACGATGCGAACATCGACACGCTCAAACGCATCAAAGGGTCAGACTTTGAAGTCGTGCTGATGGCCGGGCTGGTGGTAGGGAATCAGTAAAGAGGAAGCAGGAGGCAGGAAGCAGGAAGCAGGGATGGTCGGCGCCTCCGGCGCTTCAACAACATGTATGCAAACGCTTCGTTCCTTCCCTGCTTCCTGCCTCCTGCCTCCTGCTTCCTGCTTCCTGCTTCCTGCATACCGCTTCCTGTCCTGGCCGTCTAGAGCCTTGCGTGTTTCACCGGATTTTTGCACCGTTCCGGTGGCGGTAATCCACGCCTAACCTCAGCGACCCAGCCCCAGCCGGGTCCAGTGAGAGGCAAAGGGGGGCACACCCTCGGATTCGCATCGACGAGATCCTTTGCGTTGCTGCGCTGTGAGTTGCTGGGGGACTCGCGGCCGCGGCCTAACGTAGAGGACGTCAAACGATGACTACTCAGAAAGACTTCAAGCGGCTTGTGCGCGGCCGCATGCAGAAGACGGGCGAATCGTATACCACTGCCCGCGTAAGCGTGCTGGCGCAAAACGCCAGGCGCAAAGCGCCCGCTGAAACGAATGGTCATGCGTCGCTATCTGGCGCAGTGATATCGAACAACGGCAGTGCATCCGCGCAGAACGATGCGGCACCCAAGGCGCAGCCGGTCGATTTCGCGAAGCTCGCAGGAATGGCTGACGAAAAAGTGAAGGCAGCCACAGGGTGCACGTGGGATCGCTGGGTATGGGCGCTCGATCAGGTCGATGCCCACCAGTGGCCACATCGCGAAATCGCGCAGCACGTACACGAGAAGTACAAGGTGCCCAGCTGGTGGACGCAGACCGTGACCGTGGGCTACGAACGCATTAAAGGCCTGCGAGAGATCGGCCAGCGGCGGACCGGGGCATGGGAAGCCTCGAAAAGCAAAACGATCGCCGCCGCCGCGAGCACGGTCTTCAAATCGTTCAAGCAGACGAAGCTTCGCACAGCGTGGTTGCCGAACAAGGCCGCCATCCGCGCGTCGGTGCCTAACAAGTCCCTCCGCATCACGTGGGACGATGGGACGTCGGTGGAGGTGTACCTCGTCTCGAAGGGCCGCGCAAAGACGCAAGTGACCATTGCGCACAGGAAGCTCTCGAGCCGGCCGGAATCGGACCGCATGAAGAGATTCTGGGCAGAGCGGCTCGATGACCTGGCCACCCGGCTCGAGGCCAAAAAGTCCTGAGGCAGGAACCTCACGGTTGGGCTCGTGTATCGCGCCCTCGTGAGGAGATTCTTCGTGGTCCTGATGCTGGGTACCGCCGCCATTTCGGTGGCGGCGGTTGCCCAGGACTCGACCGCCGCGCAGTCTGACTCGCTGCGGTCCTCCATCACGGGAACGGTACGCGATTCGCTCGGCCTCCCTGTCACCGGCGCCAGCATCCTGATCACGCCGGGCGGATTAATCTACCGCACCGATTCGCTGGGCACGTTCAAGGCGCGCAACATTCAACCCGGCGCCCTCACGGTCGTCGTCCGGAAGCTGGGGTTCTCACCGCTGCAATCGCGCCTGAACCTTCACATCGGTGCCGACCTGGCGCTCGATCTCGTTATGCAGCGTCTCCCGCAGATGCTTGCCGAAGTCGAGATCACGGCGGAACGACAATGTTCGCGCTACTCGCTGGACGGCGTTTTATGCAGGCGGGAACAGGGTGCTGGGCACTTCATGAATCGCCAGGATGTCCTGGCTGCGTCGAAGGACATCTACTTTCCGAATCTGGTCCTTCGTGATGCCCCGGGATTCCGGCAGAACCTGAATGGCAGTGCCACAACCGTTGAGTCGGTCGTGGGATGGCGTTGCTGGAGACTGATCGTTGACGGTGGTTTTCCTGGAGCAGGGCGCAACATCTATCGACCAAAGGACATCTACGCCGTCGAGATCTATCAACCACCCGATATCCCGCCGGAGTACCGGCAGCACTACTGGGGCAAATCCGGCAAGAGCTCGGCGCCCTGCACGCTGGTCGTGATGTGGTCGATGCGCGAGGCGCAACGCCAGTTGAAACGGATGGCGAATAGCAGGTAGCGGACCTGCCAAATCATCGCGGCAACGAAACGGCTCCGCCGGATTACCTCAGCGGAGCCGTTGGTCAGAGCCCGGTTGATCCGTCAGGAGCCCCATTCACCGTTAGGCGGTGGTGGAGGGGGCGGAGTGGGAGGATCACATACGTCCGGCAACTTGCAGAACTTCGATCCGTTCACTGCGACCCACGTCACCACTTCGTGTGCCTGCGCGATCCACGCGTCGACCGCCTCCCCGCTGGTCTTTACACTGGTCTTGAACGCCTCGAAGTCAGCACTCGAGACAGGATGATTGCACGCGGTAATGAAGAGGACTGCCAACGCCGAAAGCCATCTCACTGCACGCATTCTGTCACCTCCTGGTGGCTTCTGCTGCATGGATGAGATCCTGCCGACCCAATTGCTGCAAACGGTTGCGGAACGAATCTGCCTCTCGCCTGTTACCGAGCACAAGAGCGGCGCGATACCGGATCCCGAGGCTTTCACCCACGAACGGGAGGAACGCAATCGGCTCAGAGTGGTCGAATGCGGAGGCCGCATTCACACTCTCGCGGTATTTCCCCCTCGCCAGCAACAGCTTCGCCAGCAGTAAACGCTCAACGGGAAGCGCACTGGCGAGTCCCCACGAGAGGTCAATGATTGCTCCTGGAATCGTGAGCGCCGTGAGAGCTTCGATGGCACCCACCGTGTCTCCAGCAGCGAGGATCGCCTGCGCGTGTCCCGCCTGCGCAAAGAGCAGGGTGCGCGGATCGTGAGAGACCGCCGCTCTCGCCTGCAACGTGTCGGCCAGGCTACGGACACGAGCCAGATCGCCACGCTCGCGGTGCCAGCAGAGCAGGACCCAGAGTGATTCGGGGTTGGAGTTTCTCTCGTAATTGGCCCCGTAGCGGGCCTGCGCCCACGCTGCCAGCGAATCGGCGTCGGTTTCCATCCGCGCGCCGGCAATCGAATTCAGCACATAGAGTGTTCGCGCAGCCCCTCGACCCGACGCGACTATCGAATCCACCAGCGCGCTCGCTTCGTTGTCATCATGTCGGGCGACGGCGAGGCCCTGCAGTCCCAGGAATGCCGCCCACCGCTCGCCATCCGAGGCAAACGAAGACTGCAGTAACGTCCGAAATGCGGCTTCTGCGCACAATGATTGCAGGCCACCCGCTGAGAGCGATTTTGCGGCACGGGTAATGCCCAGCGCCTGGGCTGGTGAGGTGACCGTCCAGGGCTTTCGCGAGGGTTGGGCGACGCAATCGCGCATGAGCGACAGTTGTCGCCTGAGCGCTGGGTCTGCTCCGGCGCGCTGCAATCGCTCGATCAGCCGATCGGCGTCCTTGAGTCGCGAATACCGTATCGCGTCCTCGGCGAGGTGGAAGAGCGGCGACGTGAATCCACTGTCGCGCTGAATCGCCTGGTCGAAGGCGGCCCGCGCCAGGGAATCAAGCGGCGCCTCGTGCGGCAGGAGATGAGTGAATACCTCACCAAGGGCCGCGGCAGGTTCAGCCCATTCCGGATCCAGCTCGAGAGCGCTACGCAGGCGGACGATCGCCGTATCGGGCTCGCCCTTGAGGTACGATTCGAGGCCCCGCGCCAACATCGCATAACGAGGCGTGAGATGGGCCTCGAGCGCGAGCGCTCGAAGCACCAGATTCAGGGCACGTGTCCGCTCATGCAGCCAGCTGGCCGCCTGGGCGCCCTTGATCGCCGCGAGCGCAAGCAGCGAATCGTCCGCCAAGGCTCGCTCGTAAAGCCCACTGGCGGCATCGAAACGGGACAACCGGTACTGCCGTTCTCCCTGCATCCAGAGCGCGATCGCCTGCGCTCGCCGGTCGCGCAACGGCGTCAGGTCTACGGTGCGATTCGGATCAATGAGCGACGGCAGCAGCGGTTTCAGCGCATCCAGGCCAAGATGGTGAAGTGGTGTCGCGCGCGAGGCTCCGGACGCACTCGACTGCCGGATGAGCGTATCCCCCGCCACGGACATCAGCCGCAGAAGCACGGTCGTGGAGTCGGGATGACCAAGGACGACGCCACGCAACGCGAAGGCGGCACCGACCTGTCGAGCAATGCGGTGCGCGGCGCGATCGCTGATGGTCTGCGGATCCGCCAGCTCTGCCTCGGTGAGGCGTCCGGCGACGTCGATCAGCTGCAATGGGTCGGCGCGCTCGAGTGCTGCCTCGATGAGGTACGCGACTCCGAGGCCCGCGGCAGAGTCAGCGGCGGGCAGGCCGCGCGCCGCGAGGGGGAACACCGCGACCTTGTTAGGCGACAGCGGCAGCTCATCGGGATTCCACACCAGGAGCGACGCCAGCGCGAGCGCCGCGGTCGCCGTGCCGGCAACGATCCACGACGGTTTTTTCTTCACCCGGGCCGGAGCGAGATCCCGCATCGCGGGTTCATCGAGTGCAGCCAGAAATCGCTCGATCGACTCGAATCGGCCGGCGGGAGCCTTCTCGAGCGCTTTGTTGATCGCGGCCGTCACGTGGACCGGCAAGTCAGGACGGACGACCGCCAGCGACGGTGGACGTTCGGTCAGATGCCTCGTCAGTACGACATGCGTGGAGCGGCCCATGAACGGCGGATCGCCGGCCAGCATCTCGAAGAGAATGCAGCCAAGGGCGTACTGGTCGGCTCGCGCGTCCACCTTCGCACCCGGGGTCGCCTGTTCTGGACTCATGTACCTGGGCGTACCAACCGCCAGTCCAGTTTCGGTCAACGCGTCGCGACCGGCGTCGGCTACTGCTTGCGCGATCCCGAAATCCGCGAGCAATGCGTGCCCGCTGCGAAACAGGATATTCTGCGGCTTGACGTCGCGATGGATAATGCCGAGCGAGTGGGCATGACTGAGGGCGTCCCCGACCTCACGCGCGATCCGTAGTGCAACATCGAGCGGTAATTGCGTCTCGCGTTGCAGCAGCTCACTCAGTGTTCCGCCCTCGGCCCACGGCGTAAGGTAGTAGAGGGTGTCCCCGACTTGCCCTGAATCGATCAGCGTCAGGATGTTCGGATGATTCAGGCGCGCCTCGATCCGGATCTCTCGCAGAAATCGCTCGGCACCGACGGCGGTCGCGAGCTCCGGTCGCAGCACCTTCAACGCGACCGTCCGCTGGTGCTTGACGTCTTGGCTGCGGAAAACGACGGCCATTCCCCCGCGCCCGGCTTCCCCGATGATTTCGAAGCGCCCAGCCAGACTCTGTCTCAGCTCAGAGAGTGTTCGGCTGTGGGGACCTGAATCCGACGGATCCGTCTCCAATGTCATGGCCGGATTCCAGCCCGCATCACGTCCGTGCTGCCGTCGCCATCGAAATCGCCGAGCGCCATGTTGGCAACGCGCGCACAGGAGAGCTTCAACAATTGCAGGCTTCCCTGGCCCGAACGTGCCACCATCCACGACACGCCTGTCGGCTTGAGGACGTCAGCCGCTCCGTCACCGTCAAAGTCGCCGATAGCGAGGTCTGTCACGTCCACCGCCAACTCGGGATCAGGACCGTTGAGCGTGGCCCAGGGCGCAGTTCCGTTCTTTGACCAGCGCCACTCCTTTGAGGCCACGTCAGAGCGGAAGATGTCTGCTACGCCATCGTTGTTGAAATCCGCGGCACGCAGTTGCTCCGTGTTGACCTTGAGCGACGGGTGTGCCTGGATTTGACTCCAATCCAGGGTACCGCCATCCGAAATCTTCCAACTGTCGTTGGCAACGTCAGACCAGAACACGTCCGTCTTCCTGTCTCCGGTGAAGTTGGCGAAGGCCAGCTGGGTCACGGGAATGTTCGCGGCGGCCGCAGCCGTCACATTGAGCGGGACCCAGTCCGTCCCGCCGCGCCAGACGACCCATTTCTTGTCGACGAGGTCGGCGTAAAACACCTCAGCGGCGCCGTCGCCGTCGAAGTCGCCGATCCGCAGGTCCGACATGGGAGCCTTGCGTGGGTCGACGAACACGACTTTCCACGGTTCGGCGGCTGCGTCGGAGACGTACCAGGTGTTTGTGGTGGCGTCGACGCGGAGCGCGTCAGCGCGACGGTCGTTGTTGAAGTCGCCGATCCGGATCTCCGGCATGAGGCTCGCATCCACGCGCCTTTCGTACCACGGTCCCTCAGCGCCTAACGTGACAAACCAGGTGGGTGTGTACTGAAAGGCCGCCACGAGCGTCGCGGTGTGGTAGAGTGTGAGCCGGTTGTCGCCGTACGGGTCCGTGACGCTGCCTGTGGGTGTCCCGAAGTAGAGGATGTCGGGGTTCGCGAAGTGCTCGATCCGGGTTGTGGTATGCACGCCATCCGCGAGGAACGTCGGAGTACCCATCATGGTGTGCCAACCGGTGAGACCGTTTACCAGGCACGTCGTGCACACCTGCGCATAGGCATAGCGATACCGCGGCTGGCTCAGCGGATTCGTTGGTCGTCCGTCGACACCTCCGAGCACGTGGCCGACTTCATGCGTGAGTGTGAACTGTTGTCCCATCGGCCAGCGTCCAGCGACCAGGTATGCCTGGTCGCGCGCCGCCATGCTGGGCGCGAGCATGCGCCGTGTTATCCCGCCGGAACTGGTCGTAATCAGCGCAACGATGTCAGCGAAGTGGGCGACGCGCAGCGTGTGCGCCACTGCGAGCGTTCCCGTTCCGTTGATGAGTTGCGTCAGGATGTCCGAATCCGGCTGGGGCTCCGTCAGCGTCACTTGCTCCATGTGTGCGAGGACTGCATGCACCGGGACCTCGCTCCGTTCGAATACATCGTTCATCTCCGCGAACGCCAGCTGAATCTCGTTTTCGATATTTGCGGCCGAGCCTGCGGCGGCCGCCGCTCCCTGTGTGTACAGGGCCACCAGGCGGATTTCCCGCGGTTGGCCGACGCCCACGTCATTCAGGTCCGTGCACGCCAGCCCGGTGGCAAACGTTTCGACCGACTGAGGACTGCAGCCGGCAGCGCCCAACGCTACGAGAAGCGCGATGGTCGCGTACGTTTGCGGCGGAGCCCCTCGACGACGGCAACTCATCGCGCCCCCGGCATGGGTGCGCGCCTGGCCGTCCGTGACCAGAGGTTGGCGTTAGGCAGCAGGACGGCGTCGTCGTCATCCCCCGAACTTCCCAACTTCTTCTGGTCGACCTCCACGATGAGATGCACCCCGCGGAGCTGGTGGCGAATCTGGTAGAGTCGCAGACCGTGGCGAATGTTTGCGGTAATTGTCGTGTCGCGATCGACCACCACAAAGGAGCCCTCGACGCTGCCGTCCGGTCCCAGGATGGAGCCAGTCGCGTTGATTCCACCTGGCGCTGTCGTGGCGCTCAGCACCAGCAGGGTCAACGTTGCATCGGCAAACAGCGGGACGACGGCGCGCTGTCCGGCACGGAGGTCGAATGGGAGCTTCATCGCCTGGCGACGGCGAAGGATCGCGCTATCCGGCACTGGCAGCTGGAGGCTGTCTCCAGGGACGGGCTGCAGTGGCGGGTTGGCGTCTACCATGCTCACGGACGCTGGCGTTTGTACGAGAACCAGGTTCAGCGTTGTCGTCTCGCCGTTGTTCACGGTCACCGGAGTGACAACGGACTGATAACCCGGTCGCACTGTTTGCACCGTGTATGAGCCGGCGGGGACATTGTTGATCGCGTATTCACCGACGCCGTCCGAAATCGCGACAAACGTTGTGCCCTGCAGCGCGATCCGGGCTCCGCTTACGGAACTGCCAATGGTCGTGGCGATTCGACCCGCAATGCGCCCTTGGCCGCCGGCGACTCCCGGCGCAAGCGCCACCAGCAGGATCGCCAGTGACCTAACGACTCCCGTTGCGCTTCGTAAGGTGAGATGCGAGAGCACGTCGTGCTCCAGTGGTTGACCGTCGGCGCCGGCAAACCCGCAACCTTTGAGGCGTCTTGCCCGCCGCCGCTAGCGGTCTGAAGGAAGTTGTCCCGGTAGCTGGATCGCCGCCAGCCGCTCGAGCCGGCCGGAATGAGCTCAGGTGCGTGGATGACCGAACTGTTTCCAGCCAGCGGGGAGCAGGGCGGTCGCCAACGCGATCTTCACTAGGTCGCCGGGGATGAACGGCAGAAGGCCCGTCTGGATGACGAGGTCCCATCCGGTAAAGCGTCCCAGCCAGAGCAAGCCGCAGGCAAAGAGGACCGCGCTGCCGATCAACATCGCCAACGCCGCCGTGATCGGCTTTCGATCCCACCCACGCTCGCTGAGTGAACCAGTCACCCAGGCGGCGGCGACGAACCCAGCGAGGTACCCTGCGGTGGGGCTGACGAGTGCCGCGGGTCCCGGTGGCGCCGCCGAGAAGACCGGCAATCCCATGATTCCGAGCATGAGATAGCTCATCGCGGTCGCGGCGCCGCGCTTGGCTCCATACAGCGCGCCGAGCAGCAGTACGGCGAATGTCTGCCCGGTGAGCGGCACCGGGGTAAAGGGGAGCGCAATTCTCAATTGTGCCGCGGCGGCGATGAAGAGACTCCCCCCAAGCACCAGGGTGAAGTCACGCGCCAACCCATCCCGGGTCCAGAGGGAATCGATCAGAACCTTCGGATGGGACATCGTCTCCGGCATGTGTTGCTCCCCTGGAATTCGTGCACCGCGCGGTCCGTAAAAGCTTGGCAGGCGACGATCGCGGGGCAAGTGTCGGTCAACCCGCCCGTGGCACTCGTCGCGCGTCGAGCACCGGGTGATTTACCGCGAGGCAGATCGCTGACGTGAGCGCCGCCACGGCGATTGTCGCCGTGCCATGTCCAAAGAGCCAGAGCATCGGCGCCGTGAGTGCGATGGCGATCAGGCCGCTCCGGAAGAAGTCACGTGAGAACGCAAACCACATTGCGCCCGCAGCGAGCAGCGCCAATGCGACGACAGGATTGAGGAACAGGATGCCGCCCAATCCGGTTGCGACACCCTTTCCTCCGTGGAAGGAGAGTTGAATCGGCCAGATATGCCCGATGATTGCAGCCAGTAGCGCCGCGAGACCGGCCCATTCCGGCCCGACGAACGTGAGGCCTGCGACGACGGCGATCGCACCCTTGGCCGCATCGATCAGGAGCGTGATCACGGCGTCGGTCATGCCGTAGACGCGCGCCATGTTCCGCGCTCCAGCATTTCCGCTGCCTGACGCGCGGATATCGACGCCACGACGCCAGCGCGTCACGTAGTAGGCAGCCACAAAGCAGCCCAGCAAATAGCAGGCAACGAGAACCGCAGTCAGCCTCCAGAACATCTCAATCGCTCGTTGCTGGGGAAAACACTCAGGAAACGGCCGGACGTATTGTGTCCCTCGGCTGCACTCGCGGCAACGTCCGATCCCCTGTTCGTTGCCATTCGGAGTCACCACGATTCACTTTCCGCACCTGAATTCGTGCGTGGCGTTGTTTCTCGGAGGATGCCCATGTTCGCCCGTAATCCGATGTTCACATTCGCAAGCCGCAGCCTGACGTTGTTTGGTGTCGTCGCATTGACGGCGGTCCCCGCCTTCAGCCAGCAGGGACGTGGCGGTGGTGCCCAGGCGCTGCGCACCATCGAGGACCGCACTGCCTCGATGCGGAAACTCGACGGCTTCTTTCCCCTCTATTGGGACTCGGCGGGCGGGCAGCTTTTCATGGAAATCCCGCGACTGAACAGCGAAGTCCTGCACGTGATGGGGCTCGGCGCCGGTCTCGGTTCCAATGACATCGGCCTCGATCGCGGGGGATTGATGGGATCCCGCATCGTCATGTTCGAGCGCACGGGCCCACGGGTCATGATGGTGCAGCCGAACTATGACTTCCGCTCGTCAAGCACGAATCCGGCCGAGGTGCGCGCCGTTCGCGACGCCTTCGCTCGATCGATCCTCTGGGGCTTCCAGGTGGCCGCGGAAAGTGACGGCGGGCGCCGTGTCCTGGTGGACCTGACGGATTTCCTGATCCGTGACGCGAACAACATCGCGCAGCGCATGACGCCGGGATCGTACCGGTTCGACAACACGCGCAGCGCGATCTACATGCCGATGACGATGAACTTCCCGAAGAACACGGAGATGGAGGCGGAGCTGACCTTTATCTCGCAACCCGGCGCCGCCGGTGGTGGTGGTCGTGGCGGTGGTGGCGCGTTCTTCGAGGGGGTCGGGAGCGTGGCCGCGACTGGTGAAGCGGCGAGCATTCGTGTGCACACGTCGTTCGTCGAGTTGCCTGACACGAACTACACGCCGCGCGCATACGACCCGCGCTCAGGGTTCTTCGGTGAGACGTGGCGGGATTATTCCGCGCCGCTCGAGCAGCCGCAGTTGCAGCGCTTCATCGCCCGCCACCGGCTGGAGAAGGTGAATCCGCGCGCGCCGGTGAGCGAGGCGGTGAAGCCGATCGTGTATTACCTCGATCCAGGGACACCCGAGCCCGTGCGCTCCGCGTTGCTGGACGGCGCACGCTGGTGGAACCAGGCATTCGAGGCGGCCGGGTATCGCAACGCCTTCCGCGTGGAACTGCTTCCCGAAGGCGTGAGCTCGATGGACATCCGCTACAACGTCATCAACTGGGTGCACCGGTCCACGCGAGGCTGGAGCAGCGGCGCTTCCGTGACCGACCCGCGCACGGGCGAAATCCTGAAGGCGGTCGTGACGTTAGGCTCGCTCCGCGTCCGCCAGGACTGGATGATTGCCGAAGGATTGTTGCAGCCGTACCGGAACGGCGACGAGCAGACGCCGGAGATACGGGCCTGGGCGCTGCAGCGCATGCGGCAGCTCTCCGCCCACGAGGTCGGCCACACGTTAGGCCTGGGGCACAACTATTATGACAGTGACGCGGGACGCATCAGCGTCATGGATTATCCGCATCCGCTGGTCACGCTGCGCGCGGACGGTACCCTGGATCACTCGCAGGTCTATGACGACGGCATCGGCGAGTGGGACAAGGTTGCCATCGCGTACGGCTACCAGGATTTCCCGGACGGAACGAACGAAGCACAGGCGCTGCAGCGCATTCTCGACCAGAGCTGGGCGCGTGATATCAAGTACATGACCAACCAGGACATCGGTGCGCACGCGCGCGTGAACCAGTGGTCCAACGGCACCGATGCCGGCGCGGAGCTGACGCGCATGCTCGCCGTCCGCCGCGCGGCTTTGTCCCGCTTCGGCGAAACCGCCATCAAGCGCGGCATGGCCATGGCGCAGATCGAGGAAGTGCTCGTTCCATTGTACCTGCACCATCGCTACCAGGTCGAGGCGGCCTCCAACGTTGTCGGCGGCATGCACTACATCTATGCGATGCGCGGCGACGGTCGCGAACCGGTGCGGATGGCGTCGGCAGCCGAGCAGCGCAACGCACTGAATGCGCTGATGGCGGCCATTTCGCCGGCGACCCTGGCACTGCCGCCTGAGCTGCTCAAGAAAATCCCACCGCGACCTTCAGGGTTCGGGCGCACGCGCGAACTCTTTCCGCGATACACCGGGCTGATGTTCGACGCGGTGTCACCGGCCGTGATAGCGGCCGATCATGTCGTTGGCACGCTGATGACGGCCGATCGCGCGGCGCGGCTGGTCGAGCAGAAGGCACTCGATCCCACGCTGCCTGGTCTCGAGGACGTCATCGATGCCTTGTTCGCCGGAAGCTTCGGCGCAACGGCCCGCACGCCGTACGAGGCAGAGGTGAAGCGCGCCGTCGAACGGGTTGTGGTCGACGAATTGATGGATCTTGCGGGCTCGGCGCCCATGTCGCAGGTGCGAGCGATCGCGACGCTCAAGCTGCAGCGCCGGGGTCTGGAGTTAGGCAGGACGGCCGTTGCGGCGCTCAGCAACAGTGGCAGCAATGGCAACGAGGCCGATGTTGCCCAGGCGAACCTGCTCTCCGCTGACATTACCCGCTTCCTGACACGTCCCGCCAATCCTGTTGCGACTCGTTTTCCGGCGCCGACCGTTCCTCCGGGAGCACCAATCGGCGAGCCGGCGATGGAGTGGTTCCGCTGGCTGGAGCCGGATTGCAGCTGGATCGACTGGCGAGCGTGGTGGTGAATCGTGAATCGTGAATCGACGACGTAACGTGCTCGCTGCTCGCTGGTCGCTGCTCGCTGCAGTTAAGTGACCCAACTTGCGTTCTCCGGAGTCGGCGTCGACTTCGGGGCCGTCACCCTGTTCTCCAACATTTCCTTCACCGTCGCAGCACGCGAGCGGTGGGGGATCGTCGGCCGGAACGGCACCGGAAAGACGACACTCTTCAGGCTGTTGACCGGCGAACTTTCGCCGACGCGTGGCTCGATCTCACGGCAGCCCGGCCTCCGGGTGTCGCTGCTCGAGCAGCACCGCGACTTCGGTGCGGCCACCACAGTGTGGGAGGCGGCCGCCGGCGAGCTGGCCGAGTTGCTGGCTTTGGAGCTGTCGCTCATCGAGCAGGCATCCGCGTTAGGCACCGACGCCTCGCCGGCGGCGCTCGAACGGTACGGTCGAGACCTGGAGCGCTTCGAGCGGGACGGCGGGTACGCCGTCACGTCGCGGATCGACTCCGTGCTGCACGGACTTGGCTTCGACCCGCAACGGGCGCGTACGACGCCCGTGTCGTCGTTGAGTGGCGGGGAGCGCGGGCGGTTGGGACTCGCCAGGCAGCTGGTCGGCACGGCGGACGTGCTGCTGCTCGACGAACCCACCAACCACCTCGACATCGACACGACGCAGTGGCTGGAGCAATACCTTCGAGACCTCGATCGGACCGTGCTGCTGATCAGCCACGACCGTGCGTTTCTCGGCACCACCGTCGACCACATCCTGCACTTCGAGGGCGACACCGCCATCCCGTACGCCGGCTCGTATGAGCGCTTCGTCATGCAGCGGATGGAGCGCCGACTGACCCAGCAGCGCGCCTTCGACCAGCAACAGCGGAAGATCGCGGCCGAGTCGGATTACATCGCGCGCAACATCGCCGGCCAGAACACCAGACAGGCGAAGGGCCGTCGCAAGCGCCTCGAGCGCATGCCACGCCTCAGTCCTCCCGTGCAGGACGACGACTCGTTGGCGCTCCGCTTCGACGCCGGCGATCGCGGTGGCGACATTGTGGTGAGCGCCTCGAAGGTCTCGATACAGGTCGGCGAACGCGTGCTGGTATCGGGATTCACCGGAACGTTGCATCGCGGCGATGTGCTCGGGCTCGTCGGGCCTAACGGGACCGGCAAGACGACGCTGCTGAAGGCGCTTTTCGGCCAACATCCGGTGAGCGAAGGCGAGCTGCGCTTCGGCGCCTCGATCAACGCCGGGTTCTATCGTCAGGACCTCGGCCAGGTGCCGCTCGACAAGCCGATTTACGACGCCGTCAGCGACCTCCGCCCGCACTGGGAGCGACGGCTGGTCCAGGGTCATCTCGGCCGGTTCGGCTTTTCCGGTGATGACGTGCAGCGCCACGCCGGCGTGCTCTCCGGCGGCGAGCGCGCCCGTGTCGCGCTGGCAATGCTCATGCTGTCGCGACACAATCTGCTCGTCCTCGATGAACCGACGAACCACCTGGATGTGGAATCCATCGAGGCGCTCGAAGATGCGATGGAGCGCTATGACGGAACGGTCATTCTTGTCAGCCACGATCGCGAACTTCTTCGCGCACTCACCACGCGAGTGTGGGTAGTGCACGACCAGCACATCACCGAGTTCGATGCCGGCTTCGATGAGTGGGAGGTCGTGAGCGCTGAGCGGGCGCACGCTGCGGCGGTTCGTGCGGCGGAAGAACAGGCGCTCCGCCGTGTTCACGAACGACAAAAGATCGCGCGAAAAGGAGCCCGCGAACGCGGCGCGACCGGCGATCGGAAACGGCAACTCAAGTCTGCCGAATCCGACCTTGCGCGCCTCGAGCTGCGCGTGGCCGAACTCGAGGGGAAGGTCGCGGAAATTTCGACGGCATTGGAGGATCCATCGCTCTACACGCGGCCCGACGGCATAGCGGACGCGAAACGCCTGGGGATAGACCTCGAGGCGGCAAAACGAGAGCTTGATAAGGCGTTGGAGGAATGGACCCGTGCCAGCGATGTGCTCGAAAAGGTGAATCGAGGATGGTGACTCGTGACTCGTGAATCGTCCCCTCTCTCATCTCCCGTCTCCCATCTCCGTGGCTTGCGCATTGAACCCGCACACGTGGACGACGTTGCCGCCCTGTCGGAGCTGAACAACCAGTTCTCGCCACAAGGGCTCACGCTTCCTCGCCCGGAATCGTGGGTGGCCAGCCACATCGATGATTATCGCGTCGTGCGCGACGAGCATGGCCGCGTGCTGGGAAGCGTCTGTCTCGACGACTACTCGCCGTCGCTGGTCGAGCTGGTGTCGCTCGCGGTGAGGCCCGACCAGCAGGGGAAGGGAATGGGAAGCGCCCTGATCGCGGCCGCGGTCGATCTCGCCAGGCGGCGCGGTTATCCCGAGTTATTTGCGGTGTCGTTTTCCGACAACCTGTTCCAGCAGTGCGGGTTTCATTTCGGTGATATCAATCGATACCCGGAGAAGCGTGCTCGTTATGCAAAAGTGTCCGATGACGAGTGGACCGTCGGCCAGAAGCACTGCTTCGTCATGGATCTGCGTCCCGTTACCCCGCCCGGGGCTGATGGGGGATGATCCGAACCCGCACGTGTGAGGGCAGGTCGACCTGAGTTTCCTGCCGGCGCTCCTTCAGGTACTGGTCGAGAAAACGCAGCGTCAGGGCTGACACCGCCGCGTGCACGTCACGAGGAGCGTCGCCGGACTCGATGCCAAGCATGCTGGTGACCGGTCGCCCCAGCAGCGCTCGATCGGAAAGCGTCGCCGCTGACGCACCTTCGAGTCGCGCTTCCGTTCCGCCGTAACGCAACGCGTCGTCGATCCCGGGTGTTGATTCGCCGACCGTGAACACCAGCATGGGTCGCCTCACCCCGGCCAGTGCCGCCAGACCGAGTGGTCCCGGTGCGATGGCCACTACGCCGTTGATTCGTTGTTCTCCGGCAGCGAGTTCCATCGCGGCGGCCGCACCGGCCCCGCGACCGATGAGCGCGATGCGGTCGACACGAACGTGCGTGTTGAGCGTATCCACCACGCCACCGGTGGGAAGCGCCACCAGCTTGTTCAGGACGAACGAGAGATCGCCCGTACGCTGCGCGAGGTCCGCTTCGACTGTCGATCCGCTGCCTTCGTCTCCCACGCTGGCGACGACATATCCATGGCTGGCCAATTGCTCAAACAATGCCGTCTGCTCATACCGGCTCGCTCCGCTGTCGGGCGACGACAGGACAATCGGTGAACGACCCTCCCGCACGCTGAATCGCGGATCGGCGGTCGAGTGCGTGCGAGTGCCGGCCAGGTTGCGGAACGTAAATCCCGGGAGCGGCGTTCCCTGTGACAGGGTCGACCCGAGCGCCGACGGGTTGGGATGATATCGCAGCTCACGCCCGTTAGGCTGTTCCGCGGGGTACCAGATCGTGGCGACTACCGGGCGGCCGCCACGAGCCGGGTCCGTCCATGAAGTTTCGATGCGTCCGACCCAATAGAGGCCATCGGGCTCCGGCAGCACGATACGTGGAAAGACAACCGCCGGGATCACGACCGCTGCTAGCGCAACGATTGCCAGTGGAAGACCGCGCGCCGCGCGCTGTCCGGTGGAGGGCACCGCGATCCAGCGCGAACTTTCACCTGCCTTCGCCCCTGACACGCGTTGCAGGTCCCTCGACAGGATCCACGCCGCGGCCACGCCCAGTCCATAGGCAGGAATCATCTCCCAGCGCCATCCATCGAACACCAGGTGAAGCACCATCAGGATGCCGATCATGGCCAACATCGTGGCGGTGACCTGACGATTGCGCGGCTGCAGCCAACGCATCACCAGCACGAGAATGACTGCAGCAGCCAGCAGGGCTTCTAACGGACGCATAGCGGTGACGTTCGAGGATTCTGGACCCGCCGCAATCTAGGCCCCCCGGTCCGGTGGACCAGCCAATTCGGTCATCCGTTTTGCGACCTTCTGTGCGGATCGAGTGCAGCGCCGTACCTTGAGCGAGCTTTTCAGTGAACGTCCCGTCCTCACACCCCGATACGCCACGTTATGGTACAGCGTTCATTCCCAGCTCGGGCCACTCTCTCACTCGCCGCGATGCTGGTTGCATCGCCGCTCACCGCTCAGGTCCCGGATTCCGCCACACTGGCCGGATTGACCTGGAGATCGATCGGTCCGGTCAACATGGCCGGCCGCATTACCGACGTCGAAGTCGACCCGCGCAACCCCAGGGTGTTCTACGTCGCCGGTGCGACAGGTGGGTTGTGGAAGACCATCAACGCCGGCACGACCTTCATTCCGCTCTGGGACAATGCGCCGATCGCTTCACTCGGCGACATCGCCATCTCGCCGAGTAATCCGGACATCATCTGGCTCGGCACGGGAGAGGATGATTCCCGGAACTCGGTGCAGCCCGGCTACGGGATCTACAAGTCGACCGACGGGGGCCTGACCTGGCGCTCGATGGGGCTGGAGAAGTCGCAGCACGTCGGCCGCATCGTCGTGCACCCGACCAATCCCGATATCGTCTGGGTGTCAGCGTTAGGCGCGTTGTGGGGCTCGAACCCGGAACGTGGGCTCTACAAGACCACGGATGGCGGCCGCACCTGGACGATGAGCAAGTTCATCAGCGACAAGGCCGGCTTCGTGGACATCGCGATCGACCCGCGAAATCCCAACGTGTTGTTCGCGGCGAGCTATGAGCGCGTGCGCGGGCCGCACTTCCTCAAAAGCGGTGGTCCCGGCTCGGCGCTCTGGCGCACCTCGGACGGCGGCAACACCTGGCGAGAGGTGAAGGGCGGGGGGTTCCCCGAAACGACGAAGGGCCGGATGACCATTCAGATTGCGCCGAGCAATCCGAACATGATCTACGTGATGGTCGAGGCGGACAGCGTGCGCGGTGAAAAGCCCCAGCGGCTGCGGAGCGGCGTCTATCGCTCGACCGATGGCGGCAATACCTGGCGGTGGATGAACGTGACCAACAACCGTCCGTTTTACTTCTCCCAGATTCGCGTCGACCCGAAGAACCCGAATCGCATCTACCGGATGGCGGTGGACTTTGCGTTCTCGGACGACGGCGGGTACTCGTGGCGCACCGGCATGCTCGGGATCCACGAGGACTACCATGCGATGTGGATCAACCCGAACGATCCCGATCACTTCATCATTGGTGGAGACGCGGGGCTGTTCCAGACGCATGACAAGGGTGGCACCTACGATGGCCTGAACAACTTCGCGATGGCCCAGTTCTACGGGATCAGCTACGACTTTCAGGTCCCCTATCGCGTGTGTGGTGGCATGCAGGACAACGGCACGTCGTGCGGCATCAGCCGGCGCCGCGGTGGACAACTCCAGATGACCGACTGGTTCGCGATTTTCGCCGCGGACGGCCTGCAGAGCGCCCAGGATCCGGTGAATCCGGAATTCGTCTATTACGAATCGCAGGGCGGCAACATCGCGCGCCGGAACCTTGCGACCGGCGAGACGATGAGCCTGCGGCCGCGCACCGTAAGCGTGAACCAGTACGGGCAGCAGATCAACCAGATCAAGGCGAATACACAGGCGAATTCGACGGAGCAGGTGCAACAGATCGCGGCTGTCCGGCAGCGGATGCGGACGGAAATGGCGGATCCGGGAGTAGCAAATCGCTGGAACTGGAACACGCCGTTCATCCTGTCGCGGCACAACCCGATGGTCTACTACGTCGGGGCGAACAAGATGTTCAAGTCCGTGAAGCGCGGTGAAGGCCTCGTCGCAATCTCGCCGGACCTGTCGGCGCAGAATCCGGACTGGTTGCGCATCTCCGGCGGCTTCGACGCCGACGCCAACCTGGCGACCGACGCATCGGGAGGCATAACGAGAGATGCCACCGGCGCCGAGGAAAACGGCACTATCGTCACGATCGACGAGTCGCCCATCCGTGCCGGGATGCTGTACGTCGGCACCGACGACGGCAAGGTCTGGCTGACGCGCAACGATGGCGGGACGTGGGAAGACCTGAGCGGCCGGTTCGAGGGAGTCCCGCCGCTCACGCATGTCAGCAAAGTCGCGCCGTCGCACCACGATACCGGAACCGTATACGTCACGTTCGACAACCACCGGGTGAACGACTTCAAGCCGTACGTCTTCATGTCCACGGACTATGGCCGGACGTTCCGCCCGATTTCGGCCGGACTGCCTAACGACCGCCCCGGTTCGACGTACGTGATCGCCGAGGACCCGGTGAACCCGAACCTGCTGTACGTCGGGACCGAAGTCGGGGTGTTTGCGTCACTCAACAAGGGAACGAACTGGTTCCCGATCAGGAACGGCTTGCCGACGGTTCCCGTGTATGACCTCAAGGTGCATCCGCGTGACCGGGAGTTGATTGCGGGCACGCATGGGCGCGGGATCCTGGTACTCGACGTCGCGCCACTCCAGCAGATGAACGCCGACGTCATGGGCCGCGCCGCGCACCTGTTTGCGCCGGCGGTAGCGCTCCAGTACGGGCAAATGCCGGCGCCGTCGGAGATGCGCGCGCATCGCGGCTGGAAGGTGGACGGTGGACCATCAGGGGCGGTGATCGCGTATCGCCTCACCACCGCTACCGATTCGGTTCGGATTGCCATTGTGAACGCCGCGGGTGATACGGTCGCGCGGTTGCGTGGTCCGGGTACGGTTGGGTTGAACAAGGTCGAATGGCCGATGGCCGTGAGTCCGTCAGGACAGGTCAACCTCAGTGGACGCGGAGGTCGCGGCGGTAGTGCGGCAACCAACGTCCCCGGATTCCCTCCCGGATTCATCCCGCGCCCGGCGGAGTCGGGGGCGGCGCCCGACTCGTCAGGCAGCCCAACGGCCCAGGCGCGCGCCCTGGCCGCCGGTGGTGCCGGTGCGGGACGTGGTGCGGGCGGTGGCGGTCGCGGGCAAGGCGGCGGTGGCCGGGGTGGATTCCCAGGCGTGGCGCCGGCGATGACGGCGGACTACCGCGTCATCCTCGAAGTCGGCGGTCAGCGGTTGGCGCAGCCGCTTCGCGTGGTGGTAGTGCCGCCAGGCGTAAACTCGGTACGGTAACCGCAGACTTCAGGCTCGATTTGAGGGAGGGGTCAGACCAGGGTCTGACCCCGATCTGACCCCGGTCTGACCCTGATCTGACCCCTCCCATCCGGTCTGAGCCGTCCCCTGGACCCTAACGCGTCATCGTGCTGCGCCCGGATACACATCAAACGTATTCGAGACCACCGGGTTGCCCGGTTGCGGAACCCCGGTCTCGTCGAGCAGCCAGATCGTCACGCGATACAACGACTGGTTGGCCGCGCCGCTGATCGTCACCGAGTCGCGGAGACTTTCGCCAGGTTGAATCAGCACCAGCCGCTCGAGGACGTCCTCGAGGTTAGCGCCGATTCCGCACCGCCGAGCCGGGGAGTACGTCGCCGGAGGGAAATCGTCCCCGTTGCCGCGACTGGCGAGTCCAACCGAACACCAATCGTAGCGCAGGACCGCCGTTGTCCGGTTCGAAATGGTGAATGCAATCGTGCTGCCCGGCCGATACTCGGGTCGATCGGTGAGAACCCGCATCTCGTCGCACCGCTCGCACTTGGGCGCGGTAATACCCTCTGAACATCCTGTGAGTGCGACGAGAACTGAGGAGACAAAAAATGGAAGACGACGCATGGTAGGGGAAAAGATGAAGGACAATCGACCGCACAATTACGCGGGAGTGTCCGGGAAAGTTGACCAAAACGGTGAGGCGCCAGGCGGATGATTCAGCGCCTGACGCCCCCAGTCCTACCGGCGTGCAAAGGGCCGGTTCCAGCGGGTGTGTTGGTTTACATCGACGCTTCGTAGATCCGTCGCTGATCGATAGTGCGGCGCTGCCGCTTGTGCTCGTAATGGAAATCGACAACGAGCACTTTCGGATTCTTCGGATCGATCCTCATGATCATCCGGGCCGAGCCGTCAGTCTCATGGCTCCGTTCGACGACCAGCTCGTTCTTCCTCCATTGAGCCTTGGTCTTGAGGACGGTCTGATTCGCCAGCGTCTCTTCGAGCGTCTTGTTGTCGGCGCGCAGGTTCCAGATGACCGGGCCATCCTCGTCCTCGATCGTGAGCATCGAATCCGCCTGGGTCACCTTGAGCGTCTTGGAAGCCACCATCATCCCGCCGAAGATGAGCCGGACGTTCGAGCGGCCGCCGCCGCTTCCGCCCCCGCTACCGGATCTAGCCCCTCCTCCGCCACCACCGGACCCGCCGGCAACTTCGCCGGTTCGACGCGACGAACCTCGACCACCGAGGCCTGTCGCCATCGTACGACCGGCGCCCGTACCTTCAGCGTCTTCGATGACTTTGTCCTTTGCCGGTTCCGTCTTGTCGATGTTGAGGGTCCACGTCCCGACAAAAACGGGAGCATCCTGCGCGAGGGCTCCGCTCGCCCCGCAGAACATCGCTGCGGTTCCAACAACGGAGAGCAATACCATCTGATGACGAGCTGACATAACGCCTGCCTTGGGCGAGACGCCGTGAATGGGTGGAATGGAAGGGGATAAACGGCGACCCAATATTGAACCGTGCGCGTCCGTTCGCCACGCATCTCGAACATCGCTTGACGCCATCAGGCGCAACGGTTTTCTTCCCCTCACCATCTAAGGGAAGTGGACATGGCGGACCGCAAGGACGACTCACTCTCTCTTCTCCAGGGCACGCTCGACCTGCTCATCCTGCAGGCGCTGGCCTGGGGGCAGATGCATGGCTATGGGATTTCGCGAATCATTCGCGAGCGTACCAATGAAGTGTTGCTCGTCGAAGACGCTGCCCTGTACCAGGCGCTCCATCGCCTCGAGCGCAAAGGATCTATTGAAGCCGAGTGGGGAGTGTCGGAGAACAACCGGCGCGCCAAGTACTACGTGCTCACCCCCGCCGGCCGCCGCGTGCTCCGCCGTGAAGCCGATAACTGGCGTCGCTACGCCCGTGCCATCTCGGCATTACTCGATCCAGCCTGAGGACGCAGCCGATGAGTTTTGGGAGAAAGTTCCGGCGCCTGGTCGGCCTGCCGACGCGCGCTGGTCAAGCCATCGATCGCGACCTCGATGATGAAGTGTCGTTTCACATCGAGATGCGGGTGCAGGATCTCGTGCGTGCCGGAACAACCGAAGCGGATGCGCGCCGTCAGGCGCTGGCGGAGTTTGGAGATGCGCGGCGCCTGAAGGAATCGTTAGGACGCCTGGACCGGTCCGCACAGCGCAGGCATCGGCTCACCCGGTGGTTTGCCGACGGCACGTACGATGTGCGATTCGCGCTGCGGCAGATCGTGCGCAGTCCGCTCTTCGCGGCAATTTCGATTTTCACGGTGGCGATCGGCATTGGAGCGACGACCGCGATCATGAGCGCCGTTCGCGGAATCGTGCTCCAACCCTTGCCTTTCGAGTCACCGGACCGGTTGTTGCGCGTCTACTGGCGCCATGAACGTCTCGGTGCGACGTCACTGTCTGTGGCGGACTTTGCCGATCTTCGCGCGCAGTCCGTTGCCTTCAGTGGACTCGCGGCATGGTACGAGAGCACCGCAAACCTGAGCGGAAGCGGGGAGCCGGAGCGGCTCGCATCCGCCCGCGTGACGGACAACTTCTTCGATGTGCTCGGCGTTCGACCGGCGTCCGGGCGCACTTTTGCGGCTGGCGACGACCGCTTCGGCCAACCAGGCCGCGCCGTCATTTCCGAGGAGTTCTGGTACCGCCGGTTTGGCGGCGATCGCCAGATCGTCGGCAAGACAATGCGACTCGATGGAAACCCGGTCGAGGTCATCGGCATCGTGTCTGGTGCGAGAGCGTTTCCGCCAGACGTCGACTTGTGGATGCCGACGCAGTTCGAGCCTGACGAATTCACCGATGCCCAGCGAGGCGCGCGCTGGCTTCGCGTGTTGGGACGCCTGAAGCCCGATGTGTCGCCCAGACAGGCGAACGACGACGTGGCGCGGGTGGCGCAGCTGATCGCGACCCGGGATCCACGGCACAACACGGGGTATTCGGCCTTCGCGCGCGATTTCCAGGAATCGATCATCGGCGACTTTCGACGGCCCCTGTTCGTTCTGCTGGGCGCCGTAGGACTCGTTATGCTCGTGGTGTGCGCCAATGTCGCCGGTCTCATGGTTGCCCGGACGGCGGCGCGGGAAACGGAGATCGCGGTGCGCGCCGCGATCGGCGCCGGTCGCGGCCGAATCGTCAGGCAGCTCGTCACCGAGGCATTGGTGCTGGCGCTTGCCGGCGGTGCGCTTGGATTTGCGCTCGGAGTCATTGGCACGTCCTTGCTGGTCAGGTTCGCGCCGCCCGACATTCCACGTCTGGGGGACGTCGGCATCGACGGCGTGGTATTCGCGTTCTCCTTCGCTCTTGCGGTCCTGACCGGCGTGGCGTTCGGTCTGGCCCCCGCGCTTCAGGCCTCGCGACACGACGTCCGCAGCCGCCTCCAGGCTGAAAGTCGCGGCGCTGCCGGGCGGTTCGGCAGCGTCCGCATCCGGCGCGCCTTGGTGGTCTCCGAGCTCGCCGTCGCCATTGTGCTGCTCGTTTGTGCCGGGCTCCTGTTGCGCAGCTTTGCCAAGCTGCAGAGCGTAGACCCGGGTTTCCGCGCCTCGGGGCTTACGGCATTCACGGTCACGCTCCCCCTGACGCGTTATGCGCGACTTCCGGACCAACGACAGTTCCTGCAGCGAGCGATGGAGGGCCTCGGCGCGATACCGGGCGTGGAACATGTCGCCGCGTCCTTCGGGCTTCCGCTGACGCAGACCCGTTTTCAGCTCACCTTCACGATCGATGGGAAGGACGGCGACCCGACAAACGAGCCGCGCGGCCAGGTTCGTGTCGCCTCGCCCGCCTACTTCGACGCAATGGGAATTCCGCTCCTCGAGGGGCGAACGTTTACGGCCCAGGATCACTGGGATTCCCCGCCGGTGATCGTGATCAGCCAGGAACTGGCCCGACGATACTTTCCGAACGGCGATGCAATCGGGCGCCGTCTCGAGACCGGCTGGCGCCGGGAAGGGCACACGTTAGGCGGGGACATCGTCGGCATCGTCGGGGACGTCAAGCATTTCGGTCTCGCGACCGATGCGCCGCCCGCGTATTACGCGGCTGCCGACCAGTGGCCGACCGATGAGATGACCTTTGTCGTGCGCAGTGGCGGGAAGACGGGGGCGACGATCGCCAGTCTCCGCAGCGTCATCCAGGGGATCGACCGCGAATTACCCATCTTCGACGCCACGACGGGGGAGTCGCTGGTGGCCGCGTCCCTGGCACACCCGCGCTTTTACCTGATGATCATCGCCGCCTTCGCAACCGCGGCACTGCTGCTGTCGGCGATCGGCGTCTACGGCATCATCGCCTACACGGTCCGCCAGCGCACGCGGGAAATCGGCGTGCGAATGGCCCTCGGCGCGTCCGCCAGCCAGATCGTGCGGATGATCGTCGGGGAAGGCCTGATGCTGGCCATCATCGGCAGCACGTTAGGCGTCATGGTCGCGCTGGCGCTGGCGGGCCAGATTACGGAACTGCTGTTCGGGGTCAGTGGGCGCGACTGGGTGACGCTGGTGTCCGTCAGCGTCGTGCTCCTCACCGCGGCAGTGGTGGCATGCGTGGTACCAGCGCGGTCGGCGGCCCGCCTCGGACCGCAGGACGCGCTTCGCAGCGAATGAAGTTCCCGGCGGACACTTGACTGTCGCGGGTCTGACCCCGTCTTTGTTCGGAGTCCGGTCTGGGCATCCAATCTCCGCTCGTGGGAGGAGCGTCATTCCATGTCTGCACCCGTCCTTCGCGTCCTGTCGCCACTCGCCGTTGCCGCCCTTCTGCTCACCAGCATCACCGCGCCTGTTCCGGCACAGGATGCCGCCCCGGCGCCGAACCGCGCGGAAGGAGAAGGGCCGTTTGATCGGCTGATCATTCGTGGCGCCACGCTCATCGACGGCACCGGCGCTCCGCCGCGAGGTCCCGTGGACATCGTCGTCGAGCGCAATCGCATCACGCGCATCGTCGATGTCGGCTTCCCAGGTGTGCCGATCAATGCGCGCGGTCGCCCGCAGGGACCGGCGCGGGAGATTCAGGCCGAAGGGATGTACGTCCTTCCGGGGTTCATCGACCTGCATGTCCACACCGGTGGAGTGCCAAAGGCGCCGGAATCGGAATACGTCTACAAGCTCTGGCTCGGCCACGGCGTTACGACCGTGCGCGGCGTTCCGTTCGGCGGATTCGAGTATTCGTTGAAGGAAAAGGCGCGCTCCGCGTCGAATGAAATCACCGCGCCGCGCCTCGTCTCCTGCCATCGCATGGGGAGTGGCCAGGGTTGGACTGGCGGGGCGATCCAGACGCCGGAGAAGGCGCGTGAGTGGGTTCGTTATGCGGCGCAGGCCGGAGCCGATTGCCTCAAGCTCGGCGCGCACGAGCCACGCATCATGGAGGCGCTGATCGACGAAGCGAAGAAGAACAAACTGGGCACCACGGCGCACCTCGCGCAGACCGGCGTCGCCCAGATGAACGCTGCCGATGCCGTCAAGCTCGGACTCGGCGCCATCACGCACTACTACGGCATCTTCGAGGCGATGTACGACAAGACCTCGATCCAGCCGTATCCCGACACGTACAACTACAACGATGAGCAGTGGCGGTTCGGCCAGGTGGCTCGGCAGTGGAACCTCGTCACCCCACGCAGCGAGAAGTGGAATGCATTTCTCAAGCTGCTGAAGGAGCACGACGCAACGCTCGATCCGACCATGACGACGTACATGTCCGGTCGCGACCTGGTGAAGCGGCGGACTGCGGAATGGCACGAGACGTATACCCTGCCATCGCTCTGGGACTTCTATACGCCGAACCGCGAGAACCACGGGGCCTATTTCTACAACTGGACGACGTGGGACGAAGTCGCCTGGAAGAAGTTCTACCAGGTCTGGATGGAGTTCATCAACGACTACAAGAACATGGGCGGACGGGTGACACCGTCGACGGACGCCGGCTTCATCTACAACACGTACGGGTTCTCGTACATCGAGGAGCTGGAGAATTTCCAGGAGGCCGGTTTCCATCCCCTCGAGGTGATCCGCTCCGCTACGCTGCATGCCGCCGAGGAGATCTTCCGCCCGTTAGGCACGCCGATTCAATATGGCCTGGTCCGGCCGGGGATGCTGGCTGACATCGCCATCGTCGGCGAAAACCCCATTGCCAACCTCAAGGTGCTCTACGGCAACGGCTTCGTGCGGTTGAACGACAAGACCGGCAAGGTCGAGCGGGTCGGCGGCGTCAAGTGGACGATCAAGGACGGCATCGTGTATGACGCCAAGAAGCTGCTGGCCGACGTGGCGAAGATGGTCGAGAAACAGAAGAAGGAGCGGG
The DNA here is from genome assembly GCA_035646395.1 of Gemmatimonadaceae bacterium. Taxonomy (GTDB): domain Bacteria; phylum Gemmatimonadota; class Gemmatimonadetes; order Gemmatimonadales; family Gemmatimonadaceae; genus JABWBJ01. Next base: position 11,498 of record DASRPK010000120.1, on the reverse strand, counting down.
GGATTACGAAGCTCCCGGTGGCGATGTACCCGAACCCGTAGATGAGTTGAAGAGTTAAAGAGTTGAAGAGTTGCCGAGGTGCAGAATGAGCGAGTGCCGATAATGCCTTCTCGACTTCGCAACCTGGCAACTTTTCAACTCGTCAGGATTCTCGCGTTGATTGTGCTGATGGCCGTTGTCGCGTGCGGCGACGCGGTCGAAGACACGACGCTGCCGACGGCACCACCGCCCGGTTCGACGACAAACAACGGATCAGTCGCGGCGAACATCAGCGGAGAGCAGTTCTTTGGAAGGCTCTCCGCTGCTGCAACCGTTATCGAGGACCGGTTGGTGTTCAATGCCTACGACGGGTACACCCGGCAGCTGACGTTTTCCGTCGGCGCGCCCGGACCAGGTTCCTTCGAGACTGGCGGTCCGTATAACCCGGTCGTGGCGCTGACCGAAACGTCTGGTGACGAGACACGCCGGTGGGTTTCGTCGACATCCGCCGGATTCGGCTCGATCACGTTGACCTTCCTCTCCGCTGACAAAGCAGTAGGTCATTTCAGTTTCGCTTTGTTTCCTGACAGTGCCACGACCGCCGCTGGTATTACGACGAGGCGAAACGTTACCTCCGGCACGTTCGACATTGTCGTATCGCGCTAAAACAGTTAGGAGTTGTAACGTGAGAGTTGAGTCAAGGTTCACGGCATTGGAGGAACCATGAGATTTCTCATTCCGGCCGCACTGCTTGTCGCAGCAGCCTGTGGCGATCTCAAGTTCGACAAAAACATGCCGACATCGCCTAACTCGCCGCCGCCGGGATCCACAACGTCGCTGGGATCGATCAACGCTGTCGTCGACAACGACCAGTTCACCGCTCCGTTGCAAACACCCGCGATCTGGCGTAACGAGTCCTTCGGATTCGCTGCAGTGAACGCTTCGGGCGTGACCAAGATCTTCAATCTTTCGGTTCGCCTACCGGGACCGGGCACATATACGATCGGCAGCATCCCCAGCCCGGCCGTTTCGTATATCGAGATGGACGGCACGACGACCCGCCGCTGGTTTTCGAACTTCAACAACGGCGCGGGCTCCGTGACAGTGTCGTTCCTTTCGTCTGAGTCGGCGTCCGGTTACTTCAGCGTGGAACTCGTCCCGGATAGTGCGACCAAGGAAGCGGGATTCACGGGTATCAAGTACGTCACCGGTGGCACGTTCAACGTCGCAGTGATGCGGTGAACGAGTTGAAGAGTTGAAGAGTTGCGCCTAACGAGGTTCAACTTGGCAACTTGGCAACTTGGCAAACTCATCAACTCCACTCACTTCACCGTAATCAACGCAGTCCCCGTCGCCGAGCCTGACTTCGCGGTAATTGTCGCTGTTCCCGGCAGCAATCCCGATACTGTGCCGCTCGAGGAGACGCCGGCAATCAAGGCGTTACTTGTACTCCAGGTCACCGGCGCCGAAATGATGGCCCCGGATGGATCGCGAACCGTCGCCGTCAGTGTGACCGATCCCAGGACACTGATCGTTGCCGTGGATGGCGTCACTGTGACCGTGCGTGTTCCCGACGCAACGACGTTCACCGTGGCAGTGCCAACGCGACCTTCACTCATCGCGGTGATGGTCGCTGTCCCTCCCGACACGCCAGTCACGACGCCCGTTGGTGACACCGTCGCCACCGTGGTCTGACTGCTGGACCAGGAGATGACGCGCCCGGACAGCGTGTTGCCTGACGCGTCCGTCAAGGTCGCGCTGAGTTGGGCTGTCGCACCGATCGCTACGCTCGACGTCAACGGAGAGACTGTAACGGTTGCCACCGGGACCGGAACCACGTTGACGTTCGTGTGACCAAGCACGCCATCGATGCTCGCGAAAATCACCGCAGTGCCAACACGCACCCCGTTGACGACACCACTGCTGCTGACGGTCGCGATACTCGGCGCACCGCTCGACCATATCACCGTGCGTCCAGATAGCGGTTGTCCATTGGCGGCCCGCGCCTGCGCGGTCAGTGTAATCGTCCGGCCGACCACGATAGTCGGCTGCGACGGAGATATGGTCACCGACGAGACCGGGGTCGGCGTCACTGTGACTTCCGCGGTACCGGTCTTCCCGCCGCTCGAACCGGTGATCGTCGCCTTGCCCGGCGCCACGCCGGTCACGACGCCGCTGAAGTTCACGGTCGCGATGGCGCTATTCGAGGTGGCGTAGGTCACGATCGCGTCAGGCATCGGCCGTCCCAGGTTGTCCAGGACCTGGGCCGAGAGCGCCGCCGTACCGCCTTCCTGGACCAACACCTGGGCCGGTGTCAGGACCACGACGTTAGGCGCCGGGGCATTGACGGTCACGGTGCTCGTCGCACTTTTCCCTTCCGACGTTGCGGTGATGACTGCGCTGCCCGGTGCCTGCGCCGTCACCAGCCCGTTCGCAGTCACACTGGCGACCGCCGCATTGTTGGTGAACCAGAGTACGAGTCGCCCGACGAGCGGCTTCCCGTCGGCGTCGACCGGCTGCGCCTCCAGCTGGGCGGTCTGGCCGTCGGTCAACGTCATCGCCGGCGGCCGCACCTGGACCGTGAAAACAGGAATGGCCGACACGGTGATCGACGCCGGTGCACTGCGCCCTTCCGATGTCGCGCTGATGATCGCGCCGCCCGGCGAGAGCGCGGTAACCAGGCCTGACGCACTGACGGTGGCGACGGCTTCGTTGTTGCTCGACCAGGTGATCGGTCTGCCCGGAAGCACATTGCCACCGGCGTCGCGCGCTTCCGCATTGAATTGGAAGCTCTCCTCGACGAACAGAGCCTTGTTCGTCGGCGTGATCTGTACCGACGCCACCGGCGTGGTAGTCACGGTGATCTGTGCGAGTCCGCTCCGTCCGCCTGTGCTCGCCGCGACCTGCACCGTTCCCACTCCCACGGCGGTCACTGTGCCGTCGCCCGAGACGATCGCGATGCTGGGGTCTTCCGACGCCCAATGCACCGGGCGATCCGGAACGGCGGTTCCGGATCCATCGAGTACCTGCGCCGACAGCTCGAGCTGCGAGCCAACGGAAAGCGTCGAGATGGCAGGCGTAACAACTATCGCCTCAACGTCCCCGGTCTCAGGCTCGAGCGCCTCACGTCCGCAGGTACTGAGAGCCAGCAACAACAGGGAAGAGAACCACTTAGCGCGTTTCATGAAGGGAACCGGTATTGCAGAAATGCCCGCGCCCGCCCTCGTGACGATACCCGGGCTGAAGAACAACGCGACAGGATGCACGTCACATGCCTAAAGCCCAGCACGCCAACCGTTCGTGTTCATCGAACCAGCTCAAGCCGCAGACAGTCCGGCGACAGGCAACCCTTACGCTTCCCCCAGTGTCTAGTGGGAAACTCTCGGGGGACATTTGCCGCCGTCGCCGCCTGCGCCGCCATTGCTGAAGGGGACTCTCGACCTGCTTGTGCTCAAGGCCCTCACCCTCGGGCCGATGCACGGTTTCGAGATCGTGTCCTGGCTCGAACAACGATCGAACGGCTCCGTCGGAGTGGATGATGGGGCGCTCTACTACGCGCTGCACCGCATGGAAGAGCGGGGCTGGATCGAATCCGAGTGGCGCCTGACGAGCAATAACCGGAAGGCGCGATACTACCGCGTACGCGCCGCCGGCCGGGCGCACCTCAAGACCGAGGGCGCCTTGCTCGAGAAGTACGCGCGGGCGCTCGTCGACATCCTCGCGCTGCGGACGAGCTGACGCGCATGCGTAACACGCGCCGCCTCTTCCATCTCGACCCGTTGAGCCGCCGGCTCGCCCGCGCCGAAATGCGGGACGAACTGGCGTTCCACCTCGAGGAGCGCGTCGCGCAGCTCGTGGCGTTAGGCATGACGCCGGACGAGGCACGGGCCGAGGCGATCCGCCGACTCGGCGCGGCCTGGGCCGACGCTGACGCGCAACTCGAACACTCAGCCGAACTCAAGGAACGGAGACTCAACGTGCGCGAACGACTGCAGGAATTCGCCGATGACGTCCGGTACGCGTTGCGCGGCCTCGCGGCCCGACCGGGCTTCACCGCCATCGCCGTGTTGACGCTCGGCATCGGCATCGGGGCCAATACGGCCATTTATTCGGCCGTGGACGCGCTGCTCCTGCGATCACTGCCCTTTGCGGAGCCGGGGAGGCTGTTCGACATCGTCCAGCGCTCGAGTGAGGACGGTGACGCAGCGTGGTCCTTCCCGAAATACGCCTTCTTCCGGGATGCGCAGAAGAGTTATCAGTCGCTCGCCGCGCACGGCCCGACGCAAACGATCATCACCGGCACCGAACCGGAACGCGTGTACGCGGAGGAGGTCACGACCGCCTACCTCAAGACGTTAGGCGTTCGTGTCGCGAAGGGGCGGGACTTCCCATCCGAACTGGACGCGGCCGGCGGCGCGCGCCGGGTGACAATCATCAGTGACGCGTTGTGGCAGCGCCGGTTCAACGCGGATCCGGCGGCAATCGGACAGTCGCTGAGTTTCAACAACCAGCCCTGGGAAATCATCGGGATCCTTCCGCCGGACTTTCGTGGCCTGTCGGGGCGCGCCGAGGCCCTGCTCAATCTCACGGCGCGTCCAGCCGATGCGTTGAGTGAACCATGGTCGCTCGAGTTCTCGATGATTGGCCGTCTGCGCGAGGGCGTGACCGCGGAACAGGCGGTCGCCGAGGCCGCGCTGATCGGTCCGAGGATTTACGACGCGTTTCCAATGCAAGGCGGCACCCTCACCACCAGCAAGAAGCCGGAACAGTGGACTGCGGAGGCCCGCCCGCTGAATACGATTCGCGTGGCCAAGGGACTCAAGCGATCGCTGCTGGTGCTCTTTGGTGCCGTAGCCATGGTGCTGCTCATCGCCTGCGTCAACCTGGCGAACCTGCTCGTGGCGCGGGCCATGTCGCGGAAGCAGGAGATTGCCGTTCGCCTCGCGCTGGGCGCGGGCCGGGGGCGATTGGTGCGATTGATGGTGACCGAAAGCCTGGTGCTCGCGCTGCTGGGTGGTGCGGCCAGTCTGGCCGTGGCCCTGGCCGGTACGCGCATGTTGAGCGCGATCAATCCCCAGGACACGTTGCGCGTACAGGGCCTGACGGGTGGGATCGGCGCGGTGGGATTTGACGCGATCCGCCTTGATGCGAGTGCGTTACTGTTCACCTTCCTCGTCACCGTGTCCGTCGGGCTCCTGTTCGGCCTTGCGCCAGCGTTAGGCGCGACGCGCCAGAGCCTGGTCAAGGATCTCAAGGATGGGAGCTCGGGCTCCGGCCGCCGAACCGGTGCCGGCCGTCGCGTACTCGTGGTGGCGGAAGTTGCGCTGGCTCTCGTGCTCCTTGCCGGATCAGGGTTGATGATCCGCAGCCTCGGCAAACTGCTTGCGGTCGACCCGGGATTCGATGGCCGCAACGTGCTGACGCTCCGACTCTCCATGCCGGCCGGCACCGTCTCGCCGGACTCCATGCCCGGGTTCTACGAACGGCTGCAGGAGGAGATCAGTGGCGTTCCCGGGGTGGAGCAGGTGGCGATCGCCGACTGTCCTCCTCTCAACAACGGCTGCAACGGCACCATCATGACGGTGGCCGACCGGCCACAGAGCGCTACCGGCAACGCCATGGTCGGTGTTCACTGGGCGTCGCAGAACTGGTTCGAGACCATGCGCGTTCCGCTCAAGCGCGGCCGCCTGTTCACCGCCGAAGACCGGTTGAACGCGCCCAAGGTTGTTCTCATCAACGAGGCGACGGCACGAAAGTACTTCCAGGGTGAAGATCCACTTGGAAAGCGTATCGCGGTGTATCAGGGCGGATTCCACACCGGTGCTGAAATCATCGGCATCGTTGGTGACGTCCGGTTCGGAACGATCGATTCAACCGCCGTCCCCGACGTCTACATCTCGTACGGCCAGGCGCGGCTCCCGCGCATGATGGTGTTTGTCCGGACGGCCGGTGATCCGTCGGCGATGGCGCCTGCGGTGCGCGCCGCCGTCCAGCGCGTCGCGCCGCTCGCGCCTGTGTTCGACGTCAGGCCGATGTCGGCGCGCATCGCCAACGCCAGCGCGCAGGCGCGCTACAGTGCGGTCCTGCTTGGCCTGTTCGCGGCGATGGCACTGTCGCTGGCGGTGATGGGCATCTACGGCGTCCTCTCGTTCGCGGTCGCCCAGCGGACGGGTGAAATCGGGATCCGCATGGCGCTGGGCGCGGAACGTGGCCGCGTACTCGCACTCGTTATGCGGGATGGCGCCATCCTCGCCGCCATTGGACTGGCGATCGGTGTGCTCACCGCGCTCGCCCTCACGCGGGTGCTGCGGACGATGTTGTTCGAGGTCACGACGACGGATCCCCTGACCTACGCGGCGATGGCCGTCGTGCTGGCGATGGCGGTTGCGATCGCCAGCTGGATTCCCGCGCGGCGTGCCGCGCGGGTCGATCCAGTGATTGCGCTGCGAAAGGGGTGAGTTACAACTCGACCTTGTAGATCTCGCGCCTTCCGTGCTCGACGAGGTCGTGATAGCCCGACATGAGACGTTCCATCTCCTTCATGTCCTCGGGCGAGCCTTGCATGGAATCCATCTTCTCGAACGTCGCGAGGTCCGGGACTTCGAACTCCGACACCAGCGTCCAGAAGCGCTCCGCGCCAAAATCAGTGTATAGGCGCATCTTCCCCCAACCCATCTTTCCTTCGCCCAGTTTCGCCATGCCTTTCATCTTCTCGAGCAGTGGGCGGACCTTGCCGGGCTTGCAGTACATGATGTCGCGGATGAGGTACACGATTCCTCCCGGTGGCACGTGGTCTCTACAGCCCGGACCATGCGCGACCCACCGACGCGAGGCAAGTCAGCAGTCGATAACCATGCCGGTCTCGAGCGGCTGAAAGAAAGCGACCGCTCCCTGACGGGAACGGTCGCATTCCAGAATTGCGGAAACGTGCCGGGTTACTTACAGGAACTGCTGCTCACGTTCACCTCAGCGGTAACCACGCCCTCTGCATTCGTGGTCTGGTGGACGAGCGCGTGCACGAGCACGTTGTTGCCCGGCCCCTGGCCGATGATCCGGAAATTGTTGACATAGCTGTACGAGGACGCACCATCGGTGGAAACGCCTTCGCTCATGAAGCTCATTCCCGTTCCGCGGTAAGTCAGGCCGGTCGTCGCGCCGACACCGGATACGCCCGACGGGCGCATCATCTTCCGCTCGTGCGTCCCACCGTCTCCATCCAGCACGTCGTGCGTGCTGAACTCTATCGCACCCGACAGGGCGACGTACTCACCGGCCCCCCCGTTGGCGCACGGAACCCAGAGCGAGGCGTTGAACGGCAACGTCGATTGTGTTGAAGAACCGTCGGCCGACAACGCCGGCGCCTGGTCGAGCGCGCGCGGTGCAACAGGGGATGGGGACTCGGCACACGCCGCAACCCCCACAGCGATGCCTAACAGTGCTCCGATGCGCATCGGATATTCCTCCGGTAGTCTTTCGGATGTGCTGCGCGTCCGGCGAGAAGTGCCACGTTCCAGGAGCGCTGTCCTGAAGCGTCCGGACACCCCCTGAATGAGCAACAGCCGGGCCGTGATTCACGCTCTCGCGATGCTGTGACGCGCGTCAGCACGCGAGCACACATGAATTGTGTCCACGCTGTAACAGTGCCGCCCGGAATCGACCACTCGCGTGACAGCGTGGTCGCGGCGCGTGACGCGTCGGAGAAGGGCGATGCGCTCACGCTGCACCAGTCCCCTCGTGACATGCGTCACGATTCATCGAAGTCGTTATGCGACAATGCCGCGTCGTTGCCACGACCATTTCGCACACATTGACCACCCCTCTCGCCTGTCGTCTTTCAGTGTGAGCATCACACGCGGCTTTTCATGAGTTCTGGCATTCGCAGCGATTCGGGCATGCATCGAGCGTACGGTGGGCGGGACAGTTTTCATCCATCGACGGCGCGCTCGTTCGTGCCATCGTCCGAACGGCATCCGCGCACCGTCCCGGTAACGGTGCTGGTTCCGGCGTACAATGAGGCGGAGACGCTGGCGGATACGTTGCTCTCGCTGCTGACGCAAAGCGTTGCCCCGCAGGAAATCCTCGTGATCGACGACTGCTCTACCGACGACACGTCAGGCGTGGCGGAGCGGCTGGGCGTCAGGGTCATCCGTCCGGAGCGCAACACGGGCTCCAAGGCCGGGGCGCAAACCTTCGCGCTTCGCCATGTGCGGACCGCGCTCGTGATGGCCATCGATGCCGATACGACGCTGGCCTCGGACGCCATCGAGCGGTTGCTCCCGGCTTTCGAAGATGCCGAGGTCGTGGCAGCGTGTGGTTCAGTCCTTCCCCGCCGGGTCCAGTCGATCTGGGAACGTGGTCGGTACATCGAATACCTGTTTGCGTTCACGTTCTATAAACGCGTGCAGGAGGCATGGGGCGCACCACTGATCGCCTCTGGCTGCTTCTCCATGTATCGCACGAGTGCCTTACGAGCGATCGGTGGCTGGTCGACGCGGACGCTCGCCGAGGACATGGATCTCACCTGGACATTGTATCAGTACGAATGGAAGGTGCGGTTCATTCCCGAAGCCGTGAGCTACCCGATCGAGCCTCATGACTTCCATTTCCTTGGCAAACAGTTGAAACGGTGGTCTCACGGCTTCGTGCAGAACGTGCGATTGCATCGCCAGGGGATCCTCTCGGTGCCGTTTCTCCGACACTCCGTAGCGGTGGCGTTCTGGGATGCGATCATCGCGTCCGTGGCGTACCTCTTTCTGCTCCCGGTGCTTGCCATTGCGCTGGGGAACCCGTGGCTGCTGCTCGGATACGTCATCGACGTGCCGGCGGTGGCGGTTCCCGTCCTGGTCGGAGCGGCCAGGCGACGCGAGATGCGGCGTGCCCTGCTGTCACTGCCCGCGTTCTTCGTACTGCGCACGGTGAATGCAGTGTTCTTCCTGAAGGCGACCTGGATGGAACTGATCATGAACCGGACGTTCGCCACGTACGAAAAGGGCCATTGAGATGACTCCAGGCGTTCCCGGTGCCGGCGTCGGTGGATTGTTCTACCTCGCGTCGACGCTGCTGCTGCCCTTCCGCAGCCTCAAGCGCCGATTGCGGGGGCAACCTGATCCCGTCTCGTCGCGTCAGATCTGGCATAACGTGGCCATGGCCGGTGGCGTGGTCGCCGCCCTCTGGATGGTTGGCTGGTTACTCGCCTTCATCGTGCCTGACGAGATGGTGCAGAAGCCTGGCGGCGGTACGGTGGCGGTGCGGACGGTTCTCCCCGTCGCCACCTTCGCCACGGGTGTCGCCACCTTGATGCTGGTGTTAGGCACCGTCGAAATCGCGCGGTTGATACAGGCGCGACGCCACCATGCACCTGAATCGCATCAAAGTGGTGCCGATTGATGCCAGCACTGTTGACGTCCCTGATTCTGGTGCTGGCGATCACGACCGAGTCGCGAGCGCAAACCGCGCGTCCCGATCGTAATGCCCTCATGTCGCGCGCCGATTCGGCGTGGGACGCCGGTGATCGCAAACGAGCGCGCGCTTTGTACGCCGAAATTTTTGCCACCGACTCGACGGCATCGCGGGCGGTTTTCCGACTCGCTCAGCTGGACGACTCCGAAGAACGCGCCCTCGCGTTGTATCGCCGGTACATCGCGCTCGAGCCCGATGACCCGTGGGGCCACATGGCCGAGGGCGACGTGCTCGCGCGCAGGGGGCGACTGGCGGAGGCGCTGATCGCGTACGATGGGGCGCACGCCATTCTTCCTGGTGAACGTGACGTCGCCGTGGGTCGGGCACGACTCCTCGATCGCGCCGGCCGCTCGCATCAGGCGGCCGACGAACTTGCGGCATGGACCACATCGCATCCCGACGACGGTGAAGCATGGGACCTGCTCGGACGGGTTGAGATACGCGCCGGCCGCCCGCGCGCGGCCGGTGCCGCGTTCCGGCACGCCGAACGCCTGGGCTTCAATGGCGCGGGGACTCGCCTCGATGCGGCCCGGGCCTCGGCGGCGCCGATGGTTGTGCCCGAAGCGGGATCGTTAGGCGATTCCGACGGCAACCGGACGACGCGATACGGTGGCACCGTTGAGGTCATGGTCAGCGACGGCGTCCGGATCGGCGCCGGTGTCGCGCAGCAGAACGTCAGCAACGACGTTCAGGATGTGCACGGCCTGGGGATCAACGCCCGATTTTCGGCGACGGCGTCGTCGCAGGTGCGCATCAGCGGAAGTGCCGGCATGGTCCGGTACGAAGAGGACGGCGTCACGACGTCTCCGGCGCCCGGTCCCGGTCCGGGCCCCGGACAGGGTCCAGGCTCCGGTGCCGGCGTTCCGCCGCTGAGCGCTCCTGGCGCGTGGACGCCCATTGAGGCGTCGATGCGTCTCAGGGTCCGGTCCGCCGCCGGGTCTTCGCTGGACCTTCGAATCGAGCGCGCGCCGCTCGGATTCAGTCCCCAGCTGCTTGAGAACCGTGTCCAGCGCTCGGACGCCCGGGCAACCGTGGAGGTGCCGCTGGCTCCGTTCCGGCTCCGGGGACAGGCGCGAGTTGGCCGGCTCGACGCCTCGAGTGAGTCCGCCAACGCGCGCACCACGCTGGAAGGGGCGCTGGTGCTCCCGTTAGGCAGCGGGTGGCAGCCTTCGGTTCAATATCGCCGGACGGCGTTCGCGCGGACATCGGCGGCCGGTTACTTCGCGCCACGCCTCGCCGAAACGATCGAAACGGGTGCCTATGTGGAGCTCGGAGAGGAGCGGGCACTTTCTTTTTCGATGGACGTCGGCGGCGGTGTGCAGCGGGTGATGCCTCATGATGCGGCGATGGGCCCATGGTCGGGGGTCTGGCGCGCCTGGGCACAAACCGCCCTCTCCATAGGGCCGTCCCGCGCGTGGTTTGTGGAAGTGGAGGCGTATGACGCGCCGTTTGCGCTTGACGGAGCGGGGGAGAGCGGGGCGTGGCGGTACTTCGCGCTGTCGTCCGGGTTGAGGTGGGCTGTTCGGTAAGGCGGGGGGCGCAGGACCCCGGACGCACGACCCACGGTGCGAGACCTAACGGCGCGAGACCTGACAGCGTGCGCCCGGGACGCAACAGCTACCAGCGGTCCCACAACAACGCCGGACTGTTACGCAGAAGCCTAACGACTGGGGCCTGACGCGTTTGTAAGACAGAGTTCAATGGTTTTGCGGATGACCCTTTCGCTCTCAGGCTGTTCGTTGCGGGAGTTGCCCTTGGCGTTGCGCTATCAAGCCGTGCGTCTCTGGGTCCTGCGCCTGTAGGCTCCGCGCCTCAAGCCCTGCGCTCTCAGGTCGCGATCTTCGCCCCTCCTGTGACTCCCATCACACAACCTATCCCAAAGGAATAGTCGGACTCACCACCTAACGACTAGCGCCTGCTCTCACGGACGAGCCCGTCGCAACAAGCTGAGGTATGCGGAGTAGCAGAGTTCCACGCGAACATGTATAAGTGTACGCGTCCGGCGGTCTACATGGACCGTCTGGAACAACGCGAAATAATCCAGTGAGGCGCCCCCATGA
>DASRPK010000119.1:0-35106 GCA_035646395.1 Gemmatimonadaceae bacterium | reverse complement strand
CGACGAGGACGGTGATCGCCACGGTGCCGAACAGCACCGCGGGACTCAGCGCCGGCTTCAGGCCGAGCGCCGCCACGCGATCGGGGAACAGCGATGTCGAGGGTCCGAGCAACACGATCGCGATCACCACGCCTAACGCGCCTCCCGCGAATGACAGCAGGAGAGATTCCGTCACCAGCTGACGGGCGAGACGCGGGGTCCTTGCCCCGAGCGCGGCACGCAACGACAACTCGCGCTGGCGCGCCGAGGCGCGCGCCAGCATGAGGCTCGCGATGTTGGCGCAGGCGAGCAGCAGGACGAACACCACGGTGCCAAGCATGACCAGTGACGCCGGCCGCATCGGCGCGGACATCACGTCGCCCCACGTCGACGCCGCCAGCGACCACTGTTTGTACTCGGGGTGTTGCCCTTCCCATGTGCGGGCCACGGTGCTGGCGACCGTAGCAAGGTCGGTCTGCACTTCAGTCATGGTCGTTCCGGCGCGCATCCGCGCTACGATTGCGAACTGTCGCGCCTGACGAGGAATCACCGAAGGCTGCACGCCCATCGGCAACCACAGGTCGGCGCCCATGATCAGGATGGATGGGGGCATGACGCCGATCACGTCCCGTGGAACGCCGTTCACCTGGACGGACTTTCCGATGATGCCCGGGTCGGCGCCGAACCGCGACACCCAGATTCGATGGCTGAGGATCGCCGCGCTCGATTCGTTGCTGGTCGTTTCGTTCGCCGTGAAGCCGCGACCGAGGTGCGGCCGTAACCCGATCGTCGCGAATGGATCGCCCCAGACGAACGCCGTGAAGACGCGCTCGGGTTGGTCCCCGCCCGAGATGTTGCGATTGCCCACGTCAAACGCGAAGAACCGTTCCAGCGAGCGACTCGTGCTGCGAATGTCCTCGAACTCGGGAGCAGACAGCGACTCGATGAACGTGCGCTCGTCGCTGTCGGCGTATCGCACGCCAACCGCCACCAGTCGGTTCGCCTCCGGGTAAGGAAACGGACGCAGCACGAGTCCGTCGACCAGGCTGTAGACGAGCGTGTTTGCTCCTATGCCCAGGGCCAGCGAGATGATGACGGTCGCCGTGAACCCCGGGACACGCGAGAGTGATCGGATCGCGTAGCGAAGGTCCTGGAGGAGATTGCCCATGCGAGGTCCGTTGGTCAGGAGGTGATGTTCGGCTTCGATTGGTATTGGCGACGCGGAGAATGCCGCCATGCGCTCTCGCGCCATCGATCGGATCAGGTCCCGTGACAGGAACCTCCACTGGGACCCGAATACGCGTTGACCCCGCATCGACTCGGCGACGGCGTCGACCAGCTCTTCGCCAAATCGGTCGCGGAATTCCTGTGGATGGAGCGCGATCAGGAGGCGGAACCAGCGTGACACCTGGCTCATGGCGTGTCCAGCGCGGTCAGCAGCCGTTTCCGGCGTGCGTGCCTGACGAGTTCCTGCAGTCGCGCGGCTTCGGCTGACGCCACGGACCGGCCCAGTGCGGTGAGCCGGTAGTAACGGCGACGCTCGTCGTCACCGGCACTTCGGCGACGCGGCGAATGTTCGTCGATCAAGCCGCTGGCGAGCATGCGCTTGATCGATCCATACAGCGTGCCCGGGCCGAGCCGCACCGATCCATCGGTGCGTTCGGCGACTTCGGTCATGATCGCATAGCCGTGTTGCTCGCCGTCAGCCAGGGCGAGCAGGATCTCGAATTCGGAGACCGGCAGCGGAAGGAACGACTCGGGACGCGGACGGTTCGGCATGACCCCGGAGGAATCGGTGACTATATCGGCTCTCGATATAGTTCCGACACGGCCGCCGGCAAAAGGGTTGGCCGCAGTCGTGACTGCCGGGGTGAGACGAGTTCCGACCGGGCGCGAGCGCCGCGGTCAGTCTCCTATCGCCGCGGTCTCACCGGTCTGCGTGACACTGTCGAACACTTTCGTCGCGGCGGCCAGCGCCTCGGCGCTGCCGATCAGCACCACGGTGTCGCCCGGATTCAGGATCGATGACGCGTCGAGGTCATAGCGAACCTGGCCGCCGCGAATCACGGCCGCCACCCGCGCTCCGCCGCACAGTGCGTTCAGTTCGGTCAGCGACCGGCCCGCGGCCTCCGAACCGCGGCGCACCGCCATCGTCTCCATCTCCACTCGCGCCGCGACCGGCGACAGGAAGCCGTCCACCCGCGTCATGCTCGTCCCGCGTTGACGCAGCAGCTCGTAGTGATCGCTCCGGGCCTCCTCGGCCATTTCCCGGATCCGCCCGTCGGTCACGCCATAGCGCCGCAGCACTCGCGCGAAAATCTCGAGCGACGTCTCGAACTCCTCCGGCACCACCTCGTTCGCGCCTAACGCGTACAGCTCTTCCATGTCCGACACGTACCGGGTCCGGGCGACGATGTGCACCTTGGGATTGAGGTGGCGGGCGACGAAGATGCCCCGCTTCTCGTCCTGGTGCGACGCAATCGCGAACACGAGCATGCGAGCGCGCTTGATGCCGATGCGCTCGAGCACTTCGCCACGCGTGCCGTCACCGAAGAAGATCGGCTCGCGATCCCTGCGCGCGTCGCGCACCTTCTGCCCGTTGGCGTCCATTACCGCGTAGGCGATGCCGGCGCTCCGCAGCGCGCGCGCCAGGTTTTTCCCGTTCAAGCCATAGCCGACGATGATGACGTGGTCCGTGAGCGGTCGCGCCGCGCGAACCTCCCGCGTGGCGAACTCCATCGTCGGCGCGGTGCGGTGGCGGAGAATCCAGTCGGCGATGTCGGCGGACGCGGTCACCAGGAACGGGGCGGCGAGCATCGTCATGATCGCCGCGCCAAGGAAGACCTGGTATTCGGAACCGACGAGCAGCCCGAGCGTCGCCGCCACGCTGGCCAGCACGAAGGAAAACTCTCCGACCTGCGCCAGTCCGAGGCCGACGATGATGCCGGCCCGCGCCGACCGCTTTACGAAACGCACCACGAAGTACCCGGCGACCGTCTTCAGTACGATGACGCCCAGCGCCACCGCGATGACCAGCAAGGCGTTCTGGAAGAAGAACGTGATGTTCAGCAGCATCCCGATCGACGTGAAAAAGATGCCGCTGAACGCATCGCGGAACGGCAGCACGTCGGACAGTGCCTGGAGCCCGTACTCCGATTCCGACACCACCAGTCCGGCCAGGAACGCGCCTAACGCGAGAGAGAGTCCGAACTTCGACGTGAGGAAGGCCGCCCCCAGGCCGATGCCGAGCACACAGAGTGTGAAGATCTCGGAGTTGCGGAGCGTGGTGACTCTCGCCAGAAATCGCGGCACGATATAGCGGCCGGCCACGATCAAAGAGCCCGTAACAACAGCGGTCACGACCAGGGCCCGAATGAGCGCCGTCGGACCCTGCTCAGTCCCCGCCAGGATCGGCATCAGCACCATCAACGGCACAACGCACAGGTCCTGGAAGAGGAGGATGGCCACGACCAGCCGTCCCTGCGTCGAGTCGAGCTCACCCCGATCGGCGTAGATCTTGAGGATGATGGCGGTTGATGACAGGGCAATGAGCGCGCCCCAGAGTATCGCGTTGTTGACGCGCAATCCGGCGATGATCGCGACCGACGCAACGATTGCCATGGTGCCGAGCATCTGGATGACGCCACCCTGCGCCACGTACCGTCCGAGTTTCACGATGCGCGACAGCGACAACTCGAGGCCCACGGCGAAGAGCAAGAGGACCGACCCGATTTCGGCCATCTGCGTCACGGAGTGCACGTCCTGCACGAAACCCAGCGCGTGCGGCCCGATCACGATGCCCGTGAACAGGAATCCGACGAGGGTCGGAATCTTGAGGCGATGCGCGAGCAGGACGGCAGGGACCGCGACCGCGACGAGCACGACGAGGTCCCTGAGGACCGGAATCTCTTCCATGCGGCGTAAGGTATGCCCGGTCCGCGCATGGGCGAGGGGAACCATGCGATTCCGGCCTCGCCTCAATGCCGGGAATTCCACGACCTCGGGACGCAGATTCTCGCGAATTCTTGGCGAATCTTCGCGAAAGGATGACGGCTGTCGAACAGGAAGCAAAGAACAACAACTCCAAAAAGCATGAACCACGGGGAGCACAGAGAACACAGGGCTTTTTTTTGCCTCCGTGTTCCCTGTGTTCTCTGTGGTTCAATGGTTTTCGGAACCCACGAAGGGCGCGTCAGCTCATCGAAGTGACTACTGCAAAAAGAAGAAACCCCCGGTGAATTCACCGGGGGCTTCTCCTGCATTCGCTTACGTGCCTTACGACGCGAGCCGGCGACGGAGTTCCGGAACCTTCGAACGGAAATTCCGGGACAGCGTGAGCTGTTCGCCGCCATTGGTCACGAGCGTGAAATCGCCTGTGCGACGGGAGTGCAGCTCGCGGATAACGTCACGGTTCACGATCATCGATCGATGAATCCGGACGAACCGCGTCGGGTCGAGTTCCTTCTCAAACGACGTGAGCGTTCCACGCACCGTGTAGACCTCAGTCGGCGTGTGAAAGCGCACGTAGTTGCCGAACGCCTCGAGCCAGGTCACCTCGGCGACATCCAGGAACAGGATGCGGCTCCGGGAACGGACGACGATACGATCGAGGTAGGGCGACGACTGTGTTGCGGCCTTCGTCGGTGACGCAACTGGCTGCCCCGCGATTGGGCGGTCATCACGACCGGCGAGGACCAGTGGCACGCGTGCATCCGTCACGCGACCAGGCGCGGACGCCTGGCCCTGCGTGGCAGGTGCGGGGGTGAACGACCGACCATTCAGGGTCATCTTCGGTCCTCCTGGAGGGTTGAGGTGAAGCCATCGGGTTTCAGCCCGACAAGTGTGCGACACGCGAAATCGCATCCACACTGACACGAAAGGGCGTCGGTTGCCCGACGCCCTTCGCCCAGTCGTCCTGCGCCGTGACCAGCCGTCCAATGGTCAGCGTGAAACGACGGCTATCTCCCGTTTCAGCCGGTCGATCGCCCCCCGGATTTCCCGGGCCTGCGCCTTCATGCCGGCCGTCGGGGGGTAGAGCGACCCCTGCTGTGCACCGCTCCCGTTGAAGCTTCCGTACATCTGCATCAGGCGGCCCTGCGCCGCGCCCACTCGGGCGACGAACGACCGCTCGACCGTCGTTAGGCCGGCCAGGCTCGAATCGGCCGCAGTTCTCGCGGCTGAACCCGATGCCGCGGCATCGCGGCGCGCGGTCAGGTCTGTCCGGGCCTTGGCCAGCTGCTGTGACATCGCCACGATCTCGGCCACCATGTCGGCCAGCTCGATCTGGAATGACTCGCGCTCCTTGTGCTGCGCGACGGTCAGTGGGAGAAGCGGATCGTGCAGCACGCGAACCGTCTCGGTTGCTTTCGCGTCCCCCGCCTGCAGCGTGATCGTGTAGGTGCCCGGTGAAACGAAGGCACCGCGGGCACCGAGGCTCCGGGGCACTTCATATGGATACGGATCGTTGGCGCGTCCGCCGGCCATGCCGCCTTCCTCCCCCCCGCCACCCCCGCCTCCGCCGCCACGTCCACCGCGACCGCCCCGTCCACCGCGGCCGCCGGCGCCTTCCACGGCCACGTTAGGCATCTGCATGCCGGACGCCGAGAGCACGGTGTGGCGGAGATCCCAGTTAATGCGGTGAATGACGCCTGCTTCACCGGGCCCTTGCAGCGTCCGCACGACGCGGCCGGTCGGGTTCGTGATCGTGACCGTGACCGAGGGAACCGTCCGCGCAACGGAATACGAGATCAACGCGCCGTCCTTCGGATTGTCGCCGGCGTATTCACCCTGGCCCCAGTTCGAGAAGTCTTCCCAGAACAGGTACTGCGTTACCGGCCGTGCCGGGAACAGATGCGCCGGCTTCGCCGCGATCGAGGACGACCACGCCGCGATGGGTGATGCGTCATCGAGGATCCAGATACTGCGCCCGTGGGTGCCGAGGATCAGGTCTTTCGTGCGTGGGTGGACAAGGATGTCGTAGGTCGGGACCGTTGGCAGGTTCGACTTGAATCGCGTCCAGTTGGCGCCGGAGTTGGTCGTCAGGTAAATCGCGCGTTCCGTGCCGATGAACGCGACCGCAGGTGTGCCCGGATACTCGTGGATCGTTCGTACAACGTCCCCGGATGGCAGGCCGGTCGTGACCCTGGTCCAGGTGCGGCCGAAGTCAGTCGTCCGGAACGCATAGGGTTCAAAGTGGCCGGAACGATGCCCGTCGAACGTGACCCAGGCCGCTCCCGGTCCCGCCGACGAGGCGACGACCCGGCTGACGAAGGTGAATGGCGGTGGGCCGGTGATGTTCGATGCCACATCGGTCCACGTGGCCCCGCCGTCACGCGAGAGCTGCACCGTGCCGTCATCGGCGCCAACCCACAACACCTGCGGATTCACCGGCGACTCGCTGATGGTGGTCAGCTCGCTGTAGTTCGACTCGCCGTCATTGCGGGAAATCCGGATCTCGCTGCCTGATACTCCCATGATGCGCAGCGTGTCGCGATTCACTTTCCGCGTGAGGTCCTTTGTGTACGTCCACGACTCTCCATGATCCTTCGATATGAAGAGCCGGTTGCCGCCGACATAGAGTGTCCCCTTCGTGTGGCGCGACGCGACCATCGGGGAGACCCAATCGAAGCGCACCGCACCGGTGTCACCCGGCGCCAGCGTCGGTCGGATGTTCATCCGGTCGCCGGTTTCGAGATCGAAGCGCTGGAGGTTCATGCCGGTGCTGGACGTGTACAGCCAGCGCGGGACGAACGGGTCCGGCTGCTGCACGGCGCCGTCACTGAAGCCCACCTGGCGCCAGTCGGTGTTCACGATGCCTAACCAGTGGCGCGTAGCGCTCGGACCACCAAAGGAGTGGTTGTCCTGCAGGCCGCCGTAGATCCAGTACGGGTCGCGATTGTCGGCGCCAATCGCGTAGAACTGGCCGATGGCGAAGTTGTTCACGCGGCGCCAGTTCTCGCCCATGTCGCCGGACACATGGAGACCGCCGTCGCCGGCCAGATAGAGCCACTTCGGGTCCTTCGGGTCGATCCAGAGCGCGTGGTGGTCGGTCTTGAGTCCGACGTCATACGCGGGAGAGTTCGGCAGGAGGCGGAAGTTCCGGCCGCCGTCATCGCTGCGATACACCTCGACGCCCAGGATATAGGCGCGGCGTTCGTTCGTCGGGTCGATGTAGATCTTGCTGTAATACATCGGGCGCGGGTTCGTCCCGCTGGCGCGCGTCCATGTCTCGCCGCCATCGTCGGTGCGATACGTGCCGCTGCCGGTCGGGTGCTCGATCGTGGCGAGCAGCATGCGCGGATACGTCTGCGCGATGGCGAGACCGATGCGTCCCTTGTCGCCTTCGGGGATGCCATTGGTGAGCTTCTTCCAGGTTGCGCCGCCGTCGCTCGTTTTGTAGATCGCGCTTCCCGGTCCCCCGCCGTTGAATCCCCACGGCTGGCGCAGGCGCTGATACATCGCCGCATACAGCGTGTTGGGGTCGCTGGGATCCATCACGATATCAGTCGCGCCGGTGAGCGTGTCGACATAGAGCGACTTGTTCCACGTGCGGCCGCCGTCCGTCGTCTTGTAGACGCCGCGATCGGGTCCGGTCTTCCACAGATTTCCCGCCGCCGCGACGTACGCGACGTCAGGATCGCCGGGATGCAACCGCACCTTGGCAATGTTGGCCGTGGCGTCGAGTCCGATGTGTGTCCAGGTCCTCCCGGCATCCATGGATCGGTACATCCCATTGCCCCATGAGGAGCTCTGGCGGTTGTTCTGCTCCCCTGTGCCTAACCAGAGGATGTTGGGATTGCCGGGAAAGATGGCGATGTCCCCGCCCGTGCTCACCGGGTAGTCGTCGAAGATCGACGTCCAGGTAATGCCGCGGTTGGTCGACTTCCAGACGCCGCTGCTGGCGCCGACGACGTAGACGGTCGCCGCGTCGTTAGGCACCGCCTCGACGTCGTGCAGCCGGCCACCGTGCACGGCCGGCCCGATCGAGCGGAAGGGGAGCTTGTCGAATGGGGACGCCGCAGGGGATTGTGCCGGCGCCGGCGCAGGCAGGAACGTCACAGTCAACGACAACGTCAGGAGACTGGACCGGAGGAAGAAAGGCAGGGGCATGACGTCGAGAGACGGGGGTGGTGGATCAGCTCGCGATAACTTGCATCACGTTATGAACGTGCGCATGGGGCGCGAGGTTGAACTCCAGTGAGAAGCAATGGGGTCCGTTAGGCAGGTGAAGACGCCGGTGCTCCTCATTGCCGCGAAGCAGACGTAGCGACGCTCGAACATTCGGTCGCGCTGTTCCGGTTGCTCGGCGGCGGCGATATGAGCAAGCCGCTTTCGGCCTCCCGTCTGGCGATCCTGCCGGCCACGTCACACACCGCGGTCATTACCCTCGTCGAGCTGCTGCATGCCTTGATGGAGCCGTTCCTGAAAGGCGTCACGCCAAAGGGAATATTCGAGGATACGGCGAAGACCGGTTAGCAGACACAGCATTGGCGCACAACGTTGAAGGTGTGCGGTGTTGTTTTCCATCGATTAACATTTCCGTCTCAACTCGTTGCAGGTCATCTACTTGCGATGTTGTTGAGATCGACGACTTATCAACAGGGCCCGGTCGTGCTCGAAACAGGAGGCTCGGAGCGCGTGAATTGACGCGCGAGGAATGCGAGCTCACGGCATGTGCCCGCGAGCGTTCCCGCACTCACGCCCGTACTTATCGCGGCGGATCGAGCGCTGCTTGCTACCGTAGAGTGCCGCTCGTAAGCTCGCCTGCTGAACCACCCCGACGTACCCATTTCCAGTTGGAGTAACTGCATGAGCCGAACACCGCTTCACCGCTTGTTGCTGCCGATCGCGGCGTTGGCTGTCACCCAGACCGCCGGCGCGCAGAGCCAGTCGCGCGACAACATGACCGGCGTCTGGGCACTGACCAACGCGCGGATCGAGACAGTCACCAAGGGGACCATCGACCGTGGCACGGTCGTCATCCGAAACGGAGTGATCGAAGCCGTCGGCGCGACGATCACCCCACCCGCGGACGCGGTCGTCGTCGACCTCTCTGGGAAGACCATCGCTCCCGCGTTCATCGATCTCACCTCGTCACTCGGCTTGAGAACTCCGCCGCAACAGGCGGGCGGGGGCCGCGGTGCCGCACCGGCTCCGATTCCCGGCTTCCCCGGAGCAGAGCCCGATGTGACGACTGAAGTACGCATCGTCGGCCTCGAGCCGGAGCGCGTGATCGCCGGAGAGCTGTCACTGAGTCCTGCCGATGCACGCACACCTCGCGACCACGGCATCGGCGCGGCACTCGTCGCACCGTCGCGCGGTCTCTTCCGCGGGCTGTCGGCACTGCTTCCGCTGCGCGATGACACGGCGTCCCGCTGGATCGTGAAGTCGCCGGTCGCGCTGCACGTCGGATACCAGACCGTGCCGGGCGATTATCCGAGCAACCTGCTCGGCGTGATCGCCTACCAGCGCCAGGCGTTTTACGATGCGCAGCGGCACGCCATGATGGAGGATCGCTACAAGGCGAATCCCAGAGGCGTAGCCCGCACGGCGCATAACGCGGAACTCGCCGCGCTGGTCCCGGTGGTAAAGGGCACCGTCCCGGTGTTCATCGCCGCGAACAACGAAAACGAGATATTGCGCGCATTGGCGCTGGGCAAGGAATTCAGCACCATCAAGGTGACGATCGTCGGCGCCGTCGAAGGGTTCCGGGCGATCAACGCGTTGAAGTCAGCGCGTCCTCCGATCGTGACCGTCGATTTCCCGCAGCCGTCACAGACGACGGGCTGGCAGTACCAGTATTCACAGCGGCGTGACCCGGCGGATACCGCCGCGATGGCGGCCGCGGTGACCAAGATGGTCGAAGGCAACGCCGCCTCACTGCATAACGCGGGGATCAAGTTTGCCCTGGCCTCCGGCGGCGTGGCGCCGAACGTGTTCATGGACAACGTCCGCAAGGCGATCGCGGCGGGCCTGCCCCGTAACGTGGCGCTCGAGGCGCTGACCATCCGGGCCGCTGAAGCCGCCGGCGTCGAATCGCAGCTCGGCAGCATCGAGGCCGGCAAGATTGCCAACCTGCTCGTTGTCCAGGGCGAGCCGCTGGCAGCGAATGCCCGGCTCGAGCGTGTGTATGTGGACGGACTTCAATACGATGTCGTTCCCGCGCCAGCCGGTCGTGGCGGTCGTGGCGGACGCGCGAACAACCCACCGCAGATGCGGGAGGAGTAAATGACACCGATCAATTCTCTTCGAGCCTTGGCTCTGCGGCGCATTGCGACGGCCGGCCGTTACGGCATTGCCCTCGCGATCTCGGCGCTCACCCTGCAGGCGCAGACACCGGCCGCGCCCGCCGCCCAGTCTCCTGGCGCGCTCGATCCGCTCGCGCTCCCGGCGCCCAGCGCCGGAACGCTGGTGGCGATCACGAACGCCAACATCATGACCGCCAGCCATGGCAACATCATGGGCGGCACGATCCTGATCCGGAACGGCAAGATCGCCGAGATCGGGGCGAACGTGACCGTGCCGGCCGGCGCGAAGGTCATCGACGGCCGCGGCAAGTGGGTGACGCCGGGCATCATCGACGCGCATTCGCACACGGCCAACGAAGGCATCAACGAAGGCTCGCAGTCGGTCACCGCCGAAGTGCGGATGGAAGACGTGCTGCGCCAGGACGGCATCTCGCTCTACCGGCACCTCGCCGGCGGGACGACCACGGTCAACATTCTCCACGGCTCGGCCAACACCATCGGCGGCCAGAACGCGGTCATCAAGCTGCGCTTCGGCCTGCCGGTCGACAGCCTCCGGTACGAACACTCGGTCCCCGGCATCAAGTTCGCGTTAGGCGAGAACGTGCGCCGGACCGGAAACGCCACGTCGACGCGGTACCCGCGGTCACGCCAGGGCGTCGAGGACCTGCTCCGCGAGTCGTTCATCGGCGCGCAGGAGTACAAGCGCGAGTGGGACGCGTACAACACGACGAAGGCGGCGTGGGACAAGGCCAATGCCCGCTCGCGCGGCGCTGCGCCGATCCCGCCCCGCAGGGACCTCGAGAAGGACGCGCTGGTCGAGGTGATGGAAGGCAAGCGCCTGGTCTACTGGCACTCGTACCGCGCCGATGAAATCCTGATGGCGCTACGCGTAGCCAAGGAGTTCGGGTTCAAGCCGCACTTCACGCACATCCTCGAGGGGTACAAGCTGGCCGACGAACTGGCCGCGGCCGGCGCTACGGCGTCGACATTCGCCGACATGTGGGGCTACAAGCTCGAGGCGTGGGACGCCATTCCGCATAACGCGGCGCTGATGGCCGAGCGCGGCGTGGTCACCACGATCAACTCCGACTCCGATGAGCGGGCCCGTCGCCTGTACCAGGAAGCGGCCAAGGCGATGCGGTTCGGCGGCGCGTCCGAAGAAGCAGCCCTCCGCATGATCACGCTCAACGCGGCCGTGCAGCTGGGCATCGACAAGCACACCGGCTCGATCGACGTCGGCAAGGACGCCGACATCGCAATCTTCAATGGGCATCCGTTCGCGCCGGCATCGCGCGTGGAGATGACGATGATCGATGGACGTGTGTTCTTCGATCGCTCCACCGCCCCGACGCTCGAGTGGCTGATGCAGCTGATGAGGAACCGCCCGAAAGTGACGTCTGAGGATGGAGGTGCGCGATGAGAGGCCACAAGCCACAGGCCACAGGCCACAGCGTGCTGGCCGTACTGGCTTTGCTGATTGCGCCGGCGCTGAGTGAGGCGCAGGGAACGTTCGTGATCCGAGGCGGCACCGTCGTTCCCGTCTCCGGTCCGCAGATTCCGAACGGCACGGTCGTCATCCAGAACGGCCGCATCACTGCGGTTGGTGCGAATGCACAGGCGCCGGCGGGAGCGACCGAGATCAACGCCACGGGCATGTTCGTCTACCCGGGACTCATCAACGCCGGCACCAACATGGGCCTGGTCGAGATGGGTGGTGTTCCCGGTCCGGTCGATACGCGCGAAATCGGCGACTTCAACCCGCAGAACATTCACACCACGGCGGTAAACGTCGGCTCCGACCACATCGGTGTCACGCGGGCCAACGGCATCACGCAGGTGCTCACGGTCGGCGGTGGTTCGGTACTTTCCGGCCTCGCCGGTCTCATCAACCTCGCCGGCTACACCAACGAGGAGATGATCGCAAAGGAGAAGGTCGCGCTGCAGCTCTCGTGGCCTAACGCGGGCGGCGGTGGTGGCGGCCGGCGCGGTGGAGGGGGCGGCGGTCGGTTCGGTGGCGGTGGTGGCGGCGCCGGCGTCGACCCGATGGTCGCGTACCAGAACAACGTCCGTCAGATCTACCGCTGGTTCGCCGAGGCGAAGGCGTACGGTGAGGTGTACGACAAGCTCACCGCGAACAATGCCAAGCCGCCGGCCGGTTTCCACCGGAACCTGCGGTATGAAGCCATGGTCCCGGCAGTGCGTGGTGAGATGCCGATCATCGTCGACGCCAACACCGTCGCCCAGATGCGGGACGTGGTCAAGTTCATGGACAGCGTGAAGGTGAAGGTCATCATTCACGGCGCGAGCGAAGGCTGGCAGTTTGCTGACACGCTCGCCGCGCGCCGCATCCCGGTCATTCTCGACGGTGTCACCGGCGTGCCGGGGAACGATGATCCGTATGACCTGGTGTTCGCGAATCCGGGCGTGCTCCAGAAGGCCGGCGTGCAGATTGCGTGGGCAACTGGCGGAGCGAGTAGCGCCCGCGACCTGCCGTACGAGGTCGGCCTGGCCATGGCCTATGGCTTCGATGCGGAAGAGGCGCTGAAGTCGATCACGATCAACCCGGCGCGCATGTTCGGGGTCGACAAGGACTACGGTTCGATCGAGGTCGGCAAGGTCGCCAACGTGATCGTGACGACGGGTGATCCAATCGACATTCGGACCAGCATTAAGGAAGTGTTCGTGAAGGGCCAGCGTCAGAAGTTTGACGACCGGCACACGGAGCTCTACGAGAGATACAAGGCGAGGCCGAAGCCACCGGGAAAATAGCAGACAGGAAGCAGGAGACAGGAAGCAGGAGACAGGGAAGGAATGAGGGCCCGGGGCTGACGCCACCGGGCCCTCAGGATTTTCAACCGTTTCGTTCATCCCCTGCTTCCTGTTTCCTGCTTCCTGCTTCCGCTTCCTGCTTCCCTGCTTCCTGCTTCCTGCTTCCTGTTGTTTGTAGATTTCTCCCATGTCCCCAGCCCGAAGAGGCGGTCGCCGTAAAAGCAGGCCCAAGCGCGTCGAACCGCAGCACACCTCCCAGCCCACGAGCCGCGTCGCATACAGCGAAACGCGAGACTGGCTGCTGAAAAGCCATGGTCCCATCTGCGCGTATTGCGGCGTGAAGTCGACCCCACGATCGCTGACGCTGGATCACGTCACGCCGCGCAAGGGCCAGTCGGCGTACGACCGTCGCGACAACCTCGTTCTCGCCTGCAAGCGCTGCAACACGGCCAAGGCTGACAAGCCGTTCCTCGTTTTCCTGCTCGCACAGCGCTCACGCGCCGAACGACTCTTCCGCTACGGCGATCACCTGAGCGAAGGCATCAAGGACATCCTCCGGCACATGGTCGGAGACCTGCCGCCCCTGCCTGCCGAGGAAGCAGCGCCCAAGGCGCCGCGGAAGAAATATGGACGCTCCGCGGACGATGACGATTCGCCGTATCGCGAGGAATCGCCGTACCATCCAGCCTGATCGCGAGGGCGAATGGGCGCGGTCATCCTGTCGGCTGCGCTTCATGCCATCTGGAATTTCCTGCTGCGCCGCGCCGGCGGAAATAGCACGGTCGTGGCGCTCAGCAAGGTCGCCGAAGGTCTCCTTCTCCTCCCGCTTGCCGCAGCCGTCTTTCTCTCGTCAGGCACGCTGCCGCTGAGGGAATTCGTTCCGGCAATCGTCGTCGCGGCCATCCTGGCGCTCGCCAATTATGCGGCACTCACGGCGGCATATCGCCGGGCCGACCTCTCGCTGGTCTATCCAGTCGCCCGTGGTGGTGTCTTTCTCTTCCTGCCGCTGCTTGGCTTCCTCGTTTTTGATGAACGGCTCGACGCGACCGGATGGCTGGCCCTGGCGTTGATCGTCGGCGGGATCGTTTTCCTCCCCCTCAGGGCGTTCACTCGATCGTCGTTAGGTGAAATGGGACGCCACCTGCGGGAACGGTTCATCGGGTACGCGTTGCTGGCGGCGGCCGCGACCGCCGCGTACACGGTGTGGGACAAGTATTCCGTCGGCCATCTCGACATGGTCCTCTACTTCTACGGCTACACGCTGCTGCTGGCGATCTGGTTCTCGCTCATGCTGGCGCGAACATCCAGGGCAGAAGTGCGCGAACAGCTGCGGAAGCATCCCGTGTCGATCGTGATGATTGGTCTGCTCAACGCGGGCGCGTACATGCTCGTGCTCATTGCGCTCCGCAACGAAATGGCAACGCAAGTGCTCGCGGTGCGGCAGTTGAGTATTCCCATGGGGGTCTTCCTCGGCTGGCGACTGCTGCACGAACACCTCACGCCGCCGCGGATCGTTGGCTCGGCGCTCATTACGTCGGGTTGCCTTCTGGCGGCCGCGCTGTGAAACGGGAAACACTCGGCGCAATCGCCTGGCTTCTGGCGCTGCAGTTCCTCGTCATGCAGGGTGTCGTGCAGTCGGCGTGGACCACGCCCTTCAGTCTCGCGCACAACATGATCAGCGACCTGGCGCGCGTGACGTGCGGACCGCTCCATCGCGCACCGGGAATCGAGATCGCCTGCTCACCGTGGCATGCGCTGATGAACGCGTCGATTATCCTGAACGGTCTTCTTATTCCCGCAGGTGCCGTGTTGACGCGTTCACTCTGGCCGGTGAATCGGCTCATGAGTTTGGCGTTGGTGATGATCGCGCTCACCGCGCCGGGTCATTTCATGGTAGGACTCTTCCCATCGGACACAGGACCCCTCGGGCATGTAATCGGTGCCGGCACCATCCTCGCGCTTGGGAATCCGGGAATGGCGTTGGCAGGCATCGCTGCATGGCGTGATAGTCGCGGACCGGCAGTGGTGTCGCTGCTGCTCGGTCTTGCGGGAGTCGTGGGAACGATCCTGTTCCTTTTCCTGATAGATCTCGGGATAGGGCTCGGGGGCATGGAACGAGTCGCGTTTTATCCACTCACGATCTGGTGCGGCATTCAGGGGGGCGTGATGCTGCACCGAGTTATGCGCAGAGGGTGACGCACATCACGCCTGTATGGTCGTGGCTGCCTGCGGTACTGCCTAACGTTTCTGGCGGCGATCTCATTAGCAGCGCCTGAGCCAAACCCGTACGTTAGCCTCTCGAGATTCGATTCTCTGGAAGGGGAGGCATCTCATGCGTAAAGCGTTCATGATCCTGTCCGCGCTGACGCTCCTGGCCTGCGGTCGCGCAGACGATAATGTGGTTGCAGACAGTCCGGCATTGGCGACGGCGCCGTCACTTACGTTTGCCGACTTCGCGGGACGCTGGTCAGTCCAGTTGCTCAGTGACATGAGCGACAGCGTTCTCGGCACGTACGAGATGAATGCGACGGCGGACGGCTCGAGCTGGACTTTGACGCCCGCGGGACGCGAGCCGATTCCGGTGCGCGCCGCCGTTGGGGGAGACAGCTTGGAACTCGACGCCGGTCCGTATAAGACCACTACGCCGGCG
Organism: Gemmatimonadaceae bacterium; assembly: GCA_035646395.1. Classification (GTDB taxonomy): domain Bacteria; phylum Gemmatimonadota; class Gemmatimonadetes; order Gemmatimonadales; family Gemmatimonadaceae; genus JABWBJ01. Next base: position 19,461 of record DASRPK010000119.1, on the reverse strand, counting down.
AACATCGATGTCACGACGCATGCGGTGAGCCGTCTGGAAGGCGGGATGCTGGTTGGCACCTTCGTGTCGCAATATGCGATGGCTGGTGGCGATTCCGTCGTCCGCGGGCGGGTGCGTGCAACGCGCATACCCTGAGGCCGATCTGCGGTAAGCAAACGACCCGCGGTGACGCGGGTCGTTTTGTTTTTCTGCCTGACGAGTTCTATTCCCGGCGTCGCAGGTCCCTGAGCATCGATTTCTGTTCGGGGGTCAGGAGGTTTCGGATCCGGATCAGCATCGTGAGCTGGGCGCGCTTCACCGCGATCTCCCACGTCATCATGCGATCTGCCTGAGCCAGGACTTCAGACTCCTGAACGTTCTCGCGTCCGAGCAGCTGATTGAGTTTTTCCGACTCGTCCGAGACGCGCCATTGCACCTGGGCGGCGGTCGCCTGGACCTTGTAGATCTCCTGCAGGATCGCTTCGCGTTGTGACTCGGTAATTCTGAGCCGCCCCTGGTTCTGCATGATCAGTTCGGGCGGATAGAGATGTTGCGAGAAGTCGCTGGTCGCCGGAGTAACGTTGCCGGACTTGTCGACTGTGAACGCCAGTTGTTTTGTCCGAGCGGTATCAGCCCGGGCATTGTAGACGACGACTTCCGATGCGCGACCATCAAATTCGAGCGTGAAGTCGTGGTCATGTTGGCCAGTGGTGATTTGGACAAACTTCGCCTGCGGCTTGAACCCTATCGCGCGGACCTCCAGTCTGACCGACTGACCGCGAATGCGCTCCGGCGGAACGACGATACGATAGGTGCCATCTTCTCCGGTTCCGACTGAAATATTCAGATCGGTGATCCGGACGTTGGCCGCCTTAAGCGCTTGGCCGTATGTAGACTCCACGGTCCCTGTGATGATGGCGCTCTGAGCAAGCGCTGCGCTCGCAAGCACAGTGCTGGCGAGTCCAGCGAGCAAGCTTGCCTGCCAACTGCGACAAAACGTGGTCATGAGCGGGATCTCTGTTTGGTGTCGTTTGAGTCCGGCGGACGGACGGTGTCACGAATGATGGCCGGTGCCTGTATTTCGATGATCGGAACGCGGCGCAGCAGCTCACGTCCGGGGAAGTCGAGGAGAAAGTCACTTGGCGCTTCCCACGTCACTTCATTGAGGTCGATTCCAGTGAGCGCCGTGAATCGTTCGTAGTCCAGCGCGCGGTCCGACTTGGCGCGAAGGGCCAAAAATGCGGGAACCGCGACAGCAACAGCTAGGAGCGCAGCCCGATGACGTCGTTGCCGCCACCTCGCCGCGTCTAGCGTTTCGCGCGAGGTCATCTGGTCGAACGATGGTTCAGTCATCTGCACGCTGCTGCCTAACGCTTCGAAGGCGTCCTTCAGGTCACGATCCTCGTTGGCACTCATCGATCGGACTCCTGCAGCAGCGCGCGAAGTCGCGCCTTGCCACGCGCGTAGTGCGTGCGCGCGCTCCCAACGGATACTCCCATGACGTCAGCCGCGCCTTCGACCGTCATGTCTTCCTGGAAAACGAGATGCAGGACCTCGCGTTGCCTGGCGGGTAAGCGGCCCAACGCGGCGCGCAGTCGGGCTGCAAGCGCTCGGCCATCGATAGCCGCATCCGGATCCGTCGCGTCAGCGACGACGTCGCGAGGTTCCAGGCGCCAGATCGCCGTAAGCCGGCGAAACACATTGCGGCGATGTTCGCCGGCCGTTCGTCGGACCACGCCAAACAGCCACGTGCGAAACGACGACTCGCCGCGAAAAACTGCCCGCCCATCCAGCACCTTGAGATATGCGTCTTGTAGCACGTCACCAGCCTCAGCTCGATCGAACGCACAGCAGGCCATGGCCCAGCCCAGTGATTCGGCATGGTGCCGTTCGAGCGCCGCGCGGAGATCAGCCGGCGCCGTAATTGGCGCTGCAGTGGGTTCAGGAATGCCGATGAGTGGCAGCGCCGGCGATTCCATATGACAGGCGAGATGCAGGAAGCAGGAAGCAGGAAGCAGGAAGCAGGAAGCAGGAAGCAGGAAGCAGGGGATGACTGAGGGTCGTCAGGCGACGATGCGCCTGACGAGCCTCATGATTGCAACCGTTTCGTTCCGACCCTGCTTGTCGCTTCCTGCTTCCTCGTCGTATCAGCTGATAGGCCTTGGCGCTCCCGTTACTCCCTTCACCAGTCGGTACATGAACTCGAGACCCTGATAGAATGCCCGCACCGGAATGCGCTCGTTCATTCCGTGGGCAAACGTCTCGGGATAGAAAAGCCCGGACACGCCGTACACCGGAATCCCCGCGTTCCGCAGGAAAAGCCCGTCAGTGGCGCCCGTGCTCATGGTGGGAATGACCGGCACGCCGGGCCACATCTCCTTTGTCACGCGCTCGATTTCGCTCATCAGTGCCGGTGTCAGCGGCGACGGCGGCGAGTTTGTGGGGTTCCCCTGGGCCGTGATCTTCACGCCGGTGTCGCCGACCACGCGCTCGAGGATACCGCGCACCTGCTCGGGCGTCTCGTCAGGCAGGATGCGGCAGTTGACGTTGGCGCGGGCGCGTTGCGGCAGGGCGTTGGTGGCATGTCCTCCCTCGAGCATGGTCGCTACGCACGAGGTGCGAAGCTGCGAGTTATAGCGTGGGTCAGCCGAAAGCGTAGCAGCGGCCGCCGAATCGTTAGGGTTGGCGACGATGGCGCGCATCGCAGCCGCCAAGCGCGGTGTTTCGCCCGCCACGACACTGGCCAGTCGGGTGAAGTAGGCCCGCGTCACCTCATTCAGGCGAACCGGCATGATCGCCGGGTTGATCTTGGTCAGGGCGACCGCGAGCTGTGTGATGGCATTATCCGGACGCGGTACCGAGCTGTGGCCCCCCGGATTCGTCACCTCGAAACGGAAGTTGAGGAACTTCTTTTCGCTTGCCTGCACGTCGTGCGAGACCTTCACCGTGTCCGTGATGTTGGGGCCACGAACGCGTCCGCCGCCACCTTCATTGAAGGCATACTCGGCGTCGATAAGCGGACGATGGTTCTTGAGCAGCCACTCCACGCCGTTGGCGGGGCCTCCTTCCTCGTCGGCCGTCAGCGCAACGATGATGTCCCGATCGGGGACGTATTTCTCTTCGCGCATGCGCATGATGACAGCGAGGTGAATCGCGCCCTCGTCCTTGTCATCGGCGACGCCACGGCCAAAGAAGGTCCCGTCTTTCTCGATGAACTGGAACGGCGCCAATGTCCAGTCCTCGGCCTTTGCTTCAACCACATCGATGTGAGACAGCAGCAGGATCGCCTTCTTCCCGGTGCTCCTGCCGCGGAGCCGAGCGATGAGGTTGCCTTTTTTCGGTGCATTCTCGAGGACGACAACGTCGGAGTCCGGGAATCCAAACGCCTTGAGCCGAGTCGCCATGGCCTGGGCGGCGGCGAGCGTGCTCCCCGCACTCTGGGTCGTGTTGATCTCGACCAGCTCCTTGAACAGGCTGCGCGCGACCGAATCCCACTTGGTTTGCTGCGCGTTCGTTGTCGTGCTCCCGACCAGGAGGAGCGCTATGGCAAGTAGGCTGTGTTTCATGAGAGGTGAATCGTGAATCGTGAATAGTGAATCGTGACTTCGCCACGATTACCCGTTTACCCGTTTACCCGTTTACCCGTTTACCCGTTTGGACTGTGCAGGTCGTTCCCCAAGGTGTCAACCGACAAACCGTCGTGCCGTGTCAGGGCCTGCGGCTGCCCCAGCGTCTCTTTCGTGGTGCGCCATCCCCACGGAGACCCCCATGACCGCACGTCCGTTCGCCTTGCGCCGAGTGGCTGTCGGCCTGGCCGCGCTCCTGAGCAGCGCGGCAACGCTGGAAGCCCAGCTCATCTCCCCGAAGACCGTCCCGATCCATCAGGGTGAGCAGTTCGGCATTTACCCGGCCCAATGGCCGGGAATGGGTGGCGTGTCGATCGCACTTGTCGACACCATCGGGGACCCGTGGTCGAATCCGGCGAAAGCGACGCGATTGACGGTCGGCTCCATCCAGGTGATGCCATTTACCCATCGTGCGACGGCCGGAGGCGGGCGCACGTTGCCAGTGAGCATCCTGCAGACAGGCGGGGGCTTCGCCGGTGGCGCGCTCTTTTCGCTTCAGGAAGTTGAACGACGCGACGTATGGTGGAATGTCCCCATCAGCGACCGGCGGGCATCGAACCAGTACTTCAGCGGGCTGCTTGCGCGGCGGTTCGGCGGAGGGCTTTCCGTGGGCGCGGGCGTCTCTGTGGCCGACCTCAAAGGCGTCGATGGAGTGTCGGCGCTATATGCCGGGAGCGACCGCGTTAGGCAGTCGGGGAGCCTGCTCGATGCGCGCCTGGGACTGCTCAAGGAGTTCACCGGCGGCGCGACGCTGGAAATGGTGGCCGTGAGCAACCGCTACCGGATGACGCACGACGTGCACTTTCCGGAGACGTGGCGGTGGGCGCCGTGCCCGCCATGCGCGGCGCCCGGCCCCTGCGCGTGCGACCCGAACGTGATTCCGGCGCGCGACGAGCGGAATCTCGACCGGACCAACACCGCCGGCCTCCATGCAGTGTATCTCGCGCCAAAAACACCCGGTGGCTGGCGAATGGGTTACCTCTTCACCGCAAACCGGCTGTCGCATCCGAAGATCCCCAACTACCAGATCCAGAACATTCCTCGTGATCCCGGCAACACCGACGCATTCAACTTCGGCTTCGGCGCGTCGCGAATGTTCGGACCGTCGACGTTCGGTCTGGACGTCGTGATGGAGCCGATGTGGAGTCACACCTGGGCCGACGCGGCCGGCGATACGACGGACGTCGCTGGCACCGTGATTCCTCAGGGCGCGCACACCGTCGACAACCATTTCCGGTTCTCGAACTCACGCATCAATGTCGGTTTTGGACATGAATTCGTAGGAGATAGTGATTCGGCTGCGGTGGTCGGCCTGCAGTTCGGCGTGGCGATGCGGGCGATCAACTACACGCTTGACCAGGACAATCACGTGCTGCGAACAGCGCGATCGCAGGACGAAGGCTGGGTTGAGTGGACACCAACGTTCGGACTGCGCGTCCGTACCCGCGACGTGGTGTTCGGCTATTCGGTCAGCATGACTTGCGGCCCGAGGTGCATGAACGATCAACTAACCGCCCGGAACTTCAATGCGCCGACTGTCGGGGGCGATGTCCCGGTCATCGCCGCGCCCAGTGAGCCGCTCACGTTCGACGGCGGCTCGTCCAGCCAGCACCGGGTGATGGTGTCGATACGGCTGCGCTAGGAAACAGGAAGCAGGAAGCAGGAAACAGGAAACAGGAAACAGGGATGGTACGAAACGTTTTCGAGTCGTATTGATAACGCTTCGTTCCTTCCCTGTTTCCCGCTTCCTGTCCCCTGCTTCCATCCAACATGCGTTCCACGGTTTGTATCGCGACGCTGCTCTTCGTCGCATCGACAGCACAGGGCACCGCCCAGGATACAGTGCGTTTTACGCCCACCGTGGGGCATCCCACCTTCGCGGTGCGTGAACCGGTGATGCGCATCAAGCCGAACACCGTGCTCATCTCGAACACGATGCACGGCGCGTATTACACGCGCGAAGGCGGTGCATTCCCGGGCGAAGTTGGTCCCTTCTATGTCGAAGGCGCGACCACCAACGACATGCTCGTCGTAAGGATCCTGCGGGTCATGCCGAACACCAACCTGGCCGCGGCAAACGTGAGCGGCGGATTCGGCGGCCTGCAATCCGACTCGCGCCTGCGTCTCCTGAATGATCCGATTCCGGGCCGGCGCTACCTGTGGGAGCTCGATACGACGCGCATGGTGGGGCGCACCACGCTGCCCGATTCGCGCATGCAATCGATCGAGATCGACCTCAAGCCTATGCTGGGTCGCGTAGCGGTCGCGCCGCGCGGCCAGGAAGCCTTCGGCGGGTTATGGCCAGGCGACTTTGGTGGCAACATGGATGCGCCCGAAGTGCGCGAGGGAACCACGGTGTACCTGCCGGTCTTTCACGAGGGCGCGTACCTGTATTTCGGCGACGGCCACGCGCGGCAGGGAGAGGGTGAAGTCGCCGGAACCGGGCTCGAGACTTCGATGTCGGTGGTGCTGCACGTCGATGTCATCAAGGGAAAGCGCATCGACTGGCCGCGGCTCGAGGATGCGACGCACATCATGGTTGCCGGCAGCGCCCGTCCGCTCATCGATGCATTCCGCATCGCCCACGTCGAACTGATCGAGTGGCTGCAGGAGTACGGCTTCGGAAAAACCGATGCCTACGCACTCCTGGGCCAGCTCGCCGAAAACACGGTGGCGAATATCGTCGATCCCGCTTACACGGTGCTCGCGAAATTCCCGAAGCGCTACTTACCGCGTTAACTAGCGATCGGCGACCAGCAATACCGAGCGCGCGCGTGGATAGCGGATGTGGGACGTGGGAGGTGGGAGGAACCCGATTAGTACTGATTCCCGCTGTGAAATCCGACTTAATCCGGTTCCTCCCACATCTCACATCCCACATCCACCATCGGTAGTTACGATCAGCCCCCGACTCGAGCATTGCCGGCTATTTTATAGAGAACTTCAGTCCGTGATGCTCTCGATGATCGCTAAACGCTGGTCGCTGGTCGCTGCTCTGCTACTTGCCGCGTGCGCCGCTGAGCGCAGCGCCGGTACCTATCGCGGCGTCGCGCTCCCGACGCCGCTCGCAAAGCCGGCGTTCACGTTGACCGATTTCACCGGTCAGCCGTACGACTTTGCCGCCCAGACGCGCGACAAGGTGGCGCTGGTCTTCTTCGGCTACACCCACTGCCCCGACATCTGTCCGCTTCACATGGCGAACATCGCCGCGGTGCTGAAGCGCATGCCGGCCGGCGACAAGGCCAGGGTCGCAACCGTCTTCGTCACCACCGACCCCGAACGGGACACTCCGCAACGCCTGCGGGAATGGTTAGGCAATTTCGACCCGTCGTTCGTGGGCTTGACCGGCTCGCTCGAACAACTCGCCCAGATACAACAGATGTTCGGCCTCCCCAACGCGACGCGTGAATACCTGAACGCCGACTCGGCGAACTATTTCGTTGGACATGGCGCGCAGGTTTTCGCCTTTGCACGAGACGGCAACGCCTACACGATTTACCCGTTTGGAATCCGTCAGGAAGATTGGGCGAATGACCTGCCGAGGCTCGTCAACGCCTCGGGCGAGGAGATCCGGCGCGATCTGGCGGCGCAGGCAAAGGCTGAAGCGCTCGCGGCGACCGAGGGAAAGGCGTCGAGCATCAACATGGACGGTCTGGTCGTTACGCAGGCGGTGGTGGCCGAACCCGCCAGCCTCGACGAAGCGGCGGCGTACATCACCATCAGGAACGGCCTCGCGCAGGAAGACACCCTGGTTGCCGTGGCGGCGGACATCGCGGTCCGTGGCGAAGTGCACGAGACGATGGGGGAAGGCGAGCTCCGACACATGATGGCGACACCAACGCTCGTCATTCCCGCCCGCGCCGAGACGAAACTGGCGCCTAACGGTAATCATATCATGCTGCTGCAGCTCAAGAAGAAGATCACGGCCGGCGACTCGGTCACGCTATACCTGTCATTCGCCCGCGTCGGAGCCGTCGAGGTCCGCGCCCCAGTCGTGCCATACGCGGAGCTGGAAAAGTTCCTGGGATTGCCGGGGAAACCCGGGAAGTGAGAGCATCCTCCCACATCCCCCATCCCCCATCCCCCATCCCCCATCCCTGAATGAGCTTCTGGTGCAGCGCCACGGGCGCCGCCTGGACCTGGCAGTGGCGCGCCTATCCCGGCGTCTGGCTGTTCATCATCCTCCTCGCCGTCGGGATGTGGGCGTGGAACCGCGCCGGGGCACGTGCGGCGCTCAAGCCACAGCGTCCGGCGCACCCGGCGTTCGTCGGCGGCCTGGTCATCCTCTGGCTGTCGCTCGACTGGCCGATCGGCGCGTTAGGCGCCGGATACCTCGCCAGCGTGCACATGCTCCAGTTCCTGCTCATGGCGCTGGTGGCGCCGCCGCTGCTGGTCCTGGGCCCGTCGCCGGAGGCGGCCGCCCTGCTCGAGCGGCCGGGCCGCGGATACGCACTCGTCAGGCGCATCCTGTCGCCGCTGCCGGCACTCGTGATCTTTTCGGCGATCGTCCTGCTGACCCACCTCCCGCCGATCGTCGACGCGCTCATGGCGTCGCAGCTGGGATCGATGCTGATCGACCTGCTGTGGATTTTCGCGGGCTTCGTATTCTGGTGGCCGCTCATCCGCCCGGTTCCGGTACAGCCGCGGTTCAATTATCCGATGAAGATGGGGTACCTCATGCTGGGCCTCATGTTCAGTCCCATCATGTTCGGACTCGTGGCGTTTCTCGTGTACTCCACCACGCCCTTATACGGGGTGTTCGAACTGGCACCGCCGCTCCCAGGCATCACGGCTCATGCCGACCATCAGGTCGCCGGTGTGTTGATGAGCATCGGCGCCGCGGTGATCGCGTTCACCGGACTTTCCGTGCTCTTCTTCCGCTGGAACAAGGTGTCGGGCTGACCATCCTCACTGCAGCGGGAGCACGTTGCGAAGACTGTACACCGAACCGCCATCCGCGACGTTTCGCTTCGCGCGGTACTCGATATTCGTGGGATAGCCGAGTGTAGCGTCGAAGTCCGCAATCACGTCCTCGAGATACCACTGTGCTTCCTTCTCGGTCAGCGTGCGACGAAGATCGACGAAGATCGAGTCGATGGGCTCCCAGTATTGCAGCGTGGTGACCGGAAATTGTGACTGGGGATCCACCGCTTCCGCCGCGGTCACGGCGCCGTTGCGCACCGTCACGCGCGTCCATTGCGTGACCTCCGGCGGACAGAAGCAGGAAACGCGGATTTCGTACGTGTAGTCGGGGAATGAGCGCGACTTCCAGAGGGCCTCGGCGTTCGTGACCCGAGCGAGGTCTCGTGGATCGAAAATCTCCGATGAATCGCACGCAACCGAGGCGAGGATGAGGCACCCGATACCGACGTTGAGCGCGAATCGACGCAGCATCATCCACCTCCTGCCAAAGTTCTCGATCTAGACAGGCCCGGGCTCAGACGACCCTGACAGCGTCGGTTCCAGCTCATCCCAGTCCCCGCAGGATCGACTCGGCGTAATCAATGCCGCGTGGCGTCCGCGAGCCATGCCAGGACAGCAGTTCGCCGTCGGCGAGACGAAAGCGCGCCCGCGGCAGGCGGCTCTGTTCCGAAAGCTCGTCGGCGTGTTTCGCCTGGAATGGAAACGGCTCATTGGGCAGGAGAACGATCAGTGGATCGGCGTCGTGAAGTTCGGTGGCGGTGATCGACGGATACCGGTCACCGCGTGTTCCGAACACATTCTGGCCGCCGGAAAGGGAGAGCAGGCCGGCGATGAACGTGTCGTCGTTCAGCGTCATGATCGGCTCACGCCAGATCAGGCACGCATAACGAATTGGCGGATGGTGTTGCGCGCTGCGTTTCACGCGATCGGCGCGCCGTTCGATGTCGGCCGCGATGACCTCCGCTTCCCGCGGCCGATGCAGGGCGATGCCGATTGAACGAACCATGGCCGCGGTTTCGGGCGCGGTGCGCGGCATCGACGCGTGCACACGCAGTCCGGCGGCGAGCAAGGCCTCGGCGTCCTCCTTCCGGTTTTCCTCGTCGTTCATGAGGACGAGATCCGGCGAGAGCTCGACGATGCGGTCGATTCTGGGGTTCTTCGTACCGCCGACCTTCTCGATCGCGTCGACACGATCCGCCGGGTGCACGCAGAACTTCGTGCGGCCTACAAGGTCGCCTCCCGCCCCGAGGTCGAAGACCAGCTCTGTGAGGGACGGGCAGAGCGAGACGAGCTTCATCTCGTCACTGCGCTGCGTTCGCGTGTGCCGCCAGACGACTGGTTCATGGAGACTCCGGCTCCGGAGTGTCCTGAGGCTAAACGCCGGTGCGCCAGAATCTCAAGACGTGTCGGGAGATCTCGCGCGGTGACACATTTACCTGGCGACGCGGGTACCGTCGCACCCCATGACGCTCCGCCGACTGCTTTCGGGCTTCTGCCTTTTTGCGCTCCCTGCCCTGGGAGCGCCGCTCCGCGCGCAGGTGCTCGAAGTGCGTCCGGCTATCCCACCGGCGGTCACTACCTCGATCGAGGCATTACGGGCGGCCCAGGAAGGATTCGAGACGTTTCGGCGACGCAATGCGCCGGCCTTCTCGGTTCGGAGTGGACCCGATCGCTGTGACGAGCGTGTCGGCAGGTTCTGCTACTGGTACGAGGAAGACTCGCCCGATCCGCCCAAAGAATCGGAGCGGATTCGCGAAGGACGCGATCGCCTGATCGAGCAGATCGACTCGGTCGGCCGCATCTGGCCTAACGATCGCTGGGTATCGGGCCAGCGGGTGCGGTACCTCGCCGAGGCCGGCCGGTACGACGACGCCGTGCGCGCCGCACAGGCCTGCGTGTCGCGGGAGTGGTGGTGCAATGCCCTCCGCGGGTTCGCCTTTCACGTCGCGGGCCGGTTCGAGGAAGCGGATAGTTCCTACGAGGCGGCGTTGCGGCTCATGTCGGATACCGAGCGTTGCAACTGGAAAGACATGAAGTTGCTGCTCGCCGACGATCAGTTGAAGCAATATCGAGAGCACTCGTGCGCGCGACGTGGCCCGCTGGAGGAGCGCATCTGGTGGCTCTCGCGACCGCTGATGTCCGGCCGCGGAAATGACGCCCGGACCGAGTACTACTCGCGCCTGATGATGGCGCACTTTGTCGAAGACGCCCCTTCCGCGTACGCGATGGGGTTCGACTTCGACGAGCGTGAGCTCACGTTGCGTTATGGGTGGCCGATTGCGTGGACACGAAGTCCCGCCGGCAACCTGGTGGTGGGCGCGGAACCGAGCCTCGTGGGACACGAGCGAATTCCGGCACACCCGTTTCTTCCTGCTCGCGGAGTTCTCGACAATCCCGCCTCGAGCGATTCCGCCGGCTGGCGCAGCAAGGGAATTCCTCCGGTGCGTGCGCGTTACTCGCCGGTCTACGCCAAGCGCCTCATTCCACTCGAGCATCAGTCGGCTCTCTTCCGGCGCGGCGACTCGGCCATGGTGCTCGTCGCGTGGTCTGTCTCCGGCGACGAACAACTGAGAGCGGCAGTGGACGCGAAGGAGCTGTCGGCCGCCATGGTTTTGACACGTGGCGAAGAAAAAGACGCTGTGGTTGTGCGCAGCGAATCGCCCCAGCGGCGTGGAACCCTCAGCGCGCGGTCCGCGTGGGGCTCAATGCTGCTGAGTGTCGAAGTGGGTTCCGCAAAGCGACAGACATTGGCGCGGGCTCGTTATGGTGTGCGGCGCACCGATGCACCGCAGTCGCGTATTCAGGTTTCGGACATTGTGCTGTTCGAGCCGTACGACGGCATGCCGACCAGCGCCGAAGAAGTCCTTCCGCACATGCGTACTTCGGAGCGCCTCCCCGCGGGGTCCAAGGTGGGAATTTTCTGGGAGGCGTATAACACCGATCCCACGGGGGAAGGGCTGGAGGTCAACATCACCGTGGCGCCGGAGAACAGGTCAGGCGGCGGCTGGTTGTCGCGCGGCCTCCGGGCCTTGAGGCGTGTGCGCGAAGCGCAGCCGGTTTCCGTGGGCTTGAGGGACGTATCAGCGCGAGGAAGCCCTGTTACGGCTAGATCGGTTGAAGTGGACCTCTCTACCCTGACCCCGGGCCGATATCTGCTGCAGCTGGAACTCAACGCCGGAGGGGGAAACGAAGTCCGGGTTGAGCGAACCATCACGGTTACCGGCGGTTAGGGGGTTTTGGATGACGCACCGCCATGGCATTTGGGGGCGACGTCGGGGTATCCCGGCTTGGCCCCGTTACTTTCCCGGGGCGCCAACCATTGGCCATTTTTCACGGTACTAATAGACGGCGCCTTGCAGACGCGGTGATTCGCGCCGCGACCGCTCCGAATCGGCCGGTTTCCTGCCGGTCCTCGCTATCGAAGCAGAAGATGCAGAGACTCGTTCGTACATTGCCCGCCCTGGTTCTGGCAGCCTCCCTGCTCGGAGGCGGAGCGTCCGCGTTCGCGCAATCGACGCCGCCCGCAACTCAACAGGACAGCACCAAGCGCCTCGCCTCGCTGCTCGGCACCGTGTTCGACAGCGTGCACAACACGCCGCTGGTCGGTGCGACAGTTTTTGTGCTCGGCTCCACCCGGATCGGCGCGACCAACGAGCGCGGCCTCTTCAACATCGACAGCCTTCCGCCCGGGATGCACAAGGTGCACGTCGCGCACGACCTGCTCGATTCACTCGGCCTGACGATGGTCACCGATTCGTTCGCGGTGGCACCCGGTGAGCGGAAAGTCCTCGAGATGGGCGTCCCGTCTGCGGAAACACTCGTCGGCCTCTCCTGCTCCGCCGCGACGCGACGGCTTGGCCCGTCGGCGATCATTGGCCGCCTGCTCGACGCCGACACCGATCAACCGGTGAGCGGCGCGCGCATTTCGTTCGCCTGGTCGGAGCTCTCGCTTGCCGACGGCTTGAAGCGCATGCCCCGATTGCGCGGCGCCACCGTGAACCAGGATGGCGTGTTCAGGATCTGCGGAGTCCCGTCGGAAGTCGAGGGAACCTTGCAGGCGGAGAAGGCCGGCATAACGACAGCCGAGATCAAGGTCACGTTTGTCGGGCAGCCGCTGGTGATTCAAGGCCTTCGCATTGGAAACGCGAATACCGTCGCCAAGGCGACCGTGGACAGCACGCAGGCGGCTCCAAGCCGCGGAAGTGGTGAACAACGTTTTTCCGCGGTGAACTACCAGAAGGGCCAGGCAGTCCTGCGCGGAAAGGTGGTCAATGCGACTGGCGCTCCCATGGCGAACGTGCGCGTCGAAGTCGAAGGCACGACGAGCCGGGCGCTGACGAACGCCGAAGGTGCTTTTTCGCTTGCGGAACTGCCATCGGGAACGCAGTCGGTCACGGCACGGCAGATGGGCTTTGCTCCCGTGAGCAAGCCGGTCGAGCTTTCGACGCGTCAACCGGCGACGACCACGATCACGATGAGCCAGCCGGTGCAGATGCTCGATCCGGTCGTGGTGACTGCCGAAAGCGACATGAGCCTCGACAACATCGGCTTCACCGCCCGGAAGCGTGGCATGTCCGGCACGTTCATGGACGCGGACGAAATCATGAAGCGTGGTCCGAACATGTTGACCGACGTGTTCCGCACCGTGCCATCACTGCGCGTGGTGCCCGTCAGTCCCTACGACTATGCCGTGGAGAGCTCGCGCGGCAATATGCTGGGCGGCAACTGTGTGAAGTTCTGGCTCGACGGCACCGCCTATGATCCGGTGTTCCCGGGTGACGTCGATCGCATGATCCCTCCGTACAACATTGCCGCCATCGAGGTCTACCAGGGCTCGACGGTACCAATCCAGTTCACGAGCGCGAATTCGTCCAATTGCGCGGTAATCGTGATCTGGTCGAAACACTTCGCCAGCCGGCCGGCAAGGAAACGGTGATACAGCAAAGACAAGAAGCGGAAACGGAGAATTGAAAGAGGGCCCGCGTCTGGTGACGGCGGGCCCTCAAGATTTCAACCGCCTCGTTCCTTCCCTGCTTCCGGCTTCCTGCTTCCTGCTTCCTCGTCTTCAAAAGGCTCCATGTGCACCAGGACTCCGCGCACGTTAGGCAGCGTGGTCCTGATCGCGCTCTTGACCTTGCCGCTTACCACGTGCGCCTCTCGGAGCGACATCATGGGATCAGCATGGACGTGGAGGTCCGCGAAGTAGTCGACTCCTGCTCGTCGCACAATTACTTTCTCGACAGCGCGAACGTGCGGGACCGAGCAGGCGATTTCGTACACGCGTTCCCGGATCGCCGGCTCGGCGCTGCGGTCCATCAGGCCGGCGATCGCCGGTCGCAGGATGCTCTGCCCATTCCAGGCAATCACCGCGGCGGCGAACAGCGCCGCCCAATCGTCGGCCTCCTCCCACCCTTCGCCCCCGAGGAGCGCGATCGAGATGCCGACGAATGCAGCAAGTGAAGTGATAGCATCGCTGCGATGATGCCATGCGTCGGCGCGCACGGCTTCACTACCGACCTTGGCGCTCACCGCGTGAACCCTGCGGAACATTACTTCTTTCACGGCGACCACGATCACGAGCACCGCCAGCGTCCACGGAGCAGGCGCGTGATGTGGCGTCACGATCTCCCGAATAGCCTCGATCGAAATGGCAATCGCGGCGCCAATGAGCATGAGGGCAACGGTTGCCGCGGCCAGCGTCTCTGCTTTTCCGTATCCGAATGGGTATTCAGTGTTTGCATCGCGCCTTGCGATACGCAGCCCACTCCAGACGATGGTCGAGGAGAAGAGATCGGCGGTCGATTCAATTCCGTCGGCGATCAGCGCATACGAGTTGCCGATCACTCCCGCGAGCACCTTGATGACAGCGAGGACCGCATTGACGAGAAGGCCAGCCTGCGCGGCACGAATACCCCGGGATTGGTCGATCGTCATGCGCTGAATCTGGTGTCCCGGCGTCACGCCGACGAGCGGTTTTTCCAGGACCAGAAGCAGGGGACCGGAAGCAGTGATTGAACGAGGGCCCGCGTCTCGCGACGACGAGCCCTCAAGATTTCAACCGTTTCGTTCCTTCCCTGCTTCCTGCTTCCTGCCTCCTGCTTCCTCATTCCCAAATCACTTGATCTTCCACACAGCGCCGACGTTCAGCGTTGCCGCGCCGACTCCGATGTCGGCGTACAGTGCCATGTTCGTGTTCAGGAAGTAGCGGATGCCGGCCTTCGTGATGAAGTAGATCCCGCTCGAATACGATCCACAGGGGTCGACGCCCTGGAAGCTCGGGCAGCTGGCATTTACCAACTGATATCCCAATCCGGCGCCAAGGAACGGATCGATCTTCTTGTTTTCCATCTTGAAGTGGTAGTTCGCCGTTACGCCGATCGGGATGTACGAAACGCTGTAGCCTGAACCGAAGTCCCAGCTCCACCAGTCAGCACCGACTTGAATGCCCAGTAGTCCATCACCCAGATCGGGCAGGGGCTTGATGACCTTCTCGAAACGGCCGCCGAGAGCAAAGCTGGCTTCGCCAACTCCGCCGATACCAAGCACGGCACCGATGTCCGTGTACCCGAGCGCGATCCCGCCCTGCGCCTGACCGGCTGAAGCGGCGATTGCTGAAGCCAACGCCGCTAGCCGGAGGGCTTTCCCTGGCCTTCGCATGGAACGCTCCTTCTCGCCGACAGTGGTCGCAGAGGAGGACCAGCTCCCGCGGCGAATCGGGTGCCGGCCGGCTGACTTTAGTGCCGCCCTCGTCTGTGCTACCAGAGGGAAGGTGTCAGCCCGCTATGCGCAGGACTCCAGCGAAAACCGTCACGCGATGGCTTGGTACCGCTGTGCCCTACTGGACCCGTTTGACAAGCGTTCCGGCTGGGAGGGTTGTTGTCGGCTCAACGCCGTTGATCAACGCCACCTGCGCGAGTGGAATCGGCGACGGGTACGCCTGATGGAACTCCGTCACGGTCATTGCTCGCGGAAGCCGGACCAGGCGCACCCGCACCGGCTGAACCGCCAGTGCCGCTGGATCTGTCAGTCTGCGGAAGGACCCCAGCGATTGCGTGAACACGCCGCGGTACGCGGAATACCGCTGCTGTGGCGTGTAGGCGAGCAGCCTGAAAGTCCGGTTGTCGAGCGAAACGAAAGCGACATTGCCGGCCAGTACGCCGTCTTCTGTGTTGGCGGTGAATGTTCCCGTTGCCGCAGGCATGCCGTTTATCGAACCTGATGAGGTGCCCTGGTTCGTGATGCCCTGCTGCCCGAAGAACTCCGAGAGTGCCTGGTTTGGCGAAGCGGTTCCTGCGAGTGCGAGCACTACGAGAGCATCCTGCTGCGGGCTGATCGCGGCGACCGCCGATGGTTGATTTTGCGTTTTCCAGCCAGAGGGAAAGTCGAGCTGGAACCTCAAGTCGGGATGGAGGAACTGTTGCTGACGGAAGAAACCTTCGCGCGGATTTTCGCCGAAGATGAGTCCCTCAGTTCTTTGAAGGAATGCGTCCCGTTCGACCTTGAGTCCCGACGGAAGTGAGGTGGCAGCCGTTCTCTGGAGAGTCTTCTCGACACGATTTCCGGGATCGGGGTGCGTCGAGAGCCATTCAGGAACGCGTCCCTCAGTGCTTCCTCCGCCGAGTCGCTGCAGTGTCCGGAACATCGCGGCCATTTCAGTCGGCGAGTATCCACCCGTGGTCATGTACTTGAAGCCGAGGTCGTCGGCCTGTGTTTCGTCGTCGCGGCCGAACTTGAGGAAGAGCAGTCCCAACCCCTGGCTCGCCAGATCACCGAACTGTGCGAGGCCCGGCTTCACGATCACCGCTGCGATCAGTCCGATCTGCGCCAGCTGCGCCTGCGACATCTGCTGAACCGAATGTTTCGCCGTGATGTGGCCGATTTCGTGACCGAGGACTGACACCAGCTGCGCCTCGGAATTCATGTGCGAGAGAATGCCGCGCGTGATGAAGATCGGGCCTCCTGGCAGCGCGAACGCATTCACCTGCGGGTCGTCGATGACGGTGAAGCTCCAGGGCAGATTCGGTCGCTCCGAGGCGCGCGCCAACTGCATGCCAAGTCCGGAGACGTACCGCTGCAACGCATCATCCGCGACCGGGGGGATGCTGGCGGCGACCTGCTTGGCCGCCTCCTGGCCCATCGAGACTTCCTGTGATTCGGAGATCAGCGACAGTTCTCGCCGACCGGTGACGGGGTTCCTCGCGCATGTCACGAGAACAGCGATCAATGTCGCCGGAAGTATTCCGGTCCTGAAGAAACGTGCGGTGGTATGCATGGCCGTTTATCGAAGGGTTCAATCTTCCGCAGTAATCTGGTCCGATCTAGGTTCGCGAGGTTTCATCCCACCTCCCACATCCCACATCCCGATCCATGTCCGTAAGAGCCCGCCTCTCGGTGATGATGTTCCTCCAGTACTTCATCTGGGGAGCATGGTTCGTGACTATGGGGACGTACCTCGGCCAGACGCTTCGGTTCACTGATGGACAAGTCGGGCTCGCCTACGGAGCGACCGCCATAGCCGCGCTCGTATCTCCGTTTTTCATCGGAATTGTGGCGGATCGGTTCTTTGCCACCGAGAAGTTACTCGCGATTCTGCATCTGCTCGGCGCCCTCGTCATGTATCTCGTATCGATGCAGACGACCTGGGGCTCGTTCTACCCCATGTTGATTCTCTACGCGCTCTGCTACATGCCGACGCTGAGTCTGACGAATTCGATTTCGTTTCACCATGTGCAGGATCCAGCTCGTGACTTCCCGCTCATTCGTGTGCTCGGGACGATCGGGTGGATTGTTGCCGGTATCGTCATCGGACGGTTCCTCCACGCCGAGGCGCTCGCCACACCGATGCGCGTCGCCGCCGGCGCGTCGGTGGTGATGGGACTCTTCTCGCTCGCGTTGCCGCACACACCCCCGCGCGGCGCCGGAGCCCCGTTCAGCGTGCGCGACGCCCTGGGGCTGGATGCCTTGCAACTCATGAAGCGCCCCGACTTCGCGACGTTTGTCTTCGGGTCGTTCCTCCTCTGCATTCCGCTGCAGTTCTACTACGCGTTCGGGAATCCATTTCTGACCGAAATCGGTGTGCCCGATCCGGCTTTCATCCAGACGTTCGGACAGATGTCCGAGATTGGCTTCATGCTCCTGCTGCCGTTCGCGCTGAAGCGGTACGGCATCAAGGTGATCATGCTGGTTGGCATGCTGGCGTGGTCGCTGCGCTACTTCGCGTTTGCCAACGGCGACGCGGGCGCGGGTATGTGGTTGATCTATGCCGGCATCCTGCTGCACGGAGTCTGCTACGATTTCTTCTTCGTCGCCGGGCAGATCTACACCGATGAGGCGGCCGGTCCGCGCATTCGCGCCGCGGCGCAGGGTTTCATCAATTTTGTCACCAACGGCGTGGGCTACTTCATCGGCGCCTGGGTCTCAGGCAAGGTCGTCGGTCGTTACCTCAATCCCGACTGCGCCGCCGGCGCCACCGATTGTGTCCGGCACGACTGGTCCGCGGTCTGGCTGGTGCCGGCGTTAGGCGCTCTGGTCGTCTTCGTGCTCTTTCTGATGGCGTTCAGGCCTTCTGTGAAGAGAGTCGAGGTGTGAGGATCGACTCTAGGGGTTTGGGTACCAAATCCGGTATATCCGGCCGCCCTTGTCGTCCCCAACGATCAGTGCACCGTCTGACGTCACCGCCAGTCCCATCGGCCGGTTGAGCTGCTGCGTCGAGTCGCCGCGGAAACCATCCGCGAAAATGCGGTAGGTCCCGTTAGGCTGTCCATTCGCGAACGACACGAATGACACGTTGAATCCAGCCTGCGGCAGCGGTGCGCGATTCCATGAACCGTGGAAGGCGACGAACGCGCCACCCTGGTACTCGGCCGGGAATGCCGAGCCGGAATAGAAGACGATGCTCTCCGGTGCCCAATGCCCCGGAAATGCGACAAGCGGTTGCTCCACCGTTGCACACCGACCCACCGTCTGTCCGTCGCCGCCGTATTCGGGAGACAGCACCTTCTGTTTCAGGTCAACGTCGTAATAGCAGTACGGCCACCCGTAATCCTTTCCCTGTTCGATGCGAAAGAATTCCTCCGCAGGATTCTCAGCGCTCTTCTGGTCGGTGAAGACGGTGTGCTGTTTCCCCCAATTGCCGGACAGGAGGTCGCGTCCGTGCTGCAGCGCCCATAACGAGGAGCCGTCCGGCCCAACGGTCAACGCAACAACGTTCCGCAATCCGGTCGCGAACCGGACCCCGTCGGCGAAGCGTTGCATCGGCTTCCGGGCGTCGAAGCGCCAGATGCCGCCTGACGTCTCGAGCAGGGGACAGGGATCCATTCCCTTCGACCCGGCTTCACGATCCTTTTCCTGGCAGGCGTTCGACGGCGCACCGATGGTGACGTACAGCGATCCATCGGTTGCGATGGTGAACGGCTTCGCCGAGTGCCCGCGTTGAACCGCCAGTTCCGTGACGATTGTTTCTGGAGTGCCAGTCGGAACCAGCGCGCCATCGGACCAGGGTATCCGTACGATCGAAGTATCGGTCGACAGATACAGGTGATTGTCGAAGAACGCGATACCGGTTCCGCCGCGCGCGCCAAATCGCTGGCGCTGTTCGGCAATGCCGTCTCCGTCCGCATCCCGCAGCACGACGGCGCTGGCGGTTGTGTCTCGCAGGGCGATGAACAGGTCACCGTTAGTCGCTACGGCAATGTGCCGCGCCGTGCCCACCGAATCGGCGACGATCTGGGCGCAGAACCCCGGTGGCAATGTCAACCCGGCGTTGCCTGCGGCACACGTGGGCGCAATTTCCGTCGCGCACGCGCTGAGCACGATGGCGACGGTCATGGCACGAAACATGTTGAACATTCGACTGCTCTCTCGGTCAGCGTTCAATTCTGCATTCCGAATTTAGGTTCTTGCTTCTTGCTTCTTGCTTCTTGCTTCTTGCTTC
>DASRPK010000118.1:0-87962 GCA_035646395.1 Gemmatimonadaceae bacterium | reverse complement strand
ACCTCGAGAAAGTTACTGGCACCAACGCGATACCGTTCCTGCGCGAGCTCGAACGCCTGCTGCGACGCAGCTTTGGTCTGCTCCTGGACCTTAACCTGCTCGTATTGCGTTATCAGGTTTCTGTAGGCTGTCGTGATATCGGTCGTCATCTGAAGTTCCTGACGCCGAAGTTCGTAGCGAGCGTCGTTCCTGCTCGCCGACGCATCCTGGATTTGCTGCTCGCGCCGGAAACCATCGAAAATCGGAAGCGATAACCCGATGCTGTACCCAAAGGGCTGCTTCTGGAAGTTGAACGGATACTGGTCGTTCTCCGCCCGCAGAACCGCGGCGTCGGCATCAGTAAAAACGAAACGGTCACAATTGCCGAGCGGGGCCAGGCCTGCCCCTGTACGAATGGAGTCCGACGTCAGGCAGCTGCGACGCTGGTTCGCGGTTTGGGCCTGGGCACTGGCGATTTGTGGCTCAACGTCAGTCGCCTGTTGTGTGAACCCTCTCCATCCTGTACTGATGCCTAACGTTGGAATCCACGAAGAGCGTGCCGACGAGACGTTGGTATTGGCTGCGGATTCCCGCGCGCGGGCCGAAAGGAGCGCTGGATTGGACTGACGTGCCATGGCAAACAACTCATTCAACTGCAGCGTTGGTTCGGCAATTGGAAATGTCGTCACCAGTCGAACGCCTTCCGGTTTCGGTACGCCGATTTGCTGGAAGAGCGTAAGAAGAGCGATTTCCGCCTGATTGCGTTGCTGCAGGAGGCCAACTCGCCGCTGCCCAACCGTGACCTCGGCGTTGCGAACGTCGAGAGTCGTCCCGGCCCCTACCTGTTCGCGGGCTCTATTGAGCTCGAGCTGCGTTTGGGCGCTGGCGAGGAGCGTGTCCTGAAGTGCCGCCCGTGCTTGCGCCTGTAAAGCGTTCAAATATTCAGTAACAATTCTGGACCGCAAAACAGCTTCCTGCGAACGTACATCAGCCTCTGACGCATCCAGCTGCGCCTTTGCGACTCTCGTCCCAAGCAGGCTACGACCGCTGACCGACAGGTTGGCAGAGATGTTGTAACTGGACGAAATCTGGTCAGGGTTCTCGCCGATCCGCTGTCCTTCGAAGACAATCGGTCCACCCTTGCTGAACGATGTTCCGAACGAAGAGTTGACCTGCGGGAGCAACGCGCCGTAGGCCGCACGAAGTTGCGTTCCGGCGCGCGACCGCGCAGACAACGCCGTCAGGTATGTGGGATTGTTGCGAACTGCGAGTTGCACCGCCTCTTCAAGCGTTAGGATCGGACCACTCGCCTGCGTCTGCGCCGGTGGCTGAACCTGGGCCCCGAGTGCCGGAGCAATTGCCGCTGTCGAAGCGGCCACGAGGAGGAATGCGCTGAGTCTCATGATGAACGGGTCCGGATCTGGATGTACAAAAGCTGCCATTCGTACGGGGGGTCCGACGAATGGGTTTCAGGCCACTTCTACGATAGTAGAGACGCTACGTCTCCCCTGTAGAGTTGCCCGCTTTTTTGTGACTGGAAGCGTCAGGCGCGCGGCGGATCGTCGCGAATCGCCACCAGTCCCCGCGCGGGGAGGGCGACCTTCAGCAGACGTCCGGACTTGTCCACCCAGATGTCACGGATTTCCCCACCACCACCGGTCGCGCGCAAATGAACGGCTGCGACGTCGTGATTGCCGATCTGCAGGGTCTCCTCACCCACGGTCGACATTGTGATGGTCGATTTCACATCGGAACGCCGCGGCACCACGACCGGCATGCCGCCATCATGGGAGCGCATCGCCAGGAACCAGTTGTGGTGCATGATCTCGTCATCCAGAACGAGAGTCCCGGCGGGGACGATGTATTCGCGCGCGGCGGTGCTGCTGCCCGAGGCGATTTGGGCGTTCAGCCGGCCACCCGTGACGGCGCCCGTCCACTTTTCACTGGTTCCCCCGCTACGGGTCGTGACCTCGTAGGAAGCCACTGTCCCCTCGGTGTTGGTCCGAAGCTCCGGGGTGACGCGTCGATCACCATACGTAACGTCAGCGCGCGCAACGTATTCGGTGATGTCACCACGCGTTGTCGACGAAATGCGAAAGTTCTCCCGACCAACGGTCCGACCGTTCATCGAGATCGTGAAGCTCCCTTCGTCCACGACGCGACTCCCCTGCGCCAAGGCAGGGCCGCTTAGGACGAGAAGGCTGCAAGCGAGTACAAGGTTTCGCATGACATAACAATACACCAAAGCCGAGCTAGTCGTTTCAAGTGCCAATAACGGCCGTCAGTGGGTAACCGTTTGCAGGACCGCCGCTTAGGCAGAGGAACCCAACATTGCCGATTGTGACGGTACCGACGACCATTCTGGCACGTCCAATTCGCGCTTCAGCGAGGCGGACTCATGCATATAACCAGGTATGATCCGAACGCGGCCGAACAAAAAGCCTGAAATCCTGGTCCCGGTCTGGTGGCTGCTCCTCACCGGAATCGCGGTCATCGCGATTGTCGGCTGGCTACGCTCGTTCGGCTTTCCGCTGGCGCTTGGGGCCCTCGCCGTCGGCGTGCTTTCGCTCCTGACGGCGTCACGCGCCCGAACAGGAGTGACCGGGTTTCTCGCTTCGGGTGTGTTGATCGCCACGCTCTGCGCGGCACTGTTCCACCAGCGTCGCCTCGATCGAATCCAGACCGACTGGAACCGCTATGCGAGCGCGGTCGCGGAAGAAGGGACCGCGACCCTGCGGCAAGCCGTGCAACGTGAAGTCACGGCTCTCGAGGAGACTGCAAATCGGGCGCTATCCACACCCGTCGATCCCGCGCGGGCCTTTCAGCACGTCGCATCACTCGGACCATTTTCCTCGTACCGCGGAATCGTATTGTCCGATCGCGGCGGGCCAGTGGCGTGGGCCGGTTCTCTCCGCTCGCCGGAATCGGCGGAGAGTCAGGATTCCGGAATTCATTCCACGCCGTTTTACATCGTGATCCGACGCGTCGCCCGGGGCGATGGCCGAACGGCGACGGCGGATGCGGTGCTTCATGCTGAGCCCCCGGCCGATCGCATCGGCGGCTCGCTCGATGCCGACCTCCCCCTCGGGCCCGAACTCGCCGGCTTTGCCTATCGAGTCGATGATACCACGAATACGTCCGGGTGGCAGCTGATTCCCGTCGGCAACAGAACGATTGCGGTGAAGCCGATCCTGCTCTCGCAAGGTCAGGCCATCGAACGCGTGTCGCAGGCGGCGCGCCTCTGGGTGGGCATAGGGTTGCTGGTCTCGCTCCTGTTCCTCGTAACGGTCGCGTGGCGGCGCCCCGCTTCGCTGGCACGCCGATTCGTGGTGCTCGCCGCGCTGCTCGGCCTGGTGGTCCTGCTGCCCTTCAGCGCGTACTCGAACCTGTCATCGTTGTTTGATCCGGGAGTGTATTACGCCTCCGTCCTGGGTCCCCTGTCCGGATCCATAGCGGCACTGACCGCGACGAGTGCCCTCGCGCTGCTCGGCTTTTTCGCGTTAGGGCGCGCCGGGGTGCGCGTGCGGGGGCGCTGGATCCCGGCGCTGGCGGTGGTGGCCATCGTCTCGTTAGGCCCGTTTCTCCTCCGCGACCTGTCGCGCGGCATCTCGCTCCCCGGCCGGGGGGCGTCGACCCAGCTCTGGCTGTCGTGGCAGTTGCCTCTGTTCCTGGCGTCGGCGGCAACGCTGCTGGCGGGCGCCAGCGCCGGCCGCGCCCTGGTCGGCAGGCGAGGCGGCATCAGTCCGTGGGTAGCGCCGATCGTGGCCTCCTGCGCCGCCCTGCTCGGCCCACCAATCTGGCAGGCACCCGGGCGGTGGCCCGCGTGGTACGTCGCCTTCTGGATCATCGCCATGGCGTCCCTGGCGCTGGCACGCCGGTCTCGCGGCCTTGTGGCCAGCGCCGGCGTCGTCGCCGCCTGTGGCGCCACCACGCTGACGTGGTACGCCGTCTCGCGCGCTCGCGTAGAGCTGGCCGAGACCGAAGTGGCGCGGCTCTCTACGCCGGATCCCGGGGCGCGGGAGTTGACCGAGCAGCTGACCGACTCCGTCCGTGCCGGACCGCCACCGATGGAGCGCCACGAGCTGCTTCGGCGGTACGTGCAGTCTCCACTGGCGGCGGCGGGGAACCCGGTCGAGCTGGCGAGCTGGCGGCCTGACGACTTGCGTCCATACGCCGAGGTTCGGCTCCACGACTTTGCGGGCCGTATCGAGGGTGAGTTCTCGCTCGTTATGCAGGCCCGCGAAACGGGGCGGGTGGCGTGGCGGCAGGCCGAGTCAGCGCAGGGGGTGCAGATTCTCGCCGCCGTCCCGCATCCCGACGGCCAGGTGACGACCATCGTGGTCGCGCCACAATCCCGGCTGGTCGATGAAGATCCGTTCTCACTCCTGTCGGGACTATCGCGGCCGTCGACCACGGAACCGCCCTACGTACCGGTGCTGACCACGCTTCCGTCCCCGGTGCCGCTGTCCGAACGCCCGAAGTGGGAACGAAAGGGAAACGAGCTGCACGGGGACTGGCTCGTACCCGGTGCCGGCGAGGGCGCGCGCGCGCACGTCGAAGTTGAATTGCGGGGCGTCGAGGTTCTCGCACCGCGCGGTGCATTGATCGTCCTGCTCGACCTGCTCGTGTTAGGCGTGTTGTGGATGGTCGTGGCGATGTCCGATGGTGGTGTCATGCGGTGGGCGCGCAGCCGCCTCCGCGCATGGTCGCGGAGCTATCGCGGCCGGCTGACCGTGACGCTGTTCATGTTCTTCATGATTCCGGCGGCGGCATTCGCGCTCTGGTCGTATTCGCGGCTGATTCAATCCGACCGGGAATCGCGCGCGCTCCTGTTGCGTGAAACGTTGCGCGCGGTATCACGGCTCACCACTGCCGACGACCTGAGGGCGGTGAGTGAGCGGTTCGACACGCCACTGCTTGCCTATGAGGAGGGACAACTCGTACGGGCCAGCGACTCGCTCTATGCGCAGCTCGCGCCCGTAGGCCGCTATCTCCCACCGGCGGTTGCGATCGGAATCGGCGTGGAAAGTGAAGTGACGATGACCGCCCGTCCCGTGGTCGCTGGAGTTCCGCTCTTGTTAGGCTACCGATCGTTCGCGACACCCGGCAGCGGACGCGCTGTACTGGCGGCACCGGCTCCCTTCACTGAACGTGTTCTCGATCGGGAGCGGCGGGACATCGGCGTGCTGCTGCTCTTTGCGGCATCGATCGGCGCACTGGCGGCCCTCGGACTATCCGGACTCGCGGCGCGCGAACTGGAACGCCCGGTCGGCGCGCTACGTCTGGCGGCGCTCCGCATCGCACGCGGTGAGCGCTATCCGGCCCCCGAACGCGCGCCGGCCATGGAGTTCGTGCCGGTCTTCTCGGCGTTCCAGCGCATGGATGCCGATCTGGCATCAAGCCGCGCCGCGCTCGAGGAGGCCCAGCGCCGGACGGAATCGGTGCTGCGCGACGTGGCGAGCGGCGTCATTGCCGTTCACCGCGATGGCCGCGTCATGCTGGCGAATCCGGGCGCGGATAAGCTGCTCGGCAAGCCGGTCACCAGTGGGCTGACGCTGCGACAGTTAGGCGAAAGCGAGCTTGCCGCACGCACCGAGGCATTCCTCGCGGGCACGTCCACCGAAGACGCGTTCGACGAAACGATCAATGGACGCCAGGTCCGGGGCAGCCTCGCGCATCTCGAGCGTGGAACGGGTGGCGCGGTGCTCACACTGGAGGACGTGACGGACCTGGCGCGAGCGCAACGCGTGCTCGCGTGGGGAGAAATGGCGCGCCAGGTCGCGCATGAGATCAAGAATCCCCTGACGCCGATCCGCCTCGGTGTCCAGCACCTGCGGCGCGCGCGCGGCGACAGCCGGGTCGACTTCGCGCGGATCTTCGAGCAGAACGTCGAGCGCATCCTCGCGGAAATCGACCGCCTCGACGAAATCGCCCGCGCATTCAGCCGCTACGGCATGAGCCCCGCCGAGCGGCTCGATCCGGTGTCGCTCGACGTGAACGCCATCACGCGAGACGTCGTGGACCTCGAACGTATGGCCGCCGACGGCGTGGTCTGGCAGTACGAAGCGCCACCGGGACCAGTGATGGGTCTCGCGCGCGATGACGAGCTGCGTGAGGTGCTGCTCAACGTCATGGAGAACGCTCGTCAGGCGGGCGCCAATCGCATCGACGTCACGGTGGCGCCAACCTCCGATCACGTGGAGGTCACGGTGCGTGACGATGGTGATGGCGTGGCACCGGAAGATCTCGACCGGATTTTCGAGCCGCGTTTTTCCACACGCACGTCCGGCAGCGGCCTGGGACTGGCGATCAGCCGCAACATGGTGGAGGCGTGGGGCGGCCGTATGCGCGCCGAGCGAAATGACGGTCGGGGAACCGTGATGCGCATCTCGCTCGCCGCCAGCCGCACCGGATAGCTTTCTGCATGGCCGTTACACCGTTCGAAGGCGTGCGAGCAGTTCGACACACGCCTCCCCAGACACAGGCGAACATCGTCACCCAGGAACTGCCCGCCCATCTCACCGGCTGGCAGCTTCCGCCGGATTGGCGATGGGGCAGTGATGGCGTCCGACAGGAGCACCGCCATTACCAGGAAGTCGTCGACGCGTTAGGCAGGTCCCTGGCGCTGGTGACGGCGCCGGATCCGGCGCATGCCCCGTGGCTCGCCAAGGAAGCGCGCTATCTCGCGCACCGGAATCATTCCTCCATCCCGACCACGTACCACTACTGGTCGGTGTTCGGGCAGACACGTCGTGGCCCCGGCTACCTGCGGCGCTGGCTCGCTGCCGAAACCAGCGGATCGCGCGTCCGCCGTGTCGGCCGCGAGCCGATTCCCACGGTGTTGCACCTGCTCCGGACCGTGGGATCAGCGCTCGCCTACCTGCACGACATGGGACTTCCACACGGCGACGTCTCACCGGAGTCGGTGTGGATGGCACCCGCGGGCCGCATCTGGTTGTTAGGCTGGCAATGGGCGTTGCCACGCGCCGATATTCCGGCCGATCTCTCACCCGATCCACGATGGACGCCGTGGCCGCCGGAGTGGGAGGCGACGGGATGGGCGCCGACGTTTGCGTCCGACCAGTGGATGCTGGCCGCCACCTGCTTCACGTCGCTCACCGGTGAGATGCCGCCAACGGACCACATCCCGCCGCTCGATCTCATCAGCCCCGGTATTCCCCAGGCGTTGGTCGACATTCTCGGCCGCGCGCTGTCGCGAGATCCCGAGAAACGTTTCCCCACGGTATCAGCGCTGTTGCGAACACTGGAGCACGCCGGCGCCACGCCGCGCCGCACTGGCGAGCGCGAGGTGCCGCTTCGCGCCGACACCGACGAAGCCCGCATCCGGTGGGCGGTCGGGGATGACTATGAAATCCTTGGCTTTCTGGGGAAGGGAACCTTCGGCAGTGTCTGGCGCGCCCGTGACCTGTCGCTGGAACGCGAAGTCGCACTGAAAGTCCTTCACCCGCACGTCGTCGAGGATCACCGCGCCGTCGCGCGGTTCCGGCGGGAGGCACGGCTTGCAGCGCAACTCGCGCACCCGGCAATCATCCCGATTTTCGACTGGGACGACCTGGGCGAGGTCTCGTGGTACACGATGGAACTGGCCGAAGGCGGTTCGGTCGCCGATCTCGTGGCGCATGCCGGTCCGCGATCGTTCGACGAAGTTGCGCCGCAGGTGGACATGATCCTCGATGCGCTCGTTGCTGCCCACGGCCACAGCATCGTTCACCGCGACTTGAAACCGGAAAACGTCCTGATCGATCGCTATCGTCGATGGCGCATCACCGATTTCGGTATTGCGAAGGGGGAGGACGAACCCGGCGGCGCCACCGGCACGCCGGCCTTTGCCGCGCCCGAGCAGCTGTTAGGCGAGTCGCAGGGACCGACGGTCGACTTGTTCGCGGTGGCCGGCATCGTGGCGTTTGCCTTGTCTGGTGAACCGCCCTTTCCAGGCTCGAATGCGTCGACGATTCTGGCCCGGCAACTGGCGAATGAGTTTGACGAGACTCGATTCCCGGATCCTATCGCTGCGTGGCTGAAGCGAGCGCTCAGTTCGGATCCGCTCCAACGCTTTCCCGATGCGGCGTCGATGCAGGAAACCTGGCGCGCCGTCGCCCGGTCGATGGACAAAGGCTCTCGCCGCGGCGAGCCATGGTGGAGTCGTTATGGAATCATGAGTCAGGGGCAGCGAGGGTGACAAGTCGATTGTGCGCCTAACGACTGCAATCGTCGATTGTGAGTCTTCCGGCAATTGAGTGGGTGGAAGGAGCGGATTCGCACTGCTAACAGCCTTGAACGCGGAGGCACGCAAAGGAAACGCGGAGGTGCGCCGAGGAAGGAACCGATCACAACAACGACCGCACAAACGACCCAGGAACAACAGCGTGAATGCGAACGGCCTGACGCTCAGGAAAACCTTCGCGTTCCTCCGCGCTCTCCGCGATCAAGTGTCTTGCCCTTTGTAAGGATGACTGAACCACCCACTCGAAACCCTGAAGACTCTCGATTGTTAATTGTCAATCGTCAACGAAACGCCTAACGGTTTTAATGTTTACGAACTCGCGCAATCCCCACGCTCCGAGCTCGCGACCATAGCCTGAGTGTTTCACTCCGCCGAACGGGTAGCGCGGATCCGAGGCAACGATCCCGTTGATGAACACCGAGCCGGCGTCGAGCCCTCGCGCGAATCGTTCCGCTTCCACCGCGTCCGTGGTCCACGCACTCGCGCCAAGTCCGAACGTCGAGTCATTCGCCAGCGCGATGGCCGCGTCCACGGAGGGCACCCGAAACACCGACGCCACCGGGCCGAACAACTCCTGCTCACGGGCCGGCGAGCCTCGTGGAATGTCGGCGAGAACGGTCGGCGCGTAGAACCATCCTGGTCCTGCCAGCGGCGCGCCGCCTAACAGTACCTCGGCGCCCCGCGACACGGTTTCCTGAACCTGCGCCTGCAGCTCGTCGCGAATCGCCGCGGTCGCAAGGGGTCCCACATCGGTATTCGGGAGCATCGGGTCACCCACCTTCAAGGCCGACATGCGCAGCACAAATCGCGCGGTGAACTCCTCGGCGATTTCCTCGAGCACGATGAAACGCTTGGCGGCGATGCATGACTGGCCGTTGTTGATGATTCGCGCATCCACCGCGGCTTTCACCGCCAGCTCGAGGTTCGCGGACGGCGTCACGATGAACGGATCGGATCCGCCCAGCTCGAGCACCGTTTTCTTCAGGTGACGACCGGCTACCATGGCCACGGCGCGTCCGGCGCCTTCGCTTCCCGTCAGCGTGACGGCCGCAACGCGGGAATCGGCGACGATCGCTTCTACGCGCGATGAGCCAATCAGCAGCGTCTGGAACGCGGCGTCAGGGACACCCGCCCGCCGCCACAGGTCTTCGAGCGCCATGGCGCATTGGGGAACGTTCGACGCGTGCTTCAGCAGGGCGACATTGCCCGCCGCAAGGGCCGGCGCGGCAAACCGGATCACCTGCCAGAAGGGAAAATTCCATGGCATGACCGCGAGGACGGCGCCTAACGGTTCGAAGCGCACTTCGCCGTGGCGCATCCCCTCATCCTCGACCGGGATCGCAGCGGTGATCGTCGCGGCGTGCTCCGCATAATACCGGCACCCCACCGCGCACTTCGTGACTTCATCGCGCGCAGCGCGGAAGATCTTGCCCATCTCGAGGGTCATCAGGCCGGCCATGGCGTCACGCTCAGCCTCGAGGAGGCCCGCCATGCGGGACAGCACGGGGGCCCGCTCCGATACCGAGCGGGCCGACCAGTCCCCGAACGCCTCGGCCGACGCGCTGAGGCGGCGCTCGACCTCGTCGGCGCTATGCTCGTCGAACTCGGCGACGGTGTCGCCCGTCGCCGGGTTGATCGACGTCAGCGCCATCGTCCTGCCTAACGGTCTCCGTCCAGCAGGCCGCCGAGTGCGCCCAGCACGCTTCCCTCCCCAACGCGACGTCCGCCCGCCCTCGGCGATGCAGCGATGATGCGGTCGGCGAGGCGGGAGAAGGGAAGAGTCTGCAGGATCACCCGGCCTGGTCCCGTGAGTTTCACGAAGAAGAGGCCCTCGCCGCCAAACAGCGCCGTCTTGATGCCCGGAACCATCTGGATGTCGTATTCGACACTTTCTTCCATAGCGACCATGCAGCCGGTGTCGACTCGCAATATTTCGCCTGGTGCGAGGGTCATCTCCTGGAGCGTGCCTGAGGCGTGAAGGAAGACGAGGCCGTCGCCGGTCAGCTTCTGCAGAATGAATCCTTCTCCGCCGAAGAAGCCCGCGCCGATGCGCTTTGAAAAGGCGATCGACACGTCGACGCCTCGCGCACCGCAGAGGAACGCGTCCTTCTGCGCGATCAGGGTGCCGCGCCACTTCTTCAGGTCGATCGCCTGGATCTTGCCCGGGTACGGTGACGCAAACGCGACGTCGCGGCGCATCGTGGACTCGTTCAGGAACATCGTGATGAAAAACGAGTCGCCGGTGAGCACGCGTTTTCCGGCGCCGAGCAGCCGATCCATGAGCTTTGTGGTGCCGCGGCCCTGCATGTCGAGCGACGTCATCATGCGCACGCCATCCTGCATGTACATCATGGCGCCGGCTTCGGCCACGACGGCCTCTTCCGGATCAAGGGTCACGATGACGGCTTGAAGGTCGTCGCCGATCAACTGATAGTCGATTTCATCCGCGGCCATGGCAGTCTCGAGTCAGGTGTGGGAGAGATAGCTGACAACGATCCTAATTCGATCCCTTCGTTGGTGCGAGCGTCGGGCGCTCCCCGAGTCGCGTCGGGAAGGTAACTTTGGCGCATGAAATTGAGCGCCGGGTGTAATGCACAGCGCACAAGACCGCGATCCTCAATGCTCCGGAGGGCGCTAGGTGTCTTCCTGACGGTCTCGTTTGGTTGCGCCGGTGAAACTCCACCGAAAGCAGAGGAGACGAAGGCCCCGGCAACGGTTGCGGCTGAGTCCACCCTGGCCGCGATGCCCAGCGTTGGGGGTCAGTGCCCGACGTTTGGTCTCTGGCAGGCGTGCAACGTGGAAGACCGGATTTCCCGGGCAGGTCTTGCCGTGAATCGGCGCGAGAAAGGCGTTCGGCACGACTTCATGAGTGTCGAAGGCCTGGTCTGGGAAACGTCGCGGGCTGAAATCCAGGTCTTTCTCTACGCGTCCGAGGCGGATCGAAAGAAGGACACCGACCAGCTCGACACGGTGTTCGTGGCGCCGCCCGGGAAACGGATCATGTGGCGCTGGCCAGCGCGGCTGGTGACATCGAACAACATGGCCGCCATCGTTCTCAGCCTGAACGGACGACAGGCGGAGCGGATCGCGCTCGCGTTAGGTGCTGGTCTGCCGGCGCGATAGATCGGAGGAGCAAGAAGCAAGAAGCAAGAAGCAACAAGCAACAAAACGTTCCGGAGCGTAACAATGCGTTTCAAATTCACGTCAGCGCTGCTCTGCCTCTGTTCCAGCGTCGGCATCGCGCAGGCGCCAGATCCTGACATCTTCCTGGTGTCCCTCGGAAAAACCGCGGGGAAGCTCACCGTCACTGCGGCGCGCAACCTCACCAACCGCGCCGGCTACGACAACCAGCCGAATTGGTCTCGCGATGGCCAAACAGTTTTCTTCACCTCGACGCGCGAGGACCAACAGGCGGATATCTACCGCATTGAAACATCGGCCGGTGCAGCGGCCACTCGCGTCACCCTGACCGCACCCGAAAGCGAATACTCGGCGACTCCGATCCCGAACAAGAACGCGATCTCGGTGATTCGCGTCGAGCGGGACTCCGCGCAGCGCCTGTGGAGCGTGCCCCTCGATGGCGCACCCAGCACCGTCATTCTCGAGCGCATCAAACCCGTGGGCTACCACACCTGGGCGAACGACACGCTCCTGGCGCTGTTCGTCCTCGGCAGCCCCAACACCTTGCAACTCGCTGCAACCACGACGGGTCGCGGCGACACGATCGTCTCCAGCATTGGTCGGTCACTGCACACGACACGCGACGGGCAGGTGAGCTTCGTCCACAAGGTCAGCAACGACGAGTGGTGGCTGACGGTGCTCGATCCAACGACGCGGCAGCAGAAACGTCTCGTTCGCATGCCGCGTCGCGTGGAAGACTACGCGTGGACGCCGGATGGGATCGTGCTCGCGGGGGAGGGGAGCGTCCTCAAGGCATTCGATCCGAAGCGCGGCGGCGACTGGGAAACTGTCGCCGACCTCTCGTCGCACGGCCTGACCGGAATTACGCGCTTGTCTGTTTCGCCGCGCGGCGACGCTGTTGCCGTTGTGGCTGTGCCGTCGGCGCCTGGTCGCGGGAACGATCGATCCAGGTAAGCACCTTGCGGTAGCACGACCGTTCCACCACGTCGACGCCGGCGGCGCGAAGCTGCTCATAACGGGCGAGCTTGTCCGGATACTGTTCGACCGAGGAGCGCTCGTAGCCGAGTGACTCGAAGAACTGCTCGGCGGACGTCATCGCGAACAGTTCAATGATCCCGCGTTCGCGGGCCTGTGCTTCGGTACCGCGAACCGCCATGGTGCCGAGTCCCTTTCCCTGCGCGCTTTTCGCCACCGCGACCGAGCCGATCTCGGCGAGGGATTCGGAGTAGCAGGAAAGCGCGGCGCAGGCGAGCACGCGTCGGTTGCCGTCGACGACAACCACGAAATCATCGATCGCCTTGCGGATATCGGTCGGGGTTCGGGGCAGCAACGCGCCTTTCGACGCATAGCGCCTGACCAGGGCATGTATGGCAGCGACGTCACCGGCGCGCGCAGGCCGCACCACGTGCGTCGCACTGAGGTGCGATCGCGTGGTGGGGCGCCTGATGCGCGGAGCCGGAACGTGTGCGACTTTATGCATGGTGAATGCATAAGTACACACGACTGTCTGAACAAGTCGTAACATGTTGGTGGCGTTCCGCCTGCCGGCTGCGTCCGCCGGCTCGGCGAAACCACTGAGGAAGTACGCCGTAGTTCACGCAAGCGCGCTCGGCGCCACGTCAGTCCTGGAGGAATTCGGAATGTTCTCTCTGCTTCTCGGCCTCGCCATTTCCATGGCCGTTGCAATTCTCGGTTATTCGCGCGCCCGCGCCTTCGTGAGCGAACGCCTCCGCTACGTGGATGCCGTGAACCACCCGCTCGCGCCGCTCATGGCGGGTGCCGGTGCGTTTTTCGTGGGCGCGCTGGTGGCCGCGTTTCTTCCAATCGTCGGAGTAGGCACGGCGCTCACGTTTGGCCTGGCCGTTGGACTCGGCGTTTCCGCCGGTCGCGGCGACGTCCCGCGCCTGCCTCGCGTCTAGGGAGGCGAGATCACGGAGTCCTGCGGGATTATCGGTTACGGCTCGGTCCCGAAAGCTCCACGACGTTTAGACGCCGATTCTCGCGAAAAAATAGCCGAATTCTCGCGAATCTTAAACTTGGTGTGACGGCGATCTGACGTGCCGGGTGAATGCTCGCGGCATGACTGAAATCACCCTGCTGGAACGAGAATCGACGAACGCCATCATTGGGGCGTTTTTCGAGGTATACAACACCCTCGGATACGGCTTCCTCGAGAACGTCTATTCGCTTGCCCTGGAACGGGGGCTTCTTGCTCGAGCGAGAGCGGTCGGCCGGGAAGTACCAATCCCGATCACGTACAAGGGGGACTTCCTTACCCATCACCGAGCCGACTTGATCGTCGACGAAAAAGTCATCGTTGAGGTCAAGTCAACGGTGGTTATGGCGCCGTTCACGAAACGCCAAGTAACGAACTATTTGCGCGCGACCAAACTCGAAGTCGCGCTGATTCTCCATTTCGGTCCCGAAGCAAAGTTCTATCGAGTAGTCTGCTCCAACGGGTAAGATTCGCGAGAATTCGCTCTCGTTAGCGCAGATCCGCGACCAAAATTCGTGGGATCTTCGGAAACGCGTGGGATCTTCGGAAACGCGCCCGGTTAGCGCTTCGCCGCCGGAAAAGCAGTTGCCGGCGTTGGATGGCGCGAAGCCATGTGCTCGCGGGCGCGATCCAGCGCGTCCTCGAGCGTCATGTAGATCTGCCCCTCGCCCAGTTCCTCAAAGGCGGGTGAACGCTCCAACGCCGCCATCGGCTGCGCGTGGATCTCGGCGATCAGCACGAGCGTTCGTTCGGAGTGACTTCGGCGAATCACGTCACGCAGCGCGCGCAACCCCGTGGCGTCGAGCAGTGAGACGTCGCGCATGCGGATGATCAGGACCTTCGGCTTACGGCCGAGTTGCGTCAACGTCTCCTTGAACACCTCGGCAGCGCCAAAGAAGAAAGCTCCGCTGATCTCGAATACTTCCACGCCTTCGGGGACGGATCGCGACGTGAGTTCCGAGAGCGGCACATCACCTTCGTCGCGACTTTCTCTTGCGATCTGTTGCGTGACCGCGTTGACGGCCGTGACCTCCGACATGCGGTGCATGAAGAGGAAGGCCGATAACACCATGCCGATCTCGATCGCCACCGTCAGGTCAACCACGACGGTAAGGAAGAAAGTGACTAACAGAACAGCGACGTCGCTCTTCGGAGCCCGTAATTCCTCGCGGAACGATCGCCATTCGCTCATGTGGTAGGCCACTACCACCAGGATTGCGGCGAGCGTGGCGAGCGGGATGAGACCGGCCAGGCGACCGAAGAAGAGCGTGATCAGGAGCAGTGTCAGCGCGTGAATAATTCCGGCAACGGGCGTGCGACCGCCGTTGCGCACGTTCGTCGCCGTTCTGGCGATCGCGCCTGTAGCGGGAATTCCACCGAACAGCGGACTGGCGATGTTCGCCACGCCCTGGGCCACGAGCTCCATGTTCGCGCGGTGCCGCGAGCCAATCATTCCGTCGGCGACGACGGCCGAGAGAAGCGACTCCACCGCGCCGAGCAGCGCGATACTGAATGCGGGCGCCACGAGCGCGGTTAGCTCCTCGACACCGAGTCGCGGGAAAACGGGCGCCGGAATCGTTGCCGTGAGCGGACCGAAGCGCGAACTGATCGTCTCGACGTCGAGCTTCGCGTAATACGCGAGAGCGGTCGTCACGAGGAGCGCGACGAATGGTCCCGGGATTTTGCGACTCACGCGTGGCCAGAGCAGGATGATCGCGACGGCGAGCACTCCCAGGCCCACCGCCTGCACGTTCACGTACCGAACGTTCTCCGAGTACGCGACGATCTTCTCGATGAAATTGGCCGGCACGTCGCCCATGCGCAGGCCAAGAAAATCTTTCACCTGGCTCGAGAAGATGATGACGGCTATCCCGCTCGTGAATCCGGTCACCAGCGGCGTCGGGACGAACTTGATGACCGAGCCCAGTCGAGCGAGTCCCATCGCGACGAGCATGACGCCCGCCATCAGCGTCGCTACGGTGAGCCCCTCGAGCCCGTACTTCTGAACGATGCCGTAGATGATGACGACAAACGCGCCGGTGGGACCACCGATCTGAACCCGCGACCCACCGAGTGCACTGATCAGAAATCCGGCCACGATGGCGGTGATCAGTCCTCGCTCTGGCGAGACACCGCTGGCTATCGCGAACGCGATCGCCAGCGGCAGCGCCACGATCCCGACGATTACTCCCGCCGTAAGGTCGTTCGCGAATTGCTGCCGGTTGTAGTCCTTGAGGGTCGTGACGAGCTTTGGTACGAACACGCGCTGATCTTAATCAACCAACGCATCTCATGCGGACTTCCTGCCAAGTCTCGTTGCCCAGAATCCCACGAGTTTTAGACGCGAATTCTCGCGAAGACTGTTGAGATTTTCGCAAATTTCACGACCGGGTCGGAGCTGTCGAGTCTTCGGTTCCGAGCATCAGGATTCGCGACAATTCGCTCTCCCCTTAGCGTAGATCCGCAACCAACGTTCGTGGGATCTTCGGCAACGCGCCCAGCCCCTGAATGACGCAATCCCTCACACTCGAGCTTCTGCAACCCCTGCTCGCAGTCGTTCAACTCGAGCCGGGAAGTGGAATGCCCTGGTGGGCGGCGACCTCGAATTTCCTGTCGTTCACGCGAACGGCAGACGAGGATTCACTGGTATGTGAGGAGGCCCGGCTTCCCGAAGGGCTGACCGCGCAACGAAGGTTTCGCGCGTTGCGCGTCGAGGGCGCGCTCCCGTTCCACCTTACCGGGGTGCTGGCTTCGTTGACGACGCCGCTCGCTGATGCTGACGTACCGGTCTTCGTGGTGTCGACCTACGACACCGACTACGTGCTGGTGGGCGAAGCGGTCCTGCCGAAGGCCGTTGAGGTGCTCCGTAAGGCGGGTCACACCGTCAAGGCGTGACCCGCCCGATACTCAGTCAACCGCCGGGTCGATGGAGTTCTTCCCGTTCCGGAAAAACCAGCGGATCAACCAATACACGAGAAGGATCGGGATCGCGATCTTGAGAACGAGGAGGCCCATCGAAAGGATGAAGAAGAACCCGACCAGCAGCAGAACACCGGCAATGATGACGAACATGATGGGTAGTCCTATGATCGCGAGGATGATGAAAATCGGCGCCGCCAGGATCGCGAGCACGATCAGCACCGGTAACCCGACTAGTTTCAGGACGAAGGCAATCGGGAGCAGCCAGCCCAAAGACCCAAGCGTCTTGAGCAACAATTTCAACAACGCCACTTTGGCAAGCAGAGACGTGATAAGACTCCACATGCGGTGCTCTCCCGGTTGGTTAGTCGACGGAGACCTTACGTGAGTCCCCGGCTAGGGGTTTCTCCCAGATTGCCCGGCGCGGGGGACCGGAGCGAGCGGCTAGGTTCAAGGTCCACCCAGCGCACCCAGCAGATGGACCCGGAAAAAAAGCCCCGCAAGACGGACATGAAGCGCGCCTGGGGCGAGGCCCGGGCGCTGATGTGGCAGCATCGGCGGTCGCTGTCGATCGGGCTGGTCCTCATGCTGATCAGCCGGATGGCTTCAATGGTCCTGCCATTCAGCACCAAATACGTCATCGACGACGTTCTGGGAGGTCGGCAGACGCAGCTCCTGCTGCCGATCGCGCTGCTGGCCGGGATCACGACGATTATCCAGGCCATCACCTCCTTCAGCTTGTCACAGGTCGTAAGCATCACGGCGCAGCGCGCGATCACGAACATGCGAATCGAGGTGGAGCATCACGTCTTGCGGTTGCCCGTCTCGTATTTCGACTCGGCAAAAACAGGACAGCTGATCTCGCGCATCATGACCGACGCCGAAGGTATCCGGAACCTCGTCGGTACGGGCATCGTCCAGCTCGTCGGTGGGCTCTTTTCGGCGGTGCTGGCGATGGGAGTGCTGCTCTACCTCAACTGGAGCCTGACGATTTTCACCGTCTTTATGCTGGCGGCGTTCGGCAGCATGATGGCGATCGCGTTCAAGAAGCTTCGGCCGATCTTCAGGGAACGGAGCGTGATCAACGCCGAGGTGACGGGCCGGTTAGGCGAATCACTTGGCGGTGTCCGCATCGTGAAGGTGTACACGGCCGAGGATCGGGAAGACGCTACGTTCACGTCCGGCGCCGAACGACTGTTCCACAACGTGAAGAGGACGATTACCGGAACGTCGGCGGTCGGCTCGGGAGCACACCTCATCGTCGGGATGATCGGTGTGCTCATCATGATCATGGGGGGGCGCGCCTACCTGTCGGGCCAGATGACGATGGGTGAGCTGATCACCTACGTCCTCTTCATCGGCATGGTGGCAGCGCCGCTTGTCGGTATCGCGTCCATCGGCACGCAGATCACCGAGGCGTTTGCCGGACTCGATCGCATCCGCGAACTCCGCGACGTCGCGCGCGAGGATGCCGACGACGCCGGACGGGCCGCGTTGAAGAGCGTCGAGGGAGACGTGGTGTTCGAAGACGTCTCGTTCGAATACGTGCCGGACGTGCCCGTCCTGCGAGATGTATCGTTCCGCGCGCCGCCAGGATCGACCACCGCGCTCGTCGGTTCGAGCGGTGCGGGGAAGAGCACCGTCATCGGGCTCGTTATGGCGTTTCATCGGCCCAAGTCCGGGCGGGTGCTCGTTGACGGCCATGATCTCTCGACGGTCCGGCTGCGGGACTATCGCGCGAGCCTCGGCGCGGTCATGCAGGACAATTTCCTGTTCGACGGGACGATCAGGGAGAACATCGCCTACGCGCATCCGGACGCGACGGACGAAGCGGTGCGCCGCGCGGCGCGCATCGCTCACGTCGATGAATTCGTCGAGAAGTGGGAAAAGCAGTACGACACGATTGTCGGCGAACGCGGCGTGAAGCTCTCCGGCGGCCAGCGCCAGCGCGTGGCGATCGCCCGGGCGATTCTGGCCGATCCCCGCATCCTGATCCTCGACGAAGCGACATCGAGCCTCGACAGCGAGAGTGAGGCGATGATCCGCGACGGACTCCGGTCGCTGCGCACCGGCCGGACGACGTTTGTCATTGCCCACCGGTTGTCGACGATCGTGACCGCTGACCAGATCCTGGTCATGGAAGAAGGCCGGATCGTCGAGCGCGGAACCCACCCCCAGTTGATGGCGTTAGGTGGCCGGTATCGAGAGCTGTACGACCGGCAATACGGGTTTGAGCACGACCGGTTCATCAACCCCGGTGAGGATTTCACGCCGGAGCCCGAGAACGTACGCGAACAGGCGCTGAAAGCCGCCGTTCCGGCAAGAAACCCCTAACGTCATCCAGTCCCGCGCCAACGGCGCCCGGGACGAACCCGCGAATGTGACGGAGGCGGCACGGACACGTCTGCAGTAAAGATCCGTGCCAATGCGCCACTCCACTTCTTCGGGACAATCTCCCTTCGAGTCCGCGACCGCCGCGGTGCTTCAGGCGCAGTACATCGCGGCCGAGCGCACCGTGAACGTGGTGCGTCTCGGTGTCCTGATTTCGCTGGCCTTCGTCGCCGCCCTCTGGGCGCCGGCACTGACGCGTGAGCTGAACCTTGTGAACGTGGGCGTGCTCACGCCCATGCTCACCTGGGCGGTCTTTCAGCATTTCCGCTTTCATCGCAAGCGATATCCCTGGCAGCCGCTGTCGGCGATCAATACGTACGTCGACATAACGGCCGTATCGACGCTGCTCTTCGGCTACGGACTGCAAGGCCTTCCCGATCTCGCGGTCAAGTCACCCATCTGGACAGCCTACTTCATCATCCTCGCTGCCCGACCCTTTACCGGTTCGCCACGGCGTGCAGCGGCGGCGTCGGCCACGGTCGCCGTGCAATACGCGGTCGTTGCGCTCTTCTTCCTGCTCACGGCGCGGGTATCGTTGCTGCCGTCACCGCTGGAGTCGGTCGTCACGACCGGCACGTCGTGGCTCGACGAAACCGCGAAGGTGCTGCTTCTCATTGTCGGCGGCGTAGTCATCACGTACGCGACCGCGTGGAACGAACGTACGCTACGCCGCGCGATCGAGGCGTCACGCTCTGCCGATGAACGTTTCCGCGCCGTGTTCGAGCATTCGGCGACAGGCATCGTCGTCCTGGGAGCCGATTCCACCATACGCGACACGAATGCTGCGTTCGAACAGTTCCTCGGCGCGAGTCAGGAGGAGCTGAGGGATCGACGTCTGACGGACTTCACACCGCCCGAGCACGCCGACCTGATGGCGGAACTCCTCCACGATGTCGGTTCAGGAGCCCGCGAGAACGGCAGCGCAGAGCTGCGGTTCGTTCGCGGGGACGGCCGTGTCGGCTGGGGTACGGTCACGCTCTCTCGAGCCGAAGACCGCAACGAATTCCGGCTGATCGCAATGGTGCAGGACATCAGCGAACGAAAGACACTCGAGGCGCAGCTGCTCCATCAGGCGTTCCACGATCATTTGACGGGGCTGGCCAATCGTACGCTCTTCCTTGACCGGCTCGGCCACGCGATGGCGCGCCTGGCGCGTGACCGCGAACTGCTGTCGGTGTTGTTCCTCGATTTGGACAATTTCAAGGCGGTAAACGACACGCAGGGGCACAGCGCTGGAGATCGTTTGCTCAGCATCGTCGGCGACCGTTTGTTGAGCGCTACGCGCGGTTGCGATACGGTGGCACGCCTCGGTGGCGACGAATTCGCGGTGCTCCTTGACAGTCCGAATGGTCGGGAGGGAGTCGAGATCGTGGCTCAGCGCATAACGCGAGCGCTTGAAAGGCCGATCGAGATCGACCCCGGACGTGAGGTGGTGGCGTCGGCGAGCGTCGGGATAGCGACATGGCATGGCGGAGAGTCGCCGGACGAGCTGCTGCGTAATGCCGACGTCGCCATGTATGCGGCGAAGGCACAGGCCCGCGGAGGCTGGGTGCACTACGATCCGCGGATGCATGAAGCGATCGTCGAACGCGTGTCTCTGGAAGCCGACCTGCGCCGTGCCATCGAAGGCGACGGGAATGAGCTCGGTCTGGCCTACCAGCCGATCGTCGATGTCGCGACCGGCCTGATCATCGGCGCCGAAGCGCTGTTGCGGTGGTCGCACATCGACCGAGGCACGGTGCCGCCATCGGTGTTCATCCCCGTTGCCGAAGAAAGCGGCATGATCATCCCGTTAGGTGCGCGCGTGTTAGGCGAGGCGTGCCGCCGCGCAGCAGGATGGAATGCCGCCCGTCCTCGCCAGCCGATCACTGTGACCGTCAACATTTCCGGTCGCCAGCTTCCCGACCCCGGTCTGCCGGCTATTGTGGAAGGCGCGCTGTCGGCTTCCGGGCTGGCGCCAGAAAACCTTGTGCTGGAGATCACCGAGACCGTGATCATGCAGGAGACCGAAGCGACATTGGCGCGGCTGCGGGAGCTCAAGCAACTGGGCGTGCGACTGGCCATCGATGATTTCGGCACAGGGTACTCCTCGCTCTCCTATTTGCAGCGCTTCCCGGTCGACATTCTCAAGATCGATCGATCGTTCACCGAGGGTCTTCAGCGCGGCGATCACGATGCGGCGTTCGTGCGCACGATCGTATCGCTCGCCGAGGCGCTCGACTTGCGGACCATTGCCGAAGGCGTGGAACAGTGGGAGCAGTTCGAGGTACTGGCGTCGCTTGGCTGTGAGGCGGTGCAGGGGTTTCTTTTCAGCCGTCCCGTGTCGAGCGCGACGATCGAGGAATTGCTTGTCTCCGATGTCGGCCTGATTCGAGCGGCCACCGCGGCGTGAAGGCGGGGTCCGGTGACTCGTGATTCGTGATTCGTGATTCGTGATTCGTGAATCGTGAATCGTGAGTCGTGAAAACAGGTTGCGGGTCGCTAGTCGCGGCCTTCGATGCGTTCCAATGCTTCGATGCGCATTGTGACGATGAAGACACGCAGCGCGCGTGGACTGATCGTACCGCATGCTCGCCGCGATCGCATCGGCCGCCGTCGTAGGGATTGACGCGTACCACGTTGTGGTCGAGGTAGACGTCGCCGCCGGACTACCTCAATGGACCATAGTTGGTCTACCGGCGGGTGCGGTTCGCGAGAGCCGGGAACGCGTATCGGCGGCGGTCGTCAATTCGGGTTTCCAGGTGCCTCCCAGGCGGGTCACTATTAATCTCGCCCCAGCCGATACCCGTAAGGACGGCACCGCCTTCGACCTGCCGATCGCGTTAGGGCTTCTCGTGGCGACCGGACAACTTCGCAATGGTGCCACCGACGGCATCGTCGCACTCGGCGAACTGGGGCTCGATGGGTCACTTCGACCAGTGCGGGGCGTACTGCCCGTTGCCAGACTGCTCGCCCGCGCACCGACGGATCCGACCCTCATCCTCCCGCTGCCGAACGTTCCCGAAGCGGCTCTCGTGTCATCCATCAAAATCAGTGCAGCCGAGTCGCTGGCGATGCTGGTGGACGCCCTTCGCCGCGACGCGTTGTCCGCACCGCCGGCGGTGGCTGCGCTGGTGAATGAGCCGGAGGACGCCGCGGACATGGCGGACGTGGCCGGTCAGCCACTGGCCAAGCGGGCCCTCGAGATCGCGGCCGCCGGCGGCCATGCGGTCCTGATGATCGGCCCGCCCGGGACCGGCAAGACGATGCTCGCCCGCCGGCTGCCCACGATCCTTCCCGCGTTAGGCGAAGCGGAAGCGCTCGATGTGGTGGCGATCCACTCGGTGGCGGGACTGGTGACGCCTGGCGAAGCACCCTCCGGCCGTCGACCGTTTCGCGCGCCACATCACACGTTGTCGGCGGCGGCGCTGATCGGCGGAGGCAGCGGACCGCGCCCGGGGGAGGTAAGCCTCGCACACCACGGCGTCCTCTTTCTCGATGAGCTCCAGGAGATGCCGCGTCACGTGCTGGATGCCCTGCGCCAGCCGTTGGAGGAAGGGCGCGTCGTCATTGCCAGGGCGGCGCGGTCAGTCGCGTTTCCCGCGCGCTTCACGCTGGTTGGCGCCATGAATCCCTGCCCATGCGGCCGGCTCGGTAGCCCGAACGGCACGAGCTGTACCTGCTCTGCGCTCGACGTTGCTCGCCATCGCTCGAAAGTCTCCGGTCCGCTGGCCGACCGGATCGACATGACCGTGCGGGTTCCGGCCGTTCCGCTGCGGGTGCTGGCCGAGTCGTCGCGGGCGGAGGCGTCCTGCGTCATTCGCGAGCGTGTGGAACTGGCTCGGGCTCGACAGGCCCTCCGCTACAGATCATTTGCGTCGGTGACGTGCAATGCACACGTGCACGGCCGCTGGCTGGATGCGAATGGTGGAATCGACGCATCGGCGCGGGAATTGCTTGCCACAGCCGCGACGCGGCTCGCGCTCTCAGCCCGCGGATATCATCGCGTCCTCAAGGTGGCGCGAACGATCGCAGACCTCGATGCCGATCCCGGAATCACACAGCGGCATGTGGCTGAGGCGTTGCATTATCGGACGGATCAGCGCGAGTAAAAAAAGCGCAGACTGCCGTACACCGCGAACTGCCATATGCCGCGGACTGCCCCCCGTTCGACCCTCAACTCATCTCCTCCTCCACCGCCGCCCTCAAAATGCTCATGAAATCCTGCGCATTCGTCACCACGCCTACCGCCTGGTGCGTCCCCCGATCCTTCAACTTGCTGACCAGAAACTCGCTTGCATCCACACAGATCGTCGGCAGCTCCACAATTCCGCGCTCCGGATCCTCGTAATAGGCCGGCAGCATGTTGCCGACCGCAA
This sequence comes from Gemmatimonadaceae bacterium, assembly GCA_035646395.1. Classification (GTDB taxonomy): domain Bacteria; phylum Gemmatimonadota; class Gemmatimonadetes; order Gemmatimonadales; family Gemmatimonadaceae; genus JABWBJ01. The sequence goes on along the minus strand of DASRPK010000118.1, from coordinate 64,933 downwards.
TCGAGTGCAGCGCGGTCGCGACCATCACCGCCATCGTCGCCTTCACCGTGTGTGCTCGCATCGCGTCCTGTGCCGCGACCGCATCGGTGAACACGTCCGGCAAAGGGCCATCATCGCGGATCGATCCAGCCAGCACGAACGGCACTTCCTCGATCACGCACGCGTGCATGATACCCTCGGCGATCAATCCATCCCGCACGGCAGCGGCGATCGAACCCGATCGCCGCACTGAATTAATTGCGCGCATGTGCGCGGAGTGACCACCCTCGGTGGGCATCCCCTGTTCCGTCATGCCTAACGTGGTACCCACCACCGCGGCCTCGATGTCGTGGACGGCCACCGCATTCCCCGCCAGCAACGCCTGCACGAACCCGTGACGGATGAACCAGACCAGGTTGTCCCGCGCCCGGGAGTGCACGAGCGCCGGGCCGGTTACCCACAGGACGTAGCCCCCGCGCCGTCGCTCGGCGACGAGCATCCGCGCCAGCATCCCATAGTCGATGGGCTTCTCGCGTGAGACCTGGCTCGACATGAAGTGGAAGTCACCGGTGACGCTTCCCGGTGGCTCGAAGCCGTGCGCGTGCACCAGGACGCCTTCACTGCCATCTTCAGCCTTGCCCACCACGACCGCGTCGCCGTGACGCACGCGACGTCCCTCGCGAACCCACCAACCTCCCTTCTCATCCCTGACGAGACAGCCGTCCATGCGGGGCTCGCGGGGCATGCGCCACAGGCCATCTTCGCCTTTCACGTAGGAAGGCAGGTTCGTCGTCGCGAAAAAGCCCTCGGGCAAGACACCGTCCGCTTCGCAGGTCACCACGCGCGCCGGTGGAGCCGCGCGGAGGTGCGGCGAATCGAAGTCAGGTGGCGTGTACTGCAGTTCCTCGGTCACGTTAGGCTTCGATTAAGTGCCGCCGCAGTTTGTCATCTCGCTTCTTGCTTCTTGCTTCTTGCTTCTTGCTCTGTTTACACGATCTGCTTCCCCATCGCGCTCAACAGCAGGTCCGTCCCGATCCCCGCCGTCCGATTGAACTTGTCGAGCACCGGATTCACCTCGACCAGGTCGATGCCGATCACGCGCTTCGTATCGGCCAGCATTTCCATCGCGAGATGCGCCTCGCGGTACGTCATTCCACCCGGAACCGCAGTGCCTACGCCTGGCGCGGCCTCAGGCGTCAGCGCATCGAGGTCGAAGGAGACCCAGATGGCGGCCGTACCGTCCGAAGCCACGGCGATCGCTTCTTCCATCACACTGCGCACCCCGCGTTCGTCGATTGCCCGCATCGTCAGGGCACGGATCTTCCACTTGCCGATGTGCTCTCGTTCCGCGTCATCAGCATCGCGCAGTCCAACCAGTGCGACGTTGTTCGGCTTGACCGCGGGACGGATGCCGCCGGCGGTGGCGAGTGCGGTATCGCCGTGGCCGAGCAGGTGCGCCAGCGGCATACCGTGGACGTTCCCTGACTTGGAGCTTCCGGGCGTGTTCAGGTCGGCATGTGCGTCGATCCAGATAACCCCGATGCGCTCGTTGCGAGCGGCGTGATACGCGGCGGCGCCGGCGACGGATCCGGCCGCGAGTGAGTGATCACCGCCGAGCAGGATCGGAAAGCGTCCCAGCTCCAGTGCGGCCCTCGTCAGGTTCGCGACATCACGACAGACACTCGTTATGGCGCCAAGGTAGCGCGCCCCGCGCTGGGCTCCGCGCTCGGCATCCTCACGAAACGGGACCGCCACGTTGCCGAGGTCATCGACCTCGTGACCCATACGCTCGAGGCGCTCGCGCAGGTCGGTGTAGCGCACGGCGTAGGGGCCCATGTCGACCCCGCGCCGCGACGCGCCCAGGTCCATCGGGACGCCGATCAGTCGTATTGCCGTCATGCCGCAAGCTGGCGCGCCCCACCCATGAAAGGGAAGGGTCGTGAATGGCTATGCGAAGAGGCTTCGCGTTATGCGATGACTCGCGAATGAACGTGCGCCGGGTTCGCCACGCCTTTGCCATTCCGCCCGACTGCGTCGGCCGGATCAGCGTCCTCCGCGTCGCGAGCGCTCCGCGATCGGTTGCCATTGGCCGACCCATTGCCATTCGCGTGCTGACCGTTCAGGAGCGCAACCTGACCGTTGACGGGCGCATGCCCATTCGACTCGTGATCGCCATTGAGTGATCCGTGGCCATTGGATGACGCAGCGCCGTTGGAGGCGACATGTCCGTTCGACGCCACGTGGAGACTGAGCAGGTGTTCGATCACGTCGCCGGCGGTGTATTGCGGATGTTCGCCGAAGAAGGCGCCGAGGCAGGCGAGTTCATCGCCACTCGTAATGATCGGGCGTTCATCCACGTCATCGTTGCGAACCTGGGCATGCCCGATGTTCGCGAACAAGCCGTTACACAGGCATTTCCGCCCTTCCGTGTCCTCGATCTGTCCACCGCGCTTCACGTATGTATCGATGGGCTCGGCCGCGCATCGGTATCCGAGCCGTCCGCTTTCCTCGCGATACGCCGTTCGGAGGTAGCCCAGGTCGCAGCATCGTTTGCGACCCTCGGCCCGTGAGTTCACGCCTTCGATCTCGACGATCTTGAACGGGTAGCCCGTGGGCGAAGCGCGCGGATCCGTTCGCACGCCAACGCGTCCCTGCATAACGCCGTCCCGCACCTGGTTCTTGAGTGCCGACGTGAAACCGGACTCTTCGCAATACGCGAACAACGTGCCGACCTGGATCCCTGCGGCGCCGGCGGCGCGAGCCGCCTGGAGTCGCTCGGGGGATCCGGCGCCACCGGCGAGCCAGAACGGCAATCCCAGCTCGATCATCTTGTCGAGATCGACGATGTCGCGCTCACCGTAGACCGGCTCGCCCTGCTCATTGAGCTTGAGCTCTCCGCGCGGCGGTGCGTTATGTCCACCCGCCGTCGGCGCTTCAATGACGAAGCCATCGACCCGACCCGTTGCCTTACGAGCGAGCGATGTGGCCAGCGAATTCGCCGAGATGATGGCCAGGAATCGCGGACGATAGAGCAGGTCACCCGGAGACCAGTGCTCGCGGGGATCGAAGCGGAGATATTCGGTCTCACCTGCCGCGAGACCTTCGACGTCGAACTTGATGGAAACGGAATCGTGGTTCGCGAGGTTGTCGAGCACCCCCGGAATCTCACGCGGGATGCCGGCGCCCATGAGGACGTAGCCGACGCCGGCCAGCATTGCGCCATACAGCGTCGGCAGGTTGGGCATTTGTACTTTCGTCAGCAGGTTAATGCCGACTGGGCGGGAGTGCCCCTCACGCGCCAGCCAGACCTCCACGAATGCCGCGATCATGGTGATCTGCTGCCGCGCCAGGCTCACCGTCTGCTTGTACATCGGGAGCGCCTTGTACGGCGTGCGCGGCGGTCGGCCATCGGCGATGAAGAACTTGCTCAGTACCGCTTCTGCGACGTGCGGAATCGGAAAGTGCGCCATCGCGCGACGCACGTGTCCACCAATGTCTCCGTCCTGCAGCCGGCGCACGAGAATCGAGTCGACACAGGTCCCGGATACAACGCCTAACTGGCCACGCATCGAGACTGCCTTCGCGAGAACCCAGTTGGAAACGCCGACACCCATCCCGCCCTGGATGATCAATGGCAGGTCGTCCGAGTTTCCGTAGTTCTCGTGTGTGGTCATTCGCGTATTAGCTCGGTGGACCAGCTTGACGACGCACTCGTCGGAGATCAAGCCATGTAATCTACCGGCCTGATCGAGTTTCCCACACCCATTTGCGACTTAAGGATCTCTCAGGAAGCGCCCGCCAGCGGCCCGGGCCGGAGTACTTCTTGTCGACGACTGATCTGGAAAAACACCCCCTCCCAGCCCACGCGCCACGCTGTTCATGAGGAGGACTGACTGGCAGTCCACCCCGAGACTTTGATGGGGTCCGGGCCGCTCGCAGCGGCCCAGAAGAAGGACGAACAACGCTGTCACTCCGCAAAGAATCGCGATCCAGGACCGACTTAGCAACACCAGCCCCATGGGGCAATGGGGCATGGGGCATAGGGCATGGGGCTGCAATCCCAGACCCCATGCCCTGTACCCCATGCCCCGGGTCAGCCCACGCCCTGCAAAGCGCGACAGGCCGTGACATTTTCCATGCGTGACCCTCCCGCTCACGCCATCACGCCACAAACGCCTGCTCACGCTGGCATCTGTCGCAGCCATTGCTGCCTGCTCGTTAGGTCAGTCGCAGGACCTGGTGTGGCGGGATGGCCGGCTGAAAGCCAGGCCGCGCACGGTCACTGGCACACCAGTCTCCGGCTTTGTGCAGCTGCGCCTGGGCCGCGAGCGCGACGGCCTGCTGTTCGTTCCGCGCGCGGCCGCGAGGGGACCGGTTCCGCTCGTCGTGATGCTTCACGGTGCCGGCGGGTCAGCGCAGGGAATCCGTCGCCGCCTGTTCGGCGCCTCCGACAGTCTCGACTTCGCCCTGCTCATTCCCGATTCGCGAGGTCCAACCTGGGACGCCATCCGCGGCATGTATGGCCCCGATATCGCGTTCCTGGACAGCGCGTTGAGAATCGTATTTTCGCGCGTGTCGATCGATCCGTCGCGCGTGATTGTGTCGGGGTTTTCCGACGGCGCATCGTACGCATTGGCAATCGGCAGAATGAATGGCGACCTGTTCACGCGCATCGTGGCGTTCTCTCCGGGATTCATCCCTCCCAGTACAGCGGCGGGAAAGCCCGAGGTGTACATCACGCACGGCAATAACGATCCCATCCTGCCGTTCGAGGACACGAGCGAGCGCATTGCGCCAATGCTGAGCCGGGCCGGCTATGAGGTGACGCTCAAGACTTTCGTGGGTGGTCACACGGTGCCTCCGGATCTCATGCAGGAGGCGTTTGCCTGGGCGCTCGCCAGTCGCGCGGCGCAGAAGCCGAAGTAACTGTGTTGCGGTGGTGACTGCGCTACGTTTCGCGCATGGAGTCACCCTCGATCGACACTGCCAGGCTCAAGGAAAGCCGTCTCGCCGAGTGGCTGCGCGAGCAGCGATCGGTGCTGATCGGGTATTCCGGTGGCGTCGATTCCACGTACCTGGCCGTGGTCGCTCGTGAGGTGCTCGGGCGACGGAACGTCCTGGCGGTGTTCGGCCGCAGCCCTTCCGTGCCTAACGATCAATCGGACAAGGCGCTCGCGTTCGCCGCCCAGTGGGATATCGAGCTCCGGATCGTCGCTACGGATGAAGTGGACGATCCGCGCTACGCCGCAAATCCCGTGAATCGCTGCTATTTCTGCAAGAGTGTGCTCTGGGCCGTGTTGTGTCCCATGGCCCGCGACCAGGGGATGACGACCGTCGTCGACGGGACCAATGCCGATGACCTTACGGGTCATCGTCCTGGCTCTCGGGCGGCCGCGGAGCATGGCGTCCAGTCGCCGCTGGCCCTGGCAGGGCTCACCAAGGCAGAGATTCGCGAACTTTCGCGCGCGCGCGGACTGGCGACATGGTCGCAACCGTCTGCTCCATGCCTGGCGTCGCGGATTCCCTACGGCACCCCAGTAACGCCAGAACGCCTGCAACAGATCGATCGTGCCGAGCGGGGGCTTCGGGCACTCGGGGTCACCGGCGACCTCCGCGTCAGGCATCATGATGACCTCGCCCGGATCGAGCTCGAATCGCGACTGATCGACGAGTGGTTGTTGCCGGACAATGCGCAGCGGCTGGTGCAGGCCGTCCGCGCCGCGGGGTTCCGTCGTGTGGCGATCGACTTGCGAGGCTTCCGTTCCGGTTCCCTGAACGTGCTCGAAGGCGTGGCGGCGGCGTGAACCTAACGTCTCGCCTTGCGCAGGAGGGCATCACGTGCCGCATTGAAGTGCGGGATCGCCTGGCAATAATAGTCGCGGCCCCGGGTTACCTGACAGCGGCGGTGCGTGCCGACGTGCTGCGCCTTGCAAAGGAAGAGGGCTTCACGCACCTCGCGCTGGAACTGGATCCGGACGGTGCGGCTCTTCCTGGCAATTGATCCAGGCGATCCGTGCCGGCGCCGCGTCGCCGGCACCGTGGACAGTGTTCGCGCGACCACCAGCGGGATTCGCTGGGTGGGCGAGAGTCATTTCCACTTCACGATGGCATTCCTCGGGGAAGTGGACGAGTCGCGCGTAGCGGAAATTTCTGTCGCCACCGAAGCTGTCGCCCTTCGGCATTCCCCCTTTCCCGCGGTGATCACCGGAGTCGGCGTGTTCCCCGACTGGCGCAGGATCCGTGTCGTGTGGCTCGGCCTTCGTGATGAAGGAGCGCTCATCCGATTGGGCGGGGACATCGGAGAAACGTGCGCCACGCTGGGTTTTCCTCAGCGTCCGTTTCGCGCCCACCTGACGATCGGGCGTACAACCGGCCCGTTGTCCGCGGAGCAGAAGGTGAGCCTGAGCAAGGCGCTGGCACTTCACAAACATGACACGTACCCGTTTGACGTCTCGCGGGTATTGCTCATGCGGAGCGTGCTACGCCCGGCAGGCTCGGAGTATTCAGTGCTCGCATCGTTTCCGCTCGGCGGCTCTTAGATTCCCGCCGAATCGTTCCCCACTTCCGAACCGTAAGGAACGTCGTGTTCTCCTGTCTTGGTCGACTCGGGTGTCTTCTCCTGCTCGTGCTGGCGGGCGCGGTCGCGTTCCTCATGCGCGACCGGTGGATGCCGCGTGTGCTCGGTCGTGGAGAGCCCGCGCCGGTGACCTGGGAAACGGTCAAGGAACCCGGTGCCGGCACGCAGAAGACCGGTGACGACATTGCGTCTCTCGGTCGGCCCAATGGGCCGGCCTATGTCACGGTATCCGCCGCCGAACTGGCGGAGCTCATGGTGGCGAGTTCCGGGCACAGGCTGCCGGCGAATCTCGATTCGGTGGAGGCGGCGGTCGACAGTGAAACCGTGCGCGTTCGTGCGCTCGTGGAACTCGAGGACCTGCGCGGGCTCGACGCGTTAGGTCCGCTGGCGAGCATCCTCGACAAACGCGAGCGCATCGAGTTCACCGGCACGATGGGGGTCCTGCGCCCCGGACTCGGCGAATTCCGGGTGGCGTCGGTGAAGATTGCCGACCTTTCGCTCCCGCGCGCGGCGATTCCGCGATTGCTGGCGCGCCTGGACGCCAGTGTCAGGCCGGAAGGGGTCGCGCCTAACGGGATCGCGATCTCCATTCCCGAGTATATCGGCGACGTCCGCGTGTCCCGGGGCGAAATCACCCTCTACCGCCGCGGCCGGTGAGCCACCGCATCCTGGTGGTCGACGACGAGCAGGGCATTCGCGCCGCGCTCGGCCAGCTGCTCGAGTACGAAGGATACGAGGTGCGCTCGGAGTCGAGTGCTCCTGCCGGCATCGCGACGTTCGAGAAGTGGCGCCCACATCTCGTCTTTCTGGATGTGAAGATGGCCGGAATGGACGGGCTGGAAGGACTGAAGCGCATCCGCCAGATCGACTCGACCGCGACCGTGGTCATGATCAGTGGTCATGCGACGATTCAGACCGCGGTCGAGGCCACCCAGCTGGGCGCGTACGACATTCTCGAGAAGCCGCTCGACACCGACCGCATTCTCGTCCTGCTCAGGAATGCGTTGCAGACGCAATCGCTGCAGGAAGAGAATGCTCGCCTGCGCGAGACGATCGAGTCGCGGTTCGAGATCGTGGGGAAGTCGTATGCGATTCGCGCACTCACGAACCAGATCGAGAAGGTCTCGGTCACGCCGGCCCGGGTGCTCATCACGGGCGAGAACGGTACGGGCAAGGAGCTCGTGGCCCGCGCGATTCATCGTCTCTCGCCGAGGGCGAACAAGCCGTTTGTCGAGGTGAACTGCGCGGCGATTCCGTCGGAACTGATCGAGAGCGAATTGTTCGGCCACATGAAGGGGTCGTTCACCGGCGCCGTGAGCGATCGCGCCGGAAAGTTCGAGCAGGCCGACAAGGGAACACTCTTTCTCGATGAAATCGGCGACATGAGCCTGGCCGCGCAGGCGAAGGTGTTGCGCGTGCTGCAGGACGGTGAAGTCACCCGCATCGGCGGCACCAAGTCGTATCGTGTGGACGTGCGTGTGCTGGCCGCGACCAACAAGATGCTCGAGGAGGAGCTTGCCGGTGGTCGCTTTCGTGAGGACCTGTACTACCGGCTCAACGTCGTGCCGTTACACGTGCCGCCGCTGCGCGACCGCCGCGAGGACATCCCCCTTCTGGCGCAGCATTTCGTCAATGTGTTGACGCAGCGGGACGGGATTGCGCCCCGGATGCTCGATAGCTCCGCGCTCGAAACTCTTCAGCGTTACGATTGGCCTGGAAACGTTCGGGAGTTGCGCAACGCGATCGAGCGTGTGCTCATCCTGTCGTCGGGTCCGCGCATTACCGCGGCTGATGTCTCGCGGCTTACGGGCACGAGGCCGCCGGATGCGTCGGGTCTCGGCTCGCTGCTGGAAATCAAAACGTACGAGGAATTCAAGAACGCAGCCGAGCGGGCGTTCCTGTTGCACAAGCTGCGTGAGATGGACTGGAACGTGAGTGAAACAGCGAGGGTGCTCGACATGCCCCGCTCGAATCTCTACAAGAAGATCGAACGTTATGGTCTGGCGAGGGAAAGCTGAGATGTTTCGCCCATCCGTCATCCGCCATCCGCCATCCCATGCCTCCATCTAACTGGGATAAAGAACTCGCCAAGATCGACAAACAGCTCGAGTCGATGTCGGACGAGGCGTTGCTTCCGGCGAAGCCGAACGCCAGTCCGACGGAAAAGGTCGCCGCGCAGACGATCCAGCGGGAAACCACGACGTTTGGCGTCATGATGCGGTTGTTACTGGCGACCGCGCTCGGTGTGGGTATGGTGTTCTGGCCCTACTCGGCGCGTTGTGGCGCAGGGCTGTTTGGATATCTTGCCGCGGTCGGCGTCCTGATGGCAGCTGGTGTGTGGAGCGCTGTGTGGACATGGAAACATCGCTCGGCGAAGGCACACATCTTGTCGCTGCTCCTTACGCTCTGGGGCGGCACGCTGGCAGCGACCGAAATCCTGCCACGCATCGGATATGCGATTCCTACGGAAGCGCACCCCGCGGCATGGATGTGTGGATGAGTTGAAAGAGTTGCCAGGTTGATAAGGGCGTGAAGGCGTCAACGAACACGCTACCTTTCAGCTGTCCTTGGCAATTCAGCAACTCAGCAACTTCCTTCATGCCCGAGTTCAGGAACTTCATCGCCGGCGCGTGGGTCCCCGCCTCGTCAGGCGAAACCTTCGATAACGTCAATCCCGCGGACACGTCGGACGTCATCGGGACCTTTCCACTCTCGAACTCCGAGGATGTTGCGCGTGCGGTGGCGTCCGCGCGGAAAGGATTCGAGGTCTGGCGAGCGACTCCCGCGCCACTGCGCGGTGACATCCTGCGCCGGGCCGGCGACCTGCTCGCCGCGCGGAAGGAAGAGATTGCAGCCCTGATGACGCGCGAAATGGGTAAGCCATTGGCTGAGACGCGCGGCGATGTGCAGGAAGGAATCGATACCGCGTATTACGCGGCTACCGAAGGGCGCCGGCTTTTTGGGCACACGGTGCCCAGTGAGCTGCGCAGCAAGTGGGCGATGAGTTTCCGGCGGCCGATCGGCGTCGCGGGGATCATCACGCCGTTCAATTTTCCGCTGGCGATACCGACCTGGAAAATGTTCCCGGCGCTGGTGTGCGGAAACGCGTGCGTGTTCAAGCCGGCTGAAGACGTGCCGCATACGGGGACCGTATTTGTCGAAATCCTGCTCGAGGCTGGACTCCCCCCCGAAGTCATCCAACTCGTCCACGGCCGGGGCGAGGTCGCGGGCGCGGCAATCGTTGATCACCCTGACGTGCCCATCGTTTCGTTCACCGGCTCAACCGAAACGGGACGACGTGTAGGAGAAACCTGTGGCCGGATGCACAAGCGGCTGTCGCTCGAAATGGGAGGGAAGAACGCGCAGATCGTGCTCGACGACGCGGACCTGGACCTGGCACTCGACGGCGTGTTGTGGGGCGCATTTGGCACGACAGGACAACGCTGCACGGCGACGAGCCGGCTGATCCTTCAGGACGGCATCCACGACGAATTCGTGAACAGCCTGCAGTCGCGGGCACAGTCGTTGCGGTTGGGCGACGGACGGCAGGCGAACACGGACGTCGGTCCCCTCATCCACGGTGATGCGCTGGCAAAGGTCGAGTACTACGTGGAACTCGGTCACTCCGAGGGTGCGACGCTGACGTGTGGTGGTCAACGGCCGGCTGGGAAGGGGCTCGACAAGGGTCACTTCTACGACCCAACCATTTTCACCGGCGTACAACCAGGGAGTCGGCTCGAGCAGGAGGAGATCTTTGGTCCCGTTCTCTCTGTGATTCGCGTGGGATCGGTGGACGAGGCCTTCAGGGTAAACAATGACGTTCGTTACGGCTTGTCGTCGTCCATATACACGAAAAACGTGCAGGTAGCCTTCCGTGCCTTACAGGAGCTCGACAACGGCATCACCTACGTCAACGCACCGACGATTGGCGCTGAAGCGCACCTGCCGTTCGGTGGGGTCAAGCAGACGGGGAATGGCCATCGTGAAGGTGGTTGGGAGGTGTACGAGTTCTATTCAGAGACCAAGGTGGGATACGTGGATTACTCCGGAGTACTACAACGTGCGCAACTCGACACATACACTGCGGATTGAGGCAAATCGTGCCCTCCCTGGCGCTCACTTGCGGCCGTCTTTGGTACCGGCTTAATTGCCCGCAGATGCAGCTGTCGAAGGTGAGTCGTTCCCAATACTTACGCGACTTTCAAACGAGAGTGCGCGTCATCGACAGCACTGCGATCGTGATTGAAGCATGAGCGATCCTACCCAGACAACTCCCTCGGCAACCATTTCCGTCGAAGAGCGCGCGCAGGCGCTTCGTCGCGTGAACAAGTCACGTGGCCGCGTGATTCGCGTTATGTGGGAGTGGGCAAAGTCGTTTCAGGTCGCGATCCTCGTCTTCCTGTTCGTCCGCGCGTTCATCGTCGAGGCGTTCAAGATCCCGAGCGGCAGCATGGAGCGTACGCTGCTGGTCGGTGACTTCCTCCTGGTGAACAAGCTCGTGTACGGCGCGGAAGTGCCGTTCACAGGCAAGCGACTCCCGGCGCTGCGTGAGCCGCGGCTCGGCGACGTGGTCGTATTTCAGTGGCCTCAGGATCCCACGAAGAACTTCGTCAAGCGGCTCGTTGGCATGCCCGGCGACACACTGGCGATGGAGCAGGGGAAGCTGATCCGCAACGGGCGCGAGGTACGTGAGCATTACGTCGTGCACACTGATCCCGGAATGGACCCCTCGGGCGAAGAGTTCCGCTGGCAGCGGAACTACCTGGTCAAGACGGCGCAGGCGTTTGTCGGCTATCACCCGTCGCGGAACAACTGGGGGCCGATCGTCGTGCCGGACAAGCAATACTTCATGCTGGGTGACAATCGCGACAATTCGCTCGATAGCCGGTACTGGGGCTTCGTCCCCGATTCGCTGATTCGCGGGCAACCGCTCGTGGTGTACTACAGTTTCGAGCCTGATTCCGGCACGCAATCGGCGTGGCTGTCCCGGGTTCGCTGGCAGCGGTTAGGCAGCCGTGTCCACTGAGCACGACGAAGATTCCCCGTCGGGCGTCTATCCCAGATTCCGGCGTGAACGCGCTCCCCGCGTGGGACGTGTCCCGGGAAAGAAGGGTGCCTACGACGAAGGCTCACTGGACCAGTACCTCCGTGACATCAGTGCCTATCCCCTGATCACGCGTGAAGACGAAGTCGACCTGGCGCGACTGATCCGCGACGGCAGCCAGGAAGCGCTGGATAAGCTCGTACGGAGCAACCTCCGTTTCGTCGTTTCGGTCGCGAAGAAGTACCAGAACCAGGGCGTTTCCCTCTCCGACCTGATCAACGAAGGGAACCTTGGCCTCATCCGCGCCGCCCACAAATTCGACGAGACGAAAGGGATCAAGTTCATCTCGTATGCGGTGTGGTGGATCCGCCAGGCGATCCTCCAGGCGCTGGCCGAGCAGTCGCGCATCGTGCGCGTGCCGCTCAACCGTGCCGGTACGCTGCACCGGATCGGCAAGCGGGCCAACGTGCTGCTGCAGGAGCTCGGGCGCGAAGCAACGCACGCCGAAATCGCCGACGGCATGGACATCACGGAAGAGGAAGTCGCCAAGACGATGTCCATCTCGCAGGCGCACCTCTCGCTGGACGCGCCGCTCTCGCCGGGTGAGGACAACAAGCTCCTCGATTACCTGCCCGACAACCTGAACCCGACGCCGGACGAGCAGACGTTCGAGAAGGCGTTGACGGAATCGATCGAGGCGGCGTTAGGCAGCCTGAAGGAACGCGAGGCGAAGATCCTCCGGCTCTACTTCGGGCTGGACGGCAGCGAGGCGATGACGCTCGAGGAGATCGGCGCGCTGCTGGGCATCACGCGCGAGCGGGTGCGGCAGATCAAGGAGAAGGCGCTCTCCCGCCTCCGTCACGTGTCTCGCGCCAGGGCGCTGGAGTCCTTCCTCGGCTGACCTGCCCTCAGGGCAGCGGCTGGCCGGTGCGAATCGACTGCGCCAATCGCGTCGTGTCCGGGGAAGGATCGGTATCCAGCTCCTTCCTGAGGCGCTTCGCGAAATCCTCGTACACCGCCAGGGCCCCCGCGCGGTCGCCGAGCCGGTCGAGCATCTGCATCGAACGGCGCAGGAGCCGTTCGTTGGTGCGATCGAGGCGCGTTAGGCGGCGGGCGTACCTCGACGCCTCGGTGCCGTTCTGGCCCGCCTCGAGGTGCTGGGCCAGCGCCCAGCAGGCCGCGACCGCCGTCTCACGGAGCGCCGTCCGCTGCTCCTCGAGCCAGGCGTCGAAGTCGTGGCATTCGGGGAGGTAGAATCCCGGCATCAGGTCGCCGCGATACAGCTCCACCGCCCGCGCCAGCCGGTCCCGATCGATCGACGCACGCAATTCGATGGCGTCGCACCAGATCGATTCGCTCAGCGCCAGCTCTTCGTCGCCACGGCTCACGAGGGCCTCGTCGCCCAGCACCGACCTGGCGTAGTGAATGGCCTTTCGCAGTGAGGCTCGCGCATGCACCTGGTCGAGCTCCGGCCAGAGCAGGCCGACGAGGCGATCGCGGCGCGTAAACGCCCCGGCGGGCGCGAGTGCCAGACACGCCAGCAGCCCGACGACCTTGGACTGCCTGACGAGTTGGTCTGCGCCTTCGGGGGGGACGCCTTCGAGCGCCACTCCGCCGAGGAGGAAGAGCGCAGGTCCTGCCGGTTGACGGTGATCGGATCGCATGGGGAGGCGAAGGCCAAGCTAGAGTGCCGTATCGTCGTTCAACAGGGAAGGAACGCGAAAAGAACGGCTGGCGAACCCCAATTGAACGAGCCCGGAACCCGTTACCGGTAACCTTCTGCGCGGAAGGAGTCGCAAACGGGAGGATCGGTATGAAGCGTGCTCACCTTTTCGTCATGGCTTGTGCCATGATGGTGGCCTGCACCGATAAGCCGACGGCGAATCCGGGCACGGTGGATGTGGGGAAGTATCCGGTCGTCCCTGTCCCATCAACGGCCGCGCTTTCAGGCCGGATTCTGGTGAGTGGGATCGGGGCCGATCGCATCGTAGAGCTCCGCGACGATCATGGCGACGTGTTTCGTCTGATTGGAATCGAGACGATCGCGTTGGCGAATGTGGATGGTGGGGATGCGGTGGTCTGGGGGACGTGGGACGCCAATCCCGGTTTCGTGGTTCAGAAGTTCACGGTTACCGGAATGCATGGTCGTCCGGCGCTCGATGGTGTGCTGGAGCAGTCGGATGCCGGATTAGCTCTGCGGTTGAACGACGGGTCGTACCGGGTCATGCCCGGGCTGACGTGGGAGTGCGAGGCATATCTCGGCGCCAGGATCTGGGTCGTGGGATTCGAAGACCGCACCGACGTACAGCTCGGCGTCATTGCCGGGGCTCAGTCCCGTTAGTCCGGGACCGCGAGTGAGGCCGCGTCGGGCTTGAGTTTCAGTCCGTCGCACGCTGGAGGGAGTCAGGACCGCCCAGTGGCTCCCTTCAGCAGGCCGCCCCGGCGCTGGATTTGACAAGGCGACCGTCACCGGTATCGTCGTGTGGACAAAGCGGACGGCGGGATCGTGTTCACCAACGGAGAACGAACCATGGCTGGCTCAAGACTTCGCAATTCGATCGTTGTTCTCGGCCTCGTCGCGGCCACTCTTGGAGTTGCCTATGTGCTCTCCGACGACTCGGCCGCCTCTGCGAACGCAGCGCAACCAAGCAGTCGAACGGCGGTGATGATGTCCGGCCCCTGCTGGCATGTCGGCGTTTCCGACTGGACGTGTCCTGACTCGATGATGGCAGTACAAAGTGCCGACTACGTGACCAGCGTTTCAATCACCGTCGAAACGAAGGATGGCAAGCGTACCACCACCAAACTCCCCGCAGGCATCGACGCGATATTCCTGACCAGGGACGCCACGGAGAAGTTTCTCGTCTCCTACTACTGGGCAACGAACAAGGGCAAGGCGGAAGCCCTGACGCGCAAGCTTGCCACGATCAAGGACGTCGCCGCGCGCTGACCTAACGCGATAGCGAAGCAAGCCGGGGATCGTCACGCACGGTGACAAACCAGGGATGCATCAGGATCTGGGTGCCGCTCCCCGGCGGCAACGCGCGCAGGTAGTCGACCAGGGTCTGCACGGCCGCGTCGCGGTCGCCCAGCAGCAGGTGCAGGTATGCCTCTGCCGGGCGGGATGGCTGCTCCGCGATTTCCGGCTGCTGGCGCGTGACCACTTCCATCACCGCGCGAGCGCTGTCCTGTAATCCACTCTGGGCCAGAATTGCTGCCACCATGAGTCGCCGGTAGCCCCAGGTCGCATCGAGTCGGCGGAGGCTGTCAGCCGCCTCGATTTGTGCAACTTCCGCCCACGCGTCAGGCACCGCTGCACGGGATTGAGCGCTGGAGCCGAGGATGCGCAGGTTGCACTCGGTGAACCGGGGATCACCGGGGTAATACGAGAGCCCCAAGCGGCACCACTTTCGGGCATCCTCGAACTGTTCGGCCGCCAGCGACGCTGAAAATGCGGTCGCGAGGACTCGACGAACTTCGAACCAGGCATCGGCCTCGATCGCGTTCCGCGCAGCGGTCGCCGCGTCCCCGTAACGCCCGCGTTGGACGAGCAGTTCGGCAAGCGCGGACCAGGTCGGCGCATTGTCGGGGCGTTCTTCGAGCGCGGTCCGCAGATTGCGCTCAGCGCTCGCGAGGAGCGAATCGCGCAGGTCGGGCGTTGCGGATGCCAGGGAAAGGTCAGCTTGTCCGAGAAGCGCCAGCGCCAGGGCATCTCCTGGATCCTTTGCGAGCGCCTGGGTTGCCAGTTCGCGCGCACGTTCGATCCAGAGCCGGCTTCGCTCTGGAATCGGCATGGCCTGGTAGCGTACGCTGTCGGCCGCGTTAGGCGGTACCGGGGAGCGCGCGGCCAGCGCGAGCAAGGCCAGGTTCCCCCGCCTGACGAGGGGAAGCGTCCACCCCGGATCGAGCTCGCTTGCGCGCGCGTAAAGTGAGTCCGCCCGCAGGAAGAGGCGCACTGAGGTGTCGCCGCGCGTGGCCGCCGCCTGGACGGCTCGGCGCACCTCCCGGCTGGCCAGTTGCACGGCCTCCCACGAAGGGACCGATCTCGTTGCCGCGCGATTCCTGCGCAGCGCAATCACCTCACCAATGCGCTGTCGCAACCAGAACTGCACTTGTTGTGCGAGCAGGTCCTGCAGGGTAAAGAGTTCGGTCCACGGCTGGTCCTGTGTCCAGCTCTCAATCTGCTGACCCGTCTTCGCGTCAGTCAGGCGAACTGTAGCGCGAAGTGTGTTTCCCGAACGCCGTATGCTGCCGCTGACGATGGTCCCGACTTTCAAGCTGCGCTGAATGCTGTCGACTGGCGGGGAGCTGTTGCGGAATTGCCTAACGCCATCGGGTGAGATGACATGTAACGCATCCACACCGCCGAGTTGGTCGATCAGGTCTTCGGTGATTCCGTCCGCGACGTATTCAGGCAGCACGTCGGGCGTCGTCGAGTTCATGTACAGCACGGCAACGCGCCGTGGATCTCCTTCCGGGATGACTGCCGGGGTTTCCGCATCCGGCCATAACGAAATGACGAGCGCCGCGATCGCGACGAAAGCGGCAACCGCCAGAGCCGCTGTCTTCCTGCGGTCGCCGTGTCTCACCCGCGTGCGTTCGGTGGGGTCCGAGGGTTCGGTCCCTGCCGACTGGAGCGCCTCGAGCATCTCGGCGGCGGATTGGTAACGGTCCGCCGGCGTCACCATCATCGATCGAGCCACCACTGCTTCGAGATCGAAGGGCACCGTCTCACGAAATTGCGATACGGCCGTTGGGCGATACGACAACCGCTGCGCGATCACGGATTGCGGCGTCGGACCGACAAATGGCTGGACACCGGCAATCATTTCGTACAGCACGCAGCCGAGCGAGTAGACGTCGGTACGCCCATCGTATTCAATGAGGCCGCCAGCCTGCTCGGGGCTTACGTACGCAGGAGTGCCGCGAATGATGCCGGTTGATGTCGTGGCGTCGCCGACCATCCGCTCCAGCGCGCGCGCGATGCCGAAGTCACTGAGGTGCGCCTGGCCATTGGCGAAAAGAATATTTTCCGGCTTGACGTCACGGTGGATCAGGCCGCGCGCGTGCGCGTGGGCGAGGGCCTCGCAGACCGCCGTACCGATGGCGATGACCTCCGCATACGGCAGTTGACGCTCGCGGGTTAATCGAGTGCGAAGCGTACCGCCTTCCATGTACGGAAGGACGATGAATGGCCGGCCATCCGCTTCGCCGGAATTCAGCACCGGCACGATTGACGGGTGCGTCAACCCCTGATGGTGCTCGATCTCGCGCAGGAACTGGACGACGCTCCTGGATTCCAAGAGTGCGTCGCGCAGCACTTTCAGCGCCACCATGCGGCCGGTGTGCCCGTCTCGGGCGAGGTAGACTATTGCCGTCGCCCCGCGCCCGATCTCCCGCTCGATCGAATATCGACCGGCGAACAACCCGCTCAGAACTTCGGTGCTCGTACTCATGTCAGGACCGCCCAACGCGAAGCTAGGGAACCGTCCGATAGTCCGCCAGTTCATGAGATGCCGTGACCGCCGACCGCGCGCAAATGTTAGGTTCCTTTGGTCATTCTCATGAAACAGAACCGCCGCTGGCTCTCACCGTGCGTTGATGCGCTTCCACGTCGTCACCCTGGGCTGCGACAAAAACACCGTTGACTCGGAACGCTACGTCGCCGAGTTGACGGCGCTCGGTGCGCAGTCCACGCCGGACGCGGACGAGGCGGACCTCATCGTCGTCAACACCTGCGGCTTCATCGACGCCGCCAAGGAGGAGTCCCTCGAGGCGATCATCGAGGCCACGCGGTTCAAGTCGTCGGGCAATTGCCGTATGATCGCGGCCGTGGGCTGCATGGTCGAGCGTCACGCCGGCGAGCTTCGCGACTCACTTCCCGAAGTCGATGTCTTCCTCGGAACGCGTGAGACCGATCGCCTGATCAGTGAAGTGTCGTCGCGCGGACTCTTCGACGACGCACCGGCCCTCGTGCATCCCGGCGTCCGGCTGTATACGGGCGACCTTCCGCACGTTCGCTACCTCAAGATCAGCGAAGGGTGCGATCACGGGTGCGCCTTCTGCGCGATCCCGCTCATGCGGGGCCGGCACCGCTCGTTTGCCATGGACGAGGTCGTGCGCGAGGCACAGCTGCTCGAGCTGCAGGGGGCGCGCGAGATCAACCTCGTGGCGCAGGATCTGGCCCATTATGGTCGCGATGTGCGCGACGGACGCGGCTTGCCCGACCTTCTCAGCACGCTGGTGGCTGAAACCGGAATTCCCTGGTTTCGACTCCTGTACATCTATAGCGCCGGCCTAACGCCGCGCATGCTCGACCTCATGGCCCGGGAGCCGCGGATCCTGCGGTATCTGGACATCCCGATGCAGCATGCGTCCGATGCCGTCCTCGAACGCATGCGCCGGCCGGAGCGGCAGGCACGCCAGCGCGAAAAGCTGCGGCTGATTCGCGAGGCCGTCCCCAATGTGGCCATCCGGTCGACCGTCATCGTCGGCTTCCCGGGCGAAACGGAAGAGGACGTGCAGCAACTCCTCGATTTCCTCGCCGAGGTGCGCCTCGACCGCGTCGGCGTGTTCACCTATTCGGCGCAGGAAGGCACGAGGGCATTCGACCTCCCCGATGACGTGCCTGACGACGTGAAACGGGAACGTCTCGAACGCGTCAACGAGGTCCAGCGCCTCGTGACGACGGAGGGGTATGAGAGTGAGCTGGGCCGGACGGTCAGCGCGATCGTCGACAGGATTACGGCCGACGGACGCGTACAGGCCCGAACGGACGGACAGGCCGACGAGATCGACGGCGTGACATGGCTCAATCGCACGGCAGGGATCGGACCCGGGGACATCGTCGAAGTGACGCTCGTTGCCGTGGTCAATGACGTCGACTTCGAGGCGACTCTCGTCAGGCGGCTGAGTGAACGAGTCGCGCACGTGGTGACAAAGCCACGGGTCCTTCCCGTCATGTCGACGGCAGGTGCGTTTGGGCGCTGACCTGAGGCGCCGGGCGGGGCGCGGAAGCCTGCTGGCGCTGTGCGGTGCGCTGGCTGCGATTGTTGCTGCGCGTCCAGCACAAACACCCTCGAGCCGGCCGGTTCGCGTCCTCCTCGCCTCGGTCCCTCGTGAGGCGGCCCTGCCGCAAGCCACGAAGTGGAAGCTGATCGATGCAGGACGCCGGGTGATTGCCAGCGGCGAGACGAGCGATCGTTGGTCGGTATTCCGCGAGGGCCGCCGCCTTCGCGTGATTTATGCGGATGCACCCTCGTCGCCGTGGGTCGAGGGGTCTCTTACGCTGGAGACCGGTGGTGACGTCCCGTGGCTGCAGAAGACGTATCGCGGAGCACTGGCGTTCGTGCCGACGGACACGGCGCTGCTTATCGTCAATCGTGTTGACGTGGAAGATTATCTGCGCGCCGTGGTTCCGCTTGAAATCGGCGCGCGCCTGACGAGTGATCATGCCGCCGTCGAGGCGCAGGCCGTCGCAGCGCGCAGCTACACGTACACGCGGATGCTTGCCGCCGGACGAAGGGACTTCGATGTTCGCGCGACGGACGTCGACCAGGTCTATGGTGGCGTGGGCGCGGAAACGTTCTGGGGCGACCTCGCTGTTGCCGCGACCGCCGGCTGGGTGCTCAGCTATCGGGGCCAGGTCGTCAGCGGTCCATACCATTCCGCGTGCGGAGGTCACACAGCGCCGCCGAGCGAAGTGTGGCGCGGAGGACAGGACGGTTTCCTTCGGGCCGTCAGTGACACCAATCCAGCAACAGGGCGTCCCTGGTGCGCGCTTTCGCCGCGCGCCCAGTGGGAGCGCCGCCTCAGTGCCGCGGACCTGGCCGTTTCGATCGAGCGTCACGCGCGTAACTACACCACCGTGCCCGCAGGCGCGGCCGGTTCAATTCGCGATGTGCGCGTGGAGAGTCGGACTCGGAGCGGGCGCGCCGGGACCATCGTGATCGCAACCGGCGCCGGCGACGTGACGCTGCGCACCAATGACGTTCGCTACGTCCTGCGCCCCGCGGCCGGGGAGCTGCTGCCAAGTACCGCGTTCACGGTCGCCGCCGAGCGAAATCCGTCCGGCGTGCTGCAGGCGGTGGTGGTCCGTGGGCAAGGGAATGGCCACGGCGTCGGAATGTGCCAGTGGGGAGCGATCGCAAGGGCACGCGCCGGTGACGACTTCCGGGCGATCCTCAAGGCATATTATCCGGGCGCGGATATCACGCGCGCTCCCTGAACTGACGCTGCTCCAGCGAGGTCCATGAGGCCGGACGTTCGAATCGCGGTGGTTGGGACCGGCGCCATCGCGCAGGTTGCGCACCTTCCGGTCCTCCGGAACATGCGGGGCGTGAACGTCGTCGCGTTATGCGACATCGATCGGGCCAAGGCCCGCGCGCTCGCCGACCGCTTCGAGGTTGCGGACGTGTACACGGACCTCGAGGACCTTTTCAGCGGCAGTGCGCTCGACGCGATCATCATCAGTACGCCGTCGCTGCTGCATCAGCCGTACGTCCTCGAGGCGCTCGCGTCAGGCGTCGACGTGTTGTGCGAGCGGCCGCTGGCGCTCACGGCACGCGGCGTCCAGACGATACTCGACGCAGCGACCGTGGCCGGCCGAAAGGTGGTCACTGCCAACAACCACCGATTTCGCAGCGACGTTCAAGCGCTCGACCGGTTCCTGCGCGGTGGTGAACTCGGCACCCTGACCGGATTTCGTGCCGGCGCGTACAAGCTGCACGGCACCGTGAGTGGATGGCGGCTCAATCGCGCGGAATCCGGCGGTGGCGCACTGTTCGACCTTGGATTGTCGCTGCTCGACCTGGCGTTGTGGCTCGCCGACTATCCGCCGCCACGCCGTGTCTGGGCGCATGTCAATCGACCGCTTGGCCCGAACTCGGTCGAGGAGACCGCGCTGGTAACGCTCGAATGCGCCAACGGGATGGCGTGTACGTTCGACCTGTCGTGGTCGTACGTGGGAGATGATGACCGCTGGTGGTTCGAGTCGATTTCGTCGCGCGGGAGTGCGCGCCTGGCGCCGCTGCGCGTGGTCAAGGAGTTGAACGGACGGCCGGTGGACGTCTCACCGATGGGCGCCGCGGGACGGGAGAGCACGTTCATCCAGTCGTATCGCGCCGAGCTGGCGCACTTCGTGGCGATCGTGCGCGGGGATTCTGCGTATGAAGCGCCCACGGACCAGCTCACACTGCACCGCATTCTCGAAGCAGCGTACCGTTCAGCCGACGAAAAGTGCGAAGTCAGACTCTGATCCGTGCCGTGGCAGCGCTCATCGCTGCGTCCTCGTCAGGCGGTGCCCAGGTCGCGGACTCGGCGTCGGTGCCGGGCAGCGAGTTGACGGTCTACCTGATGACCATGGGCCAGGGGGACATGGTCTGGGAGGCGTACGGGCATAACGCGATCGGCATCCGCGACAACAGCACTGGCCGCGATATCGTCTATAACTGGGGATTGTTTGCGTTCGAGGAAGGCTTCATTGGCAAGTTCCTGCGCGGCGAACTGCTGTACTGGATGGGCGGGCAGGACGCTGCGTCCACGCTCGCAGATTATCGCGCGTCCAATCGGACCGTCGAAGTGCAGGAGTTGAACCTTTCGCCGCCGCAGCGGATCGCGTTGCGTGACTTCATCCAGTTCAACCTGAAGGAAGAGAACAAGTATTACCGGTACGATTACTTCCGCGACAATTGTTCCACGCGCGTCCGTGACGCCCTCAATGGCGTCATTGGCGGGGCGCTGAAGACGGCGACGGATTCGTTGATGACGGGGACGTCGTATCGCTGGCACGCGCTGCGGCTCATGGCCGAAGACCGCCTGGCGGTTGTCGGGATCGATATCGGCCTGGGGCGGCCGACGGATCGCGAGATCTCGGCGTGGGAAGAGATGTTCATCCCGATGAAGGTCCGCGATCGCGTTCGCGAGCTTCGCGTGCCTGACGAGACCGGGGCGCTGGTGCCATTCGTGCTGTCGGAGCGGACGCTGTACCTGGCGCAGCGAGCGCCGGAGCGATCGTCGCCGCCGCTGCTCGTGATTCCGCTTGGGCTCATTGGCTTGGCGTTAGGCGGCGGCCTGTTTCTTCTCTGGAGGCAGGGGAAACGCGCCGCAATGCCACTGGCAATCGGCATTACGGTGCTGTTGAGTGTATTCGGGTTGGTGCTGCTCTACCTGCGGTTCCTGACGCCGCACCTCGCCGCGTACCAGAACACCAACGTGTTCGCCTACAATCCCCTCTGGCTCGTCGTACTCCTTGCGATGGCGGTCGGATCGCGAAGCATGCAGGGACGCCGTGTGGTGTTCTGGCTCGCCACCATTGTCGGCGCGCTTACCGCGTTCGGGCTGATCGCTCCGGTCCTCCCCGGGCTGCGGCAGGGAAGCTTTGCCGTGATCGCACTCGTCGCGCCGGCTGCGCTGGTCGCGGCATGGATGTTCCGCGAGCGGGCGAAGCCTGATGCATCGCGCGTCGCACCGGTGACAGCCGACGCATGACGGAGTCCATCGGTATCGATGTCGGCGGCACATTCACGGACCTCGTCGGCGTACGCGACGACGGTTCCGTTCGCACGGGGAAGGTCCTGAGTACTCCGGCCGACCAGAGCGAGGGCGTCGAACGATCGTTGCGCGAAGCTGGAGCCAGGCCGGGCAGCGTGTCCCGCATCGTTCACGGCACGACCGTTGTGACGAACATGTTGCTGGAACGGCGCGGAGCGCGCGTTGTCCTGTGTGCCACCGCCGGGGCCACTGACCTGCTCGAGCTCCGGCGACAGGAGCGAGCGTCCCTCTACGACCTCGCCGCGCAACATCCGGATCCCCTCGTTGCACCGGACCGCGTTGTGGCGGTTGCCGGCCGGCTCGCACCCGAAGGCATGCTGCAGGATCTGCCTGACGAGTCCGCGGCAAGCGCAGCCGAGCTGGTCGCCCAATGTGCTCCCGAGATCGTCGCGATCTCGCTCCTGCACAGCTACAAGGACGCCACGCACGAGCGTCGTCTCGCCGCGGCGATTGCTCGACGCCTACCGGGCGTCGACGTCGTGTGCTCGAGCGACGTCCTGCCGGAGATCAGGGAGTACGAGCGTACCGCCACGACGTGCTGCGAGGCGTACGCGCGGCCCGGTGTAGGTGTGTACCTGCAACGGCTGGCCGATCGGCTCGAGGCGATTGGGCTCCCATCACCGGGCGTCGTTGGCTCGGGTGGCGGAATGGCCGACGCAGCGGATGCCGCACGCTCGGCGGCATCGCTGGCATTGTCCGGACCTGCCGGAGGAGTTGCCGGGGCGGCACTGGTCGCGCGCATGGCAGGTTTTGATAAGGCGCTGTCCATCGACATCGGCGGTACGAGTGCCGACGTCGGACTGATTCTCGATGGCGAGCCGTTGGTGGAGTCGGGAGGGATGGTCGCCGGCGTTCCGATTGCGCTGCCGCGCGTCCTGGTGGAAACGGTATCGGCGGGCGGGGGCAGCATCGGCTGGGTCGACGAGGGTGGCGCCCTGCGCGCCGGCCCGCGGAGTGCGGGGGCGGTGCCTGGCCCGGTGGCCTTCGGCCGCGGCGGCACGCAGCCCACCGTCACCGACGCCCACGTTGCGTTAGGCAACATTGCCGCGGCGCACGTCAGTGACGCGGTGCAACTGGACGCATGTGCTGCCCGCGAGTCGGTCGCCGCTCTCGCCACCCGGGTTGGCAGCACGACTGAGAAGACGGCCGAAGCGATCATCGCCGCCGCTGACGCCGCCATGGCGCGCGCGCTTCGGCGGGTGAGTGTGGAGCGTGGCATCGATCCGCGCGCGTGCGTGCTGGTCGCGTTCGGGGGCGGGGGGCCACTCCACGCCTGCGGCCTGGCCGATCGCCTGGGCATGACGCGGGTGCTGGTGCCGCCACATGCCGGTGTGCTGAGCGCGCTCGGGTTGGCCGTGGCGCCGGAACGCCGCACGGCGATCGGCAGTGTCATGAATCGCCTGGACGAGATGAGCGGCGCCGCGCTGGCGTCCCTGTTCGAAGGCCTGGCGTTGCGCACCGGCTCCGCGCCTAACGTGCTGCACGTGGCGCGCATGCGGTATCGCGGCCAGGGACACGAGCTCGAGGTGTCGTACGAACCCGGGATGGCGCCGTCGACTCTCGCCGATCGTTTCGCGGCCATGCATCTGCGCCGGTACGGCTTCGAACTTCCCGTCCCGGTGGAGGTGGTGTCGGCCCGGTCTGTTCGATCCGGTGAGACGCGCACCGTGGCACTCGCGCGCACGGGACCTAACGCCTGGTCCGACGAAATGTCGGTCGACAACGGCGGAGCGCTCGACGTCACCGTTTCGGGTCGAGCCGTGATCGCGCTGCCTGACGCAACGCTGCTGATTCCCCACGGCTGGCGTGCCAGCTCGCTTCCGCTTGGTGGATGGTTCCTTGAGCGCAGGAGTTGAGAGCCTAACGCCCTTTTGCCCCATGCCCCGTGCCCCGTGCCCCGTCTGCCCCTCAACCTGGTCACCCATTTACCGAGTGTTTGACCCCCTCTCCCTCAGCGTCATGTCCCACGCGGTTTCCATGATCGCGGAGGAAATGGGCACCGTGCTCGAACGGGGCGCCTTGTCGCCGAATATCAGGGAGCGTCGCGATGCATCCTCGGCGCTATTCGACGACGAGGGCCGGATGATCGCCCAGGCCGCGCACATTCCGGTGCATTTGGGCGCCATGCCCGAGTCCGTGCGCGCAGTGCTCGAGCGCAAGCCGGTACCGGGCGAGGTGTTTCTCCTGAACGACCCGTATCGCGGCGGATCGCACCTGCCTGACCTCACGATGGTCGAGGCGATTGGGCTCGCCGGGTCACTGGTGGGATTTTCGGCGGTCCGGGCGCACCATGCGGATGTCGGAGGCATATCTCCGGGCAGCATGCCGCGTGGCGCAACCGAGCTGGTTCAGGAAGGCCTCATCGTGCCGCCGGTTCGCATCGCGCGCGGTGAGGTATTCGATCCCGACATTCTGGCGCTCGTGCTGGCGAATGTGCGAACGCCTGACGAGCGGATGGGTGACCTCAAGGCGCAGCGCGCGGCGTGTGCGGCCGGGCGTGATGGGTGGGTGGCGCTGTTGCAGCGGGAAGGCGTCGAACACATGAAGGCGGCGGGGGCGGCCCTGCTCGACTACACCGAACGAAGAGCGCGTTCGCGCATCGCCCAACTGGGCCCCGTGTCCGGCAGTGCCCGCGACGCGCTCGAGGGTGATGGTGTCACCGAGGACGATGTCGTCGTGGCGGTTTCCGTGCAGTCGCTCGGAGACCGGCTCGAGCTGGATTTCGCCGGGACGTCGCCCATCGTCCGTGGGAATGTCAACTGCCCGAAAGCTGTGGTTCGCGCCGCGGCGGTGTTCGTGTTGCGCACGCTGCTCGATGATGACGTGCCGACCAATGACGGCATCGCCCGAGCCCTCGACCTCCGCATCCCGCCGGGCTGTGCGATCGACGCCCGCTGGCCGGCGGCCGTCGCGGCGGGGAATGTCGAGATGTCGACGCGGATCACGGACACCATCTTTGCAGCGCTGGCCAACGCCGGTGTCGAGGTACCGGCGCAGGGGCAGGGGACGATGAACAACATTACCTTCGGCGGCCCCGGCTGGACCTTCTATGAAACGTTAGGCGGCGGGCAGGGAGCCAGTACACGCGGCCCCGGGCCGGACGCGGTCCACGTCGGCATGAGCAACACGCGGAATACGCCGATCGAGTCGCTCGAACAGGCCTATCCCATCCGGATCGACGAATATGCCATTCGGCGCGGCTCGGGTGGTGCGGGGCGCCATCGCGGTGGCGACGGCGTGATCCGCCGGTATCGCGTGCTCGAGCGTTGCACCGTCACACTGGTGACCGAGCGGCGCCGGCATCGGCCGCAGGGGGCGTTAGGCGGCGGTCCCGGGGCCGCGGGCCAGAACCTGTTGAACGGCCAGCCGATTCCCGCCAAGTGCCGGATCGAACTCAATCCCGGCGATGTGGTGACGGTGATGACGCCGGGGGGAGGAGGCTGGGGGAAGGCCTAGGCTGCGTGCTGATTGCTGATTGCTGATTGCTACTGCGTAACTGCTACGTGGCTGGTGCTGGTGCTCTAGCACAAGCACGATGCACATGCAGCAGCAATCAGCACGCAGCTAGATGTCTATTTCCATCCCTTCCGCAGCCGCCACGACTTCCACCGCGCCGTTCCGCTCCCGGACCATGTCCCGCACCATGGCGAGCTGCGTCTCGAGCGCGTCATCCGATCGGTCGGGCTCATGGTGAAAGAGCACCAGCGCCTGCACTTCGGCGGCGATCGCGAAGTCGACTGCATCGCGGTACGAGGAATGGCCCCAGCCGCGATGGTCCATGTATTCGGCGCCGGTGTACATGGCGTCGTGAATCAGCACCTTCGCGCCATGGGCGAAGCGGATCAGCTCCTCGCGCGTCGGGGCGCCCGGAGCGGAATCGCCGAACTGGTCGAGCTCATTGTCGGGAATGAACACCACGCAGCGCCCCGTCGCACCCGACGGGGAAAGCCGGAAGCCTAACGCGCCGCCCGGGTGCCTGACGCTGATCGCGTTGATCTCGATCCCGTTCTGGACGGCACGGTAGCCAGTCAGCTCACGGAACTCGATGTGGGCGTGGAGGTCATCGAACGCTACGGGAAACACCACGGGACTCATCTGCTGACGCAGGACGACCTCGAGACTCTGCAGCAGCGTGGGCGCGCCGAACAAGCGGAAGTGGTTTCCCGACTGGAACGCCGGCGTAAAAAACGGGAGTCCCTGGATGTGGTCCCAGTGCGCGTGGCTGAAGAACAGGTCGCCGTGAATCGGCCGCCCATCGGCGCTCTCGACCAGCGACCGGCCGAGTTCGCGGATGCCTGTTCCCGCGTCGAGGATGGCGAGATGACCGTCGTCGCTACGGACCTCCACGCAGGTGGTGTTGCCACCGTACCTGACAGTAGACGGGCCCGGTGAAGGGCACGATCCACGGGTTCCCCAGAGCCGTAGGCGCATTCCGGAAGCTCGTGTACGGCCCCAGTCGTCGCGGTGACCGGTGGCCCGTCCCGTTAGGGACCTAGAGCCTGGTCTGCGCCAGTTGCTTCAACGCCGGTCGATTGGCCACCGAGATACGGCGGCGCTCGACACGGATCAAACCCTGGTTCTGGAAATCGCGAACCGTGCGGGACACGGTTTCGCGACTCGCGCCGATCATGTGCGCGATCGTCTGGTGCGTGAGTGGCTTCTCGATGGTTTCCGACGCGCCCTCCTGCGCGAAATCGAGCAGCAGCTTCGCAATGCGCCCCGGAACATCGAGCAGCGCGAGACCGTGAATCTTCGAGTCGGCACGACGCAGGCGCCTGGCGAGTTCGGCAAGCAACGCCCACGCAACCGCGGGATTCGATTCTACGCGGCGACGGAAATCATCGCGACGCAACACGAGGAGGTTCGTGTCCTCCATCGCAATGACGTGAGCCGAGCGCGGCATGTCATCGATGAGCGACAGCTCGCCGAAATGTTCGCCCACGCCAAGCACGCCCAGGATGACCTCGCGGCCATCTTCGCCGATGAGGACAACTTTTACGCGGCCCTGCCTTACGACGAAGAGGGAGTCACCCGGATCGTCCTCGAAGACAATGACGCTGCCCTTCGGGTAGGCCTTCTCACGGGTCAGTTCAGTGAACCGAACGAGCTCGGAGTCATCGAGCTTCGAGAACAGCGGAACGGTTCTGAGAAAATTGGCGGTTTCCATGCGCGTAAGATCGTGCGAGGGTTCGCTTTGGGAAGACAGGAGCGCCCCGTCTCGACGACGATCACGCCCGCCACTGATGACGCCCCCCACCGGGCGAGGTCACAGCCTTGCTGAGAGGTGGGTGCCTACTGATTACAGCAGCTTGATACAAAACCGATAATTGGCGATGAGGAAGACGATCAGGCGTAATCCACCCGCCGGCAGCGTGGCTCCTGAGGCTTCAAAGGCTACATTCACTTCCAGCAAGTCCATGCCATCTTGTGTCTTAGCTCCCGTACCGATTAGCTTTACCGGCTGTCCAATCGCTCCAAAGAGGTCCTAAAGTGAAGTCCGGTATCCATCCAGAATACGCAACGGCGACGGTCAAGTGCGCCTGCGGCGCCACCTGGCAGACACGCTCCACCGTCGGCGAGCTCCATCTCGACATCTGTTCCGCCTGCCACCCGTTCTATACGGGCAAGCAGAAGCTGGTCGACACGGCCGGTCGCGTTGAGCGCTTCCGTCAGAAGTACGCCGTAGGGAAGAAGACCACCTGAGCGTCCGAGCACGTCTCGCGGCGGCGGTCGAACGGGCCGCCGCCGTTGAGCAGGAGTTAAGTGACCCGCTGACGCTGCGTGACTCCAAGTTGCGCGCTTCGTTGGGTCGTGAGCACCAGCGCCTGCAGGAGGTCGTAGCACTCTCCCAGAAGCTCGCGCGCAGTGACAAGGAGCTTGCGGACGCGCAGGAGCTCCTCTCGTCGGACGACGAAGAACTCGCCACCGAAGCGCGCGCGGAAGTTGAGCGCATAACGCAGGCGATCGCGCAACTCGAGGAGCAGGCCATGCCGCTCCTGATTCCGCAGGATCCGCTCAATGAGCGAGCGTGCATCATGGAAATCCGCGCCGGGACCGGCGGCGACGAAGCCGCGCTGTTTGCCGCCGAACTCCTGAGGATGTACACGCGGTACATCGAACGCAAAGGCTGGAAGATCGAGATGCTCGAGTATTCGGACGGCGTGAAGGGTGGCGTGACGAAAGCGGTGATGAAGGTCGACGGGAATGGCGCTTTCGGCGAAATGCATTACGAGTCCGGCGTCCATCGCGTGCAGCGAGTCCCGGAAACCGAGGCCCAGGGTCGTATTCACACGTCGGCGGCCACCGTTGCCGTCCTCCCCGAAGCCGAAGAGGTCGACGTCGAGATCGACGAGAAGGACCTGCGCATCGACGTATATCGCGCCTCGGGTCCCGGTGGGCAGGGCGTGAACACGACCGACTCCGCCGTGCGGATCACCCATAACCCGACCGGGATTGTCGTCACCCAGCAGGACCAACGCTCACAGCTGCAGAACAAGATCAAGGCCATGGGCGTCCTGCGCGCCAAGATCCTCGACGCCCGGCTTCAGGCGCTCCAGGCCGAACGGGCACGCCTGAGGAAATCGCAGGTTTCAACCGGCGATCGCTCGGCGAAGATCCGGACGTACAACTTCCCCCAGAGCCGCGTGACGGATCACCGGATCAACCTCACGTTGCACGACCTTCCGCGCATCATGGATGGCGATATCGGTCGCCTGATCGAAGCGATGAAGATCGCCGACACGGAGGAAAGGCTCCGGGAGGAGTTGTGACCGCAATCGGCGTTCACGACACGGCACTCGCCGTGGGTCAGGTCGTCGACACGATCGCCGGGCGACTCGCGGAGTACAGGATCGCCGACGCGTCCGCCGAGGCGCGAGACATCGTCGCTGCCGTGCTCGATGAGAACCGGTTCTGGCCACGCGTGCACGCCGATACGGTTATCCCGCGCGAAGTGGCGGATCGCGCGTTCGCGGTGGCGGAGCGCCGGAGGTCCGGCATGCCGTTCGCTTACGCCGTGGGCCGCACCGCCTTTCGGCACCTAACGCTTCAGGTCAGCGAGCGCGTGTTGATTCCTCGCCAGGAAACAGAAGTCCTGATCGACCTGGTGCTGGAGCGGCGGCGGACCGGGACGTGTGCCGATATTGGCACCGGCTCGGGTGCAATCGCCCTCGCACTGGCCGCCGAAGGCAGGTTCGAGCGGATCGTCGCAACGGACATCGACACTGGCGCCATCACGCTCGCGCGCCGCAACGCCAAAGCGCTCGGTCCGCAGTTGCGAGCGCCGGTCTTCTTCCGCACCGGCGACCTCCTCGCGCCACTGGCCGGTGAATCGTTTGACCTGCTCGTCTCGAACCCTCCGTACATCGCCTTCGAGGAGGCCGTGGAGCTGCCGGAGTCGGTCCGGAACTGGGAGCCGGGGCATGCCCTGTACTCGGGGAGTCACGGGCTCGACGCTACGCGCCGAATCATCGGTGACGCTCCGGGGATACTTTCCACCGGTGGCCTGCTGGCGCTCGAAGTCGATAGCCGGCGCGCAACCGTGGTTGCGGACCTGGCGGCGTCGAGCGGCCACTTCCGTGACGTCGGTGTGTTCCAGGACCTGGCGGGTCGCGATCGCTTCGTGCTGGCGACACGTGCTGCATAACGAGAACTCCGGACATCAACATGCTAGACCAGAAAGGACGGGAACTGGGCCGGCTCATCGGGCAGAGCGCTGAGTACCAGGCGCTCAAGCGCTCCAACGAGGCGCTTGGCGAGGACCAGGAGGCGGTGAAGCTGCTGCGTCGCATGGAGGAGTTGCGCGGAACCGCGCAGGCCATGATCGACAACGGTGGCAGTCCCACCGACGCGATGGAACAGGAACTGGATGACCTTCTGTCGAAGGTGCAGGTCAGTCCTGCCTACCAGCGCGCCCTCGTGGCCCAGAGCAACTTCGACAAGCTGATGATGCAGGTGAACGGGTGGATCGCCGAGGGGATCAAGAGTGGGGCGGCGAGCCCCATCATCACGTTAGGCTGACGATGGGCGGCCGCGGCGGCGGGGGGGGCCTGGTGGTGCTGGAGGGCATCGAGGGCGTCGGCAAGTCGACGCAACTGCAGCACCTGCGCCGCCACCTCGAGCGTCGCGGCTTTGTGGCGACTGTCCTCCGTGAACCCGGAGGAACATCCGCCGGGGACGTGATCCGGAAACTGGTGCTGGATCCCGGCAACCAGGTGGACCAGCGAACCGAGGCCCTGTTGTTCATGGCGTCCCGAGCTCAGCTCGTCGCTGATGTTATCCGGCCGTCCCTGTCCCGTGGCGAGTTCGTGCTGCTCGACCGTTTCTTCCTGTCTACCTATGCGTACCAGGTGTTCGGTCGTGGCCTTCCGGAGGACGAGGTGAGAAGCGCGAATGCCCTGGCCACGGGTGGATTGGTCCCCGATCTCACGCTGCTTCTTGACCTGCCCGCAGATGCGGCCCTCTCCCGCGCGGCCCGTCGCAGCGCGCAGGATCGCATCGAACAGTCGGGCGCCGCGTTTTATGGTCGCGTCCGTGACGCATTCGTCCAGTTCGCGACGCCGGATTGGCATCGGACCCACCCCGAGGCGGGGCCGATCGTCCTGATCAATGCCGATGGCGACGAAGCCGCTGTCGCTGAACGCGTGACGAGGGAGGTCGCAAGGCGGTGGCCGCAAACCGCGGCATCCCTTGCGGGGTCAAACTCCTGACAACAACCCTTCTTCAATGAATCCGCGCACACTGACAGTCGCCGCCGCACTCGGCACTTCCCTCGTCGGGGGAGGCTGGGTCATTGGGCGCGGTCTCAACGTGCGCGAATCCGACTTCTCGAACGCGCGCCTGTTCGACACGGTCTTCGAGCACGTCAAGCATTACTTCGTGGATTCGATCGCCGATTCCTCGCTCTACGAACATGCGATGATCGGGATGCTGCGGGAGCTCGACGATCCGTATACGCTGTACCTGCCGCCTAACCGGTTGCGACGGCTCACGGAGCAGACCACCGGCAATTACATCGGCATCGGCGCGCAGATCCAGCGTCGCGACGACTACCCGATGATCATCGCCCCATTCCCCGGTTCTCCCGCCGAACGGGCCGGATTGCGGACTGGTGACCGGGTGGTGGAGATCGACGGGATGAAGACGCGTGGCTGGTTGAACGACGAAGTCATTAAGGCACTGCGCGGTCCGCCGGATAGCGCCGTGACCATCGTGATCGAACGGCCCGGCGATCCGACGCGAATGACGTTCCGCCTGAAACGTGGGGGTGTGCATCGGCGCGCGGTGGGACGCACGGCACTTCTTGCCGGCAACGTCGGATATGTGGACGTCAACATCTTCAACGACTCCTCCGCGATCGAACTGCGCAAGGCGATCGACTCGCTGCAGAGCGCCGGCATGCGCTCCCTGGTCATGGACCTGCGGGGGAACCCGGGTGGTGTACTGAACCAGGGTGTCGGTGTCGCGGACATGTTCCTCGACGCGGGCGACCTGATCGTGTCGATGCGGGGACGGAGCCCCGGGGCCAACGAGCGCGTGATGGATTCCGCGGCGCAGCCGTGGGCGCAGTTACCGCTCATCGTGCTCGTTGACGCGGGCAGCGCCAGCGCGTCGGAAATTGTGGCCGGTGCGCTGCAGGATCACGATCGCGCGCTGATCATGGGACGTCCGACCTTCGGCAAGGGGAGCGCGCAGGGAATTTTCGCGGTGTCGTCAGGCGGCGGCGTCCGGATCACGACCGCCCGCTGGTTCACCCCCTCCGGCCGCTCCATCGACCGGCCGCGCACGGAGCAGGTGGCGGATGAAGATGCACCGGTCGACACGTTCCGCACCGAAGGAGGCCGCCGCGTGGCCGGCGGCGGCGGGATCGTGCCGGACGTGCTCGCCGGTGATACCGCGCTGGCGCCGGGCGACCAGGCGCTGGAGGACGCGTTAGGCAGCCAGGTGATCCAGTTCCGCGACGCGATGGTCGACGTGGCGATCAACCTGCGGTCGCGCGGCGTGGTGCGGTCACGCGATTTCGTGGTGACGCAGCAGATGCTGGACGATCTCTGGAGGGCGATGCGAGGGCGCGGATTCCAGTTCAGCCGCTCCACGTTCGACGGCGCCCGCCCGCTCGTGTCGAGCCTTCTGGCGCGCGAGATCGCCCGCTTCGTGTTCGGACCAGATGCCGAGGCCGAACGGGCGATCGCCGACGACCGGGTGATTCAGGAGGCGGTGCGGCGGGCGTCCGCGGCGACGTCTCCAGCCGACCTCCTGGGTAAGAAATAGAAGCAGGAAGCAGAAAGCAGGAAGCAGGAGGCAGAGGCAGGAAGCAGGAAGCAGGAAGGAACGAAACGTGAAAATTCGAGGGCCCGCGAGCGATAGCCGCGGGCCCTCAATCCTTCCCTGCTTCCTGCTTCCTGCTTCCTGCTTCCTCGTCTACTTGATATCCACGACCTGAACGCCGCGCGGTACCGTAAACTTGAACGCGCTCTCGTTCACCGCGGCGTTCGGCGTGAACTTCGTGATGCGGACCAGCCGTGTCACCCCGTTAGGCTCCACTGCCTCGAATTGTACCAGCGCGCCGGTCGTGGGCTCGACCCATACCTTGGCGCGTGTGAAGGCAGCGTCCTTCGATTTGGGCGTGAGCAGGACCACGTGCGCCTTGCGATCGCCAAGCGTTGCAGCCCCCCCATCACCGATGGTGTAGCGATCCTTCGGGTTCGTGAAAAACTCACCGATCAGGTCCAGAGACCCTGCGCCGCACGGCATGCGGTTCACCCGCCCCGGCGCGGAGGTTGGCAGGTAGGCCCACACATACTTGCCATCACAGATGATGACGTCGCCTTTCGGATCCGTGAATCGGAACGCAAAGCGGTTCGGCCGCGACTGCTCGAACTCGCCCTTCGAGCGCAACGTGGAGCCGAGCAACGGGTTCGTGATCGTCTGCTCGAATGACGCCTTGGCCGTCCGCACGTTGGCGTACGCCTTCACCGCCGCGTCGATCGCATGATCAGCGGGAGACTGCAGCACAACGGAAACCAGCATTGGAAGTAGCAGCATGTTCAGCGCTTGCTTGGGAGATGGCCGGCTCGTCTGCGAACCGGCCTGAAAATGGTATTCCTCAGGCCACTCCCAGTTCCACCTGCGCAGGGCTGGCGGCGATGTTCCGGTCGATCGCACCGGCGATGAGGCGCAAGGCCTCCATGAGTTGTGCGAATTGTTCCGGGAACAAACTCTGCGCACCATCCGACTTGGCCCGGTCGGGATTCGGGTGCACTTCCACGATGATGCCGTCCGCGCCGGCGGCGACCGCGGCGCGCGCCATCGGCGTGACCTTTTCGCGCAGCCCCGTGCCGTGACTCGGATCGGCAATGATCGGCAGGTGTGAAAGCCGTTGCACGATCGGGATGGCGTTCAGGTCGAACATGTTTCGCGCTGCGCTATCGAACGTGCGCACGCCGCGTTCGCACAGGATCACCTGTGAATTGCCGGCGGCGAGGATGTACTCCGCGCTGAGCAGGAGGTCGGTGATGGTGGCGGCGAGCCCACGCTTGAGCAGGACGGGTTTTTTCATCCGCCCCACCGCCCGGAGCAGCGAGTAGTTCTGCATGTTGCGCGCGCCGAGCTGGATACAATCCGCGTATTCGGCGACGAGCTCCGCACCCGCTTCGTCCATCGCCTCGGTCACGATCGGAAGCCCGGTTTCCTGCCTGGCGAGGGCCAGCAGTTCCAGCCCTCGCTTGCCCAGCCCCTGGAACGAGTAGGGAGAACTCCTCGGCTTGAACGCGCCACCGCGCAGCGCCGTGGCTCCCGCGGCACGCACCGCGCGCGCGGAGGCGATGATCTGCTCCTCGGACTCTACCGAGCAGGGGCCGGCAATTACGACGACATCCTTGCCGCCAACGACGACACCACGACCGAGGTTCACCAGGGTCGTGTCGGCTTTCCACTCGCGCGAAACCTGCTTGTACGGTTTCGACACGTGGAGCACCTGCGCGACGCCCGGCAGTCCCACGACGTTCGAGTCATCAACCGGTCCGTCGTTCCCGATCAACCCGACGGCTGTGCGCTGTTCCCCCGGCATCGGCACCGGCTGAAACCCCATGTCGCGGATCGCCTGGCAGACGGTTTCGATCTCCGCCCCAGTCGCCCCGTGATGCATAACGACAAGCATTACGTCTCCTCGAGTTCCAGTGACCACCCATCGTGGCTGCACACCACCGGTCCACCGAAATGTTCGGCGACCTGCGCCAGGATGTCCTCAGCTTCCACCGGCGGATAAAAATGCGTGAGCACCAGATGCTTCGGCTGTGCGATCGCCGCGATGAGACCGCACTGGCGAGGCGTCAGGTGCGTGGGCAGGGCCATTGCATCGGGCAACGAGCACTCGCACAGCAGCACGTCAGAGCCTTCCGCCCACACGCCCAGCCCCGGATGGAATCCCGTGTCACCTGAAACAACCACCCGCCGGCCGCGTCCGCTGACGGAATATGCCACACTCTCGTCGGTGTGCGGAACCTTGTGACGGTGCAACACCACGTCATCCGCCAGTGATCGATTCACGCCCATCGGCAATTCGATGATCGAAATGGGCGGTGGATTGTCCAGGAGGGAATCTCCAAACGTCACCTTCATGGAGTCGACGAGTTTCGCAAACCCCGGGGGGCCGATCAATTCGACCGGTTCAGGTCTCGGCGGCAGTTGCCCATGGCGCCAGGCGTAGATGAGGTTCGCCAGGTCGGTGGTGTGATCCGCATGAAAGTGCGTGATCGCGACATGCGTGATCCGCTGCCACGGGAGTCCCAGTTCCGCCATCCGCAGCACCACGGCGCTGCCGCAGTCGATCAGCAGACGAACGTCCCCGATTTCGATCAGCGTGCCGGCCTGCGCGCGTTTTGCATGCGGGGCGGCGGTGCCGGTACCGATCGTCGTGATTTTCATGCTGGACGTGGGACGTGGGATGTGGGAGAAACCTGATCAGACGTGATCAGCTTCCTCCCACGTCCCATCTCCCACGTCCGCTGTGCTCATAGCGACGTCAATACTTCCGCTGACGGAGGTGGGTCGAGTGCGATAGCGCTGTCAGCCGGTTCATCCTCATCCCGGCTCGTATCATCGAGATTCGGCCCCCGCATGCGCACGCTGACCACCGACGACACACCCGGCTCCTGCATCGTGATGCCGTACACCGCGTCGGCGGCTTCGGTCGTGGTCCGCGGGTTGTGCGTGATCACGATGAACTGCGTCTTCTGCTTGAACTCGTTGAGCATCCGCACGAACCGGCCGATGTTCGCGTCGTCGAGCGGGGCGTCGACCTCGTCCAGCAGGCAGAACGGGCTCGGTTTGGTCAGGAAGATGCCGAACAGCAGCGACAATGCGACCAGCGCGCGTTCACCGCTCGAGAGCAGGTGGATGCGCTGCGTGCGCTTGCCACGCGGAGACGCGTGCACTTCGATGTCGCAATCGAGTGGCAGGTCGGGATTCTCGAGGCGAAGGTCGCACTCGCCGCCGCCGAACAGCGTCATGAAGATGTGCCGGAAATTCTCGCGCACCTGCGTGAACGTCGACAGGAACATGTCCCGTGCCGTCGCGTCGATTTCGCGAATGGCGGTCTGCAGCGAATTCTTCGCGTCGTTCAGGTCCGCGCGCTGGTTCGACAGGAAGTCGAACCGCTTGACCTCTTCGTCGTGCTCCTCGATCGCCAGCGGATTCACGGGGCCTAACGCGTCGACCTGCTGTTGCAACGCCATCGCCTCGGCCCGCAGGGCATCGTCGTCGAGGTCCAGCGGCTGGACCGTCGACATCAGTTCGTCCAGCGGACGCCGCCACTCGGCCTCGAGCCGTTCCCGGATCGCCGTGCGACGACCTGACAGTTCGGTGAACCGGAGCTGCGCGTTATGCAGGCTTTCGCCGTGGTGCTGCGATGCGGCGCGCGCGGCGTCGAGCTCATGCTCCGAACGCGCTACCCGGTCGTTCGCCTCGGCCACCGCGGCTTCGGCGGCGGCGAGACGCGCATCCGCGGCCGCGAGCTCGCCTACCCGCGCCTCCAGGTCGAGCTGCCACGTGTTCATCTGCGCGGCGAGCTCGCGATCTGCCTCCTCGATCTGGGTCAGTTCCGAGTTCAACGTCGCGAGCCGGCTGTTTGCCGAATCGCGCTCTTCGGCGAAACGCTGTTTCCGGTCAAGGGCGACCTGCAACCGCGCCTGCGCCTGCGCCAGCGCCACCTGGCTGTCACTCCGGCGGTCGCGTGCGGCGTCCATCCGCGCTTCCGCCGACGCGAGTCCGTCGCGCAACTGCGTGGCCCGCGCGTCGTGGCCGGCGGCCGCCGACCGCGCGTGCGCTTCCGAATCGTCGATCATGCGGACGTGGGCTTCGAGCGCCTCGATGCGGCTCGACAGCTGCGCCGATTGTGAACGCGACTCGTACAGTTCGCGCTCGTAGCGTGCATGACGGCGCTCGAGTTCAGCGAGCGCTTCGCGGTCGTGGCGTTCCACGTTATGCGCGGCGTGCGATGCGTCAGCTGCCGCCACCACGGCGGCTTCCGCCTCCTGAAGACGGGCACGGGCTACTTCCGTTGCAGCAGCGGCGGCCCGGCGCGATTCATCGGCAGCGGCGAGTTCTTCGCGCAACGTCGCCAACTCGGCGCGGCGACGCAGTGGTCCCGGGCCGGCTGACGGACCCGGAAGCCAGACCGCTCCTCGCTTGTCGATGAACGATCCGTCCTCGAGTGATTTCACACGCTCGAGAAGGATGCGCGCCCATCCCGCTGCTTCCGGCGCGAGCTGGAGCTGGTCAACAAGATCATCGGAATCCACCCGGGGCCTGACGTTCACTGCGTCAAGCGGAAGGAGGAGCAGCGGACCGGGGCCGGTGGCCGCATGCCATTCACGGATGGCGTCCGCAACGGCGCGGTCGCGCACGAGCACTGCATGTACGGTCATGCCAAGGAACCGCTCGATCGACGCCGCCGCGTTGGCGGTCGCCGTCACAAAGTCCGAGAGCGGTCCGATAATCGCGCCCTGGCCAAACGTGTCGCGCTCTTCGAGCAGTCGGGCGGCGGCTGGAGCAAGTCCGACACGCTCGCGCTCCAGGCGCTCCAGGCCAAAGACACGACCTTCGACGGCCGTGTACAGGTCCTCAATGCGCCCCAGCTCCGCTCGTGCAGTGGCATCGCCCTCGCGTGCGGCAAGCGCGGCAAGGCGGGCTTCGTCGAGGGCGGCCTGCGCCCGTTCGACGCTGGCGCGGGCCGCATCGGCCGTTTCGCGGGCGCTGCGAATCTCACGTGCGAGAACTTCGGCGGCCTCGTTCAACTGTCCGCGCTCTGCATCCAGCGCGCGCGTGCGCGTTTCCAGCTCGGTGAGCTCGCGCTGCGCGGATTCGCGGTCCGCGACGATGGTTCGCATCTGGTCGCGCGCCTCACGCGACATGCGCTCCGACTGTTCGGCGTCTTCCCGCGCCATGCGCACGGCTTCCCGGGCTTCCGACTCCGCCCTGGCACGTGCCTCGGCTTCAGTCCGCGCTTCGCCGAGGATCCGTTCCAGCTCCGCGCATTCCGCGGCGGCGGCGGCGAGTTCGCGATCCAGCCGGCTGCCCGTCTCGGTCCCCTCGCGTCGTTCATCTTCCGCGCGATGGCGTCGCTCCATCGCGTTGCGATGCCGCTCGCTGGCGACGGCGATTTCCGCGCGCAACGCCTGGACCGCCTCGCGCACAAAACCGGCCTGGCGGGAGAGCTCGTTGCGAGTGGTGTCGCTGGCCGCACGCTCGGTATGCGCCTCGTCGCGAGAACGCTCGGACTGCCGGACGCGCTCCTCGACCTGCGGCACCGCCTCGCGCAGCTCCACGAGCTTCACTTCGAGCTGGGCCAGTTCCTCGCGCCAGGACGCCATGTCGCGCGAGGCGAGCGTGAGGTCGACGGCAAATCGACGCTCCATGAGCTCCGAGTGCCGTTCCGCACGTTTCCGCTGGCGGGACAGCGACCGCACCTGGCTCTGAACCTCGCCGAGCAGGTCGTCGAGACGCGCCAGGTCCTGCGCGGTCTCCTCCAGCCGGCGTTCCGTGTTGCGCCGGCGATCCCGGTAGAGTCCCACGCCTGCCGCTTCCTCGAAGAGTTCTCTCCGGTCGTCGGGGCGGTCGGAGAGCAGGGCATCGATCATCCGCTGCTCGATCACCACGCCGGCATCGGCGCCCAGTCCAGTTCCGCGCATCATGTCGTGAATGTCACGCAGGCGGCAGGCGGCGCCGTTCAGCAGGTATTCGCTCTCCCCGGACCGCGAGAGCCGTCGCGTGACGACAACTTCGCGGAACGGTGTCGGGAGCACGCCTTCATCGTTCGAGAAGACCAGCGACACCTCGGAGACGTTCACGGCGCGCCGCGCCGAGGAGCCCTGGAAGATCACCTCTTCCATCTTGGCTCCGCGAAGCACGCGCGCTCGCTGCTCGCCCAGCACCCACCGTACGGCATCTGACACGTTGGACTTTCCGCAGCCGTTGGGACCGACGATAGCGGTGACGCCGTCGTCGAACAGCATCGAGGTCTGGTCCGCGAACGACTTGAAGCCATGCATCTCGAGCCTGGTCAGGCGCACCTAACGAACACTCCCGATCCTCGTCACGAGGGTCGCGTAAAGGTTGAGACTGTCGAGCATGGGCGTCAGCAGGCGCGCCTCCGCCTCGTTTTCGAACGCACCAAAATAGATCCGTGTCGTGCCATTCCGGTCGAAAAGCGCATACGCCGGCAGTCCTTGCTGCCGCCAGAGGAACAATCGCACCGAAAGCTGCTCCTCGAGCACGTTTTCCTCGAGCAACCACGCCAACGGCGCCTGCACGACACGACCTGCCGCTGGTTCGATCGCTCCGCGTTCGCGTAAGGAAGCCAGGAGCGAATCCGCCTGTTCGCTGGTGGTGAAGGCGCCGGCCCGAAGGCGATACCAGATCGCGCCGCCGCCAGGTTGCGTGGCCGCGAAGGTCGGAACGGGCAGGGAATCGAGCGCCTGACGAACACGCGCCATGGCGCCATTGATCGTGTTGACGCTCGCCAGTTCCACGGACCACGGGACCGCGCCGACCGGCAGGCCTGCCGCGACACCACGCGCACTGTCCGACGTCGGGTCTCCCGGCATGATGATCGGCTCACCGACAGCAGCGACCTGCGGAGTGGAACCGCTCCGCTGTTCCTGGATCTTGCCGTTCGCCCACCACGCACCCGCCGCCACTCCCGCGAGCGCCACTGCGGCAACTGCGACCTGCATTGCCCGATTGACGCGCTTCGGGGTGATCGGCGTGACGTCGACAGCCGCCTGCTCGGCGGCCGGCAGCACGACTTCCGACGGCGCTTCCACCGTCGGAACCGGAAGTGTTCCGGACACTCGACCGATCAGCGGCACGTGGGTGGACGGCGCCGCGGCATCCCCGATCATGAAGAGGCCATCGAGCTGGTCGATCGCCTTTTCCACGTCCTGCAGGTCTGCGGGAGCGGCGACCACCAGCAACGCGCCGGCTCTTCGACATTGATCGGACCACGATCCCCAGATGCGATTCGACAGCACGTCGTCGGCGAATGGCGATTCCGCACCGCCCGACACCACAAAAAGGCTGTCGGCGTCAGGCACTTCGCGGGCAACACGGTTCAGCGAGATCCCGTATCGCGCGGCGTCAGAAACGCCATGCGGATCATCGTCGCCGAACATTTCGTCCAGCGCACTCCCCTGGCCGAGGAGGTCGACCAGCAGCACCGGCCGCGACTTCGACTCCACGCGGGCCATCTTCAGCGCCTCACGAGCAACGTCGGCCAGGCTTTCACCGACGATGGCTACGGCAGACCGGTCGCCGAAGGGCCCACCCGGAACGGGGACGGCCCGGTCGGCATCCCTCACGGCACTCCCTCGAAAACCCAGTAATCCCGGCCCGATTCCCGCCCGACGCGGTCGGCCTCCGCGCGCGAGTTGAACGGCCCCATCACGACCCGGTAGACACGCGTGCCGTCGACCGTGGCGACAACAACCCGGGGCGTCGCACCATCGACCCGGATGGTGGCCGCGATTTCACGCGCTCGATCCTCGGAAAGGACCGCCGCAAGTTGCACGCTCCACACGGTCGTCACCGGCGGCCTGCGGACCGTCGTGTCAGGCAGCACCACCTGTGGGCGCTCCGCCGTTGTGTCGAGGGGAACCGGTGGCAGTGTCGACAGCGAGTCGCTCAGCGGTTCGGCGTAATAGAGCGTGTCAACGGGGAA
The DNA here is from genome assembly GCA_035646395.1 of Gemmatimonadaceae bacterium. Classification (GTDB taxonomy): domain Bacteria; phylum Gemmatimonadota; class Gemmatimonadetes; order Gemmatimonadales; family Gemmatimonadaceae; genus JABWBJ01. The sequence goes on along the minus strand of DASRPK010000118.1, from coordinate 24,568 downwards.
GACGACGGGCAGGTCCAGTCCCGAGGCTCTCGGCCGGAAGCCGTTCCAGAACACGAAGTGCCAGATTTCCCTCGCACCGTCGCGCACGATGATGCGCGGCCGCTCGTGCCCGGGGACCGTGAAGTGAACATCGTTGCCGCTGATCGTCGCCACCGCCCCGTCCGGCGCGACATTCGGCAGGTCGTCACGCCACGGAGTGGCCAGGGTGGTCACCCGGCGATTCGTGCCGACGTCGATGACCCACACCGAGTCCCCGGTGTCGGGGCGGGCGAGCAAAAGCCTGCCTAACGGGTCGACGCGCAGTCCCTTGACCCGCCCCGGCAGGCGCACCGCGTCCGTCCGCTCGCCGCTGTAGCGGTCGAGTATGGCCAATTCGAGCGAGCCTTCGATGGCGACAAAAACGCGGTCACCGGAAGGTGTCGTGGTGAGGGCGACGATCGGCCCGTCGAATTGCACCCGGCCCACCTCTGCAAACGTGGTGGCGTTCAGCGCGGCGACGTCACGGCCGTAGGCGAGGTAGATGCGGTCGCCTAATGGCGAGACCACCGTATGCGTTGGTGTGGCGATGGACGCGGAATCCAGCACCGTGCGCTCCGGTGGACGGAGACGGCGCAACATCGACCGGTCGTCAGCTGTCGACAACACGATCAAGCCGCCGTCCGCGACCGGGAAGAGCGCACGCACCGGCTCGGCCACGCGCAGTTCCCACTCGCCGCTCGGTGTCGACCTATGAACCAGCGTATCGCGGACGACGCTGAAGATCGACCAGGCGTCGACGGACGTCAGCATCGTCATCTTCGACGTCCTGCTCGGCTTGACCGTGCCGACGCGGAGATCCACCCAGCCCGGGACACCAGCGCGATCGACGTACGCCTCGAGGCCGTTTTCCGGGTCAAACGCAAGGATGCGCGCCTGGCTGCCGATAGACTGCGTCGAAGTCCAGATCATGGAATCGAGGCGCGGATACTGATAGGCGCGCACGCGACCGCCACCACGACCTACGCGAAGGGCAATAGGGTCCTGGCCGTACGCGGCACCAAACGCGGCGACATCAGTCCCTGAAGAGCCGCGCGAATCGGAGCAGGCGGCCAGGGCAAAAAATGAAAGCAGAAGGAGTCGGCCCCGCACCCGCATAAGTTAGGCGGGGCAAGCGGGGAAACAAAGAGTAAAAGCAAGAAGCAAGAAGCAAGAAGGGAACGACTGAGGGCCCGGCGCTAACACGCTCGGGCCCTCAGATTTCAACCGTTTCGTTCCTTCCCTTCTTGCTTCTTGCTTGTTGCCCGTCAGAAACTCGGTCCGAGCGTCAACACCCAGTATCCGCGTCGCGTGCCTCGATCGAGCGGAATTGCGTAGTCCGCGCGCAGGAGTGCGTAGCCGAAGAGATTCAGTCGCACGCCCATACCGTAGCTGCGCAGCAGGTAACGCTGGAAGTCCTGGTCGTAATCCTCGGGCTTCGACAACGAAACTTTCTGGCCTTTCGACCACGCGACGCCGGCGTCGAAGAAGAACAAACCATCGACCGGCGGCAGCGAAATCGGAATGACGCCGAGATCGAACCGCCTGACGAGCGGGAACCGCAACTCGACATTGCCGAGCAGGAACCGGCTCCCCAGAAGCTCGGTCACGTTACAGGCCGTCTGATCGGAGAAGATTCCGCCGCAGAACTGGGCGGCATACTGTTCACGGTCGTATCCGCGCACAAAGTCCGCGCGACCGAGGTACTTCGGGAACATCATCTCGTCGGGTCCGACGCCGATGCTGGTCTGGGTCCGCCAGGCGACCGTGAGGAAATTGAAGAGCAGGGGCACATAACGACGGTAGTCCGCCGAAAATTCCGTCCAGCGCAGTCCGCCCACGACCGGTTGCACCTGTACGCGATAGCGCCGGCCGGCGATCGGGCCGGTATATCCGAACAATGAATTGTCCGACACGTACGCTACGTATGGCGCGATGTAATTCAGGCCAGGGAAGTTGATGATGCTGTCCACGAGCCATTGCGTGCCGTAGCCAGTGTACCCATCCACCGCGCGGCTATACACCGCGATGGAGCGTGACACGTTATTGGCAGAAACACCGAGCTCCATCCGGTTGAAGCGGTTGGATGGTCTCATGCCGATGGCAAAAGCCTCACGCACGATGTAGCGCGCAACGACGTACTCCTCGAGAAAATTCGCGCTGCCGTCACCGAACGGGGTCCATCCATAGTCCTGCACGAAGAAATAGGGCGATTGGGACACGCCCAGGGTGTACTGCAGGCGATTCCCGAGGCTGGTGTAGGCGCCGAGGAGGAAGGCCTCGCTCAACCGGCCATTCACCTGGCCGGCAACGATCATCTGGTTGTTGCCCAGCAGGTCGGCCAGGATCACGCCCGCGCCGCCATACAGGCCACGACCGTAATTGTCCTGCGCGTAGCCGATGCTCGGCCGGTAAATCGATTCCGGCCGGTATCCAACCTTGTAGTCGTATTCGCGGAAGGTTGTCGTGTCGGGGAGGGCCAGGTTCACGCTGTCGAGCAACTGCGCCACGCTCACCGGGCTCGCGCCCGACCGTTCGTTCATGCCCGGGATATCGGCCGATGGCCGGATGCCCGTGGACGCGCGATAGATGGACTGCCGGCGTGGATCGGCGCCTGCCGATCCTGAGTCGCGTGCCGCAGCGTCGATCGCTGCCCGCATGCTTTCGCCGCGCTGCGCCTCCGCCTGCCGCAGCGCGGCCATGGTCTGCGCCGCGGTGGCCGCGTTAGGTGTCTGCGCCGACGCCACGACCACCGGCTTGGGCCGGAACGGCTGGTCGCGCAGCCGCCGCGGGTTGTTCGTCATCCAGACCGTGTAGTCGCCGTCCTCGAAGTACGTGAACGCGAGCTTGTCGGCCTGACGCGCCCAGGTGATGGCGGGGCTGTACTCGGTGATGCCGCTGACCGAGCCGATCACGTTCGTCAGCTGGTAGTGTTCCTTGTTGCCCACGTCGTAGAGGAACACGTTCGCGATCCCTGTGCGATCGCTGATGTAGGCGATCGCCTTTCCATCGGGCGCCCACTGCGGGTTCAGGTTATGCCCGCCCTGGCCGCCGACAACCTCGATGTTCCCGTTGCGGAAGTCGTAGATCGCGACCTTCCACGTCCCGAGTCGCAGGATGTCGAGGTCGGTGGTCTCACCGCGCTCGGTCACGAAGGCGATCTGCTGCCCGTCGGGGGACCACGCCGGCTGCAGGTCGCCGTTCTTGTCGTTCGTCAGGCGGCGCAGGGCCGCCGTCTCGTAGTCGATCACGAACAGGTCGGTCAGGCCGGTGCTCGATCCGCTCACCACGATCTGCTTGCCGTCAGGACTCCAGCTGGGCGACGTCACCCATTCGAGGCCGACGTCGAACCGCTTGATTGTCTTCCGCCGCTGGACGTCCATCACGTACAGGATGTCGCGACCTTCGCGCTGGGCGGAGAATGCGAGCAGTTTGCCATCCGGTGAGAAGGCGCTCTGCGAGTAGAGCAGGCGCAGCTCCTCGAAGTCCGGCGACGTAGTCGTCTGGACGAGGCGCTTGATCCGCTTGCCCGTCTCGGCATCGCCTAACCAGAGATCGGGGAAAACCTCACCGCGCAGGAAACTCCCCTGCGAGATGAAGGTAATCAGCTTGCCGTCCGGCGAGAGCGCGGGGGCGATGAAGAGCTGCGAGAAGCCACCGGTCTTGCGCTGGGACAACAACGGCTCGGAGAACTTGCGGGCGCGGTCCAGGGTGGAGACCTGCGGCAGGTGCTTGACCTGCATCGCGTCCCGCCACTCCTCGCTCAACTCCTCGAGGCTCAGGCCGAGCTCGCGCTTGAAGGCACGGTCGATGCCGACGTTAGGCGCGGAGTTCATGATCTCACCGATGACGTCGTCACCCCAACGTCCACCGATGTACTCCCAGAGCGCCTCTCCGTAGCGGTAGGGGAAGAACAGGTCCGGCCGCTCGGTCATCTGCTCGATGGTGGGCAGCGTACCGTTCAGTGCCGCGTCACGGACCCAGGACTGCGTGAGGATGTGGTTCGGTCCGAGCGACAGGTATTCCGCCATGCCCTCCGCGAACCAGAGCGGTGGATCGACCTGCGCCAGCGTTTGCAGCCCGTTGCCGGCCCGGCCGCGCGCAAAGATGTCGTATTGGAACGCGTGGACGAGCTCGTGCGCGAGAACGTGCTCAAAGCTCTTGTAGTCGCCGGTGAAGGGGAGGAGGATCCGGTGGCGCAGCGCCTCGGTCACACCGCCGACGCCTTCGCCCAGGTCACCCGTCACGTTGTTCTGCCCGAAGTCGCCGCGGGAGCGATACAGGATCAGCGGCTTCTTTTCGCGGAACTCATGCTTGAGCATCCGGGACAGGCGCGCATACGAGCGCTCGGCCATGCGCGCGGCATCGTTGATGCCGTCGCGCTCTTCCGGATAGAAGTGGATCAGGAAGTGCGCCGTTTCCTTGACCTTCCAGTTGAACTTGTCGAACTGGACCTGGTTCTGGCCGAAGTACTGCTGGGCTTTGACCGGTGCCGCGACGACCGCGACGAGGATCAGCGCTAGCGCTACCAGGCTTGCCTGTCTGAGATGCCTCATGTGCCTGCTCCTTGCGGATCCACCGCGACCACCGCCGCATCCCCCCACAGTCGTTCCAGCTGGTAGAACGACCGCAACGTGGGATGAAAGACGTGCACCACGAAATCCACGAAATCAACGAGCGCCCAGCGCCCCTGATTGAGTCCTTCGACGTGATGTGCTGGAAACCCGCGCTTCTTCATCTCTTCGGCGACGAATTCCGCGATGGCCCTGACGTGGGTGTCCGACGAGCCGCTGGCGATCACGAAACAGTCGGTCATGTCGGTGACACCTTCCAGGTCCAGGATCACAACATCGTTCGCTTTCAGGTCGAGACAGAGCGCGGCTGCCGTCTGTGCGGCAGCAAGACTTGGCCGTGTGGCCGATGACGACTTCATGCGCGGTAGTGAGTCACGAACGCGCCTTTGTAGGAGAGGCTGTGAGAATTGTTCCGGATCCGGGAGCCCTGCGATTCTCCCGTGTTCGACAAAGCATAATGCGCCTGCACAGGTCGCGACATTACAAGACGGTGAAAGGGACGGTACGAATGGCAGAAGGGCTCGTGGGACGGGGGGAATCCCGATCCAACGAGCCCAGACTTTCGACACGCCGCGGCTGACCTTCCCCGACGGTCGAGGTTGAACAGTTGAACAGTTGCAGAGCGGGAACTCTTCAACGCTTCAACTCTTCAACTCTTGTCACTGCTTGATCACCCACACCTTGATTTCCGGCTTCACGTCCGCGTGCAGGCGAATTGGCACGCGGTACACGCCCAGCGCCTTGATCGGCTCGTGAAGGTCGACCTGACGCTTCTCGATCTTGTGTCCAAGCGCTTCCAGTTGCTGCACGATGTCGCCGGCGGTGACGGAGCCGAACAACTTCCCCTCTTCGCCGACGCGAGCGGAGAATGTGAGCGATACCTGTTCCAGCGTGCCCGCCATTCCCTGAGCCTGCTCGCGACGCTCGTCCTCCGCCGCCTCGAGCCGCTGGCGTTGCGCCTCGATCTGTTTCTTGTTGCCTTCGGTGGCAATAACGGCTATGCCGCGTGGAAGCAGGTAGTTCCGCGCGTATCCATTAGAGACTTTCACCACCTCGCCGGGAGAACCGAGCTTCTCCACCGATTGCCGAAGAATGACTTCCATGAGATGAGCTCCAGAGTCGTTATGTCAGTTGCTGCCGCGCGCGGCCGCGCCAGTCGACCCACGTGTCACCAAGACCGAGGCCGAGCGCGAGTATTCCAACGGCGGGGGTGAAAAGCAGCGCCAGAAGAATCAGCATGGCGATCGCCAGACGGCGGTCGGCCATGAACCAGGCAAGCACTCCAAGGCCGCGAAGCACGTAGAGCGCACCAAAAAAGAGGATCAGGTTGACTCCAAGTCCGCGCAGGGCATCAAGGGACGGAATCACGACCAGGACGATCCCGACCAGGAACCCCCACACGAGCTGGTCGCCAAACTTGAAGTCCCGAAGCCGCTGCAATGGGGGACCCACCCGGGTTCGGCTGATGCGATGAAAAAGTCCCCACGCCAGCGCGAGCGCGGCCAGCGATTCCAGCGCGAGCAGGGCGGGGAAAAACGAGACAGTCACTTCGGGCATGCGGTTCCAGCTTTCCAGCATCTGTTCCACCAGGGCCGCAAAGCGAGGATTGCTGTCGGCGAAGTTCTGCCACTCCGGCCCCATGGTCGTTGCCTGCACCTGGGCGTTCAGTGGCGCGGCCCGTCGATCGAGTTCATCGGCGAGCGTGCGTTGAACACGACCGGTCGAAACGTCGGACACGAGCACCACCGCGCCGGCGAAGACGAATGTTGCCGCCACGGCTGAAAGTGCGCGCGAGAGAAAGAGGCGCCGTCCGCCAAGCATGCACACGATGCCGAACATCGACACCAGCACGATGGCCCAGCCCCGGGCCAGGAATTCGAAGCCCGACCCTGCGCCCGGTGGCCTGAGCAGCATCCAGGCGGACAACAACAACCAGGTGAGCGCGAGCCACACCCGACCGCCTTGCACCCAGGCGACCAGGGCACACACGCCGATCGCCGGCCCGACGAGCAGGATCGTCTGCTCGACCGGGAAGATGACGCGCAACGCGGCAAACGCCGGCACGAGGAGAAACAGCCCGAGGGCGGGCAGGATCAGTCGCCAGCCGCGCTCACGCCCCGCCGCTGGTGCGGCGTCGCTTTCCGGAATCGACGGCGGGGTCGTGCTCACTAGGCCTGCTGACCGCGGATGTAGGGGATGATCGCGAGGTAACGGGCGCGCTTGATCGCGGTTGACAGCTGGCGCTGGTGGCGCGCACAGACGCCGCTCAGCCGGCTCGGCAGGATCTTGCCGTGGTCCGTAATGAAGCGGCCTAACGTGCGATCATCCTTGTAGTCGACGTAGTGCACGCGGGTCTCGCAGAAGGGGCAGCTCTTCGTCGGACGCCGCATGGAATCAGTCTTCATCGTCTTCTTCCTCCTGGGCACGGGCACGGGCGAGCTCCTCTTCGGTCATGGGGGGAGCACCGACTTCGTGCTCGAACAACGTGATCAGGTACCGGACGACTCCATCGTCGAGCTTCATCGCGCGCTCGTACTCGGGGAGCACGGTCGACGTCGCGTGGAACTTTGCGATGACGTAGTAGCCGGTTTCGCGCGGGCCGATCTTGTAGGCGAGTTGCCTGCGCCCCCAGTGATCGACCGAGATGTCTTCCGGACTTTGGAGAAGACCGTGGAACCGCGAGATCTTCTCGTTGATGGCGGCGTCTTCGAGTGCTGAGTCGAAGATGTACACCGCCTCGTAACGGCGTATCATGAGTCGGCAATCCTCCCTTTGGTCGTGGCCGCCCCGCGCTGGTTGCCGGAGCGCGAGGAGGGGGTTGTGGAACGGTTTTGAGTCCGGGAAACGTAACGACCCGCGATGGCGGATGGCAGGGCTCGGATGTCGGAGGGCAGATGGGGGAGGGGGGACAACCACGACCACATCGCGGCCAGTGCCACGCTTCAGATTAGTGTGGAGGCGTTGTCTCCCATCCGCCATCTCCCATCCGTTATCCAAATCATGTGCGGCCGATTCGGACTCACGCGCCCTGAAGCCCTGAAACTGGAGCGTTTCGGAATCACCGAGCTCCCGCCCCTCGTCCCGCGTTACAACATCCCTCCCAGCTCCGACATCCTGGTGGTGCGGGAACGAAAGGGGGGCACCGAGGCCGAGATGATACGGTGGGGACTCGTCCCGTCCTGGGCCAAGGACCCGAGCATTGGCAATCGGATGGCCAATGTCCGGTCCGATACGGCGCTCGAAAAGGGCGCCTTTCGCGCGGCGATGCAGAAACGCCGGTGCCTTATCCCCGCCGACGTTTTTTATGAGTGGCAGGACGTGCCGGGCCAGAAGCGGCGGAAGCCCTATGCGATCGCGATCCGAGACGGCGAGATCTTTGCCCTCGGCGGGCTCTGGGAAGCGTGGCGCGCGAAGGAGAGCGGCGAGTGGCTGATTACGTGCGCGATTCTGACCACGGAGCCTAACGAATTACTGGAACCGATTCATGATCGGATGCCAGTCATTATTCGACCCGGAGACTATAAGGCGTGGCTGGACCAATCCACGAAGATTGCAGACGTGAGACGTCTGGTTGGTCCGTTCTCACCGGACGAAATGCGAACGTGGGAGATCGGGTTGCTGGTGAACGACCCGAAAACGGATGATGCGAGGGTGATGGCTCCCGTCGACTAACCCAACGGATGGCGGATGTCGGAGGTCGGAGGTCGGACAGCTTCATCACGGGTTACCGCTGCGGGAGAATGATCCACCAGGCAATGCCAGGATGATGCTTGTTCGCTGAAGACCAGCAACAGTTCTACATGTTCCCGTTTCGAAAGCTTGCAGTCTGGCAGCGCGCGCATCGACTCACGCTGAGTATCCACGAAGTAACCGAACGCGTTTATCGGGGTCGATACGCGTCGCTGATCAACCAGATGCGTCGTGCGTCGATGTCGATAGCGGCTAACATCTCGGAAGGTAGCGGCCAGGTGACGCCAGCACAGTTCGCGCGATACCTAACGATCGCGATCGGGTCCGTGCGCGAGCTCGACTACCACGTGCTCCTCGCCAAGGACCTCGGATTGCTGCCGCTGTCTGACTACGCGAGACTCGATGCCCGAATCGATCAGGTAGCGGGGATGCTTACGGCGCTCAGGGTCAGGGTGCTCGAAAAAGCGAACGCGAAGCCTGCCCGCAACAGAATGGATCGAGTTCGTGCAGTTTCTCCCCCATCCCCCATCCGACATCCCCCATCCCGTTAGTTCCCATCTCCCACATCCGCCTTCCGATTGAACCGGGTCATCGCGAGTTCCACCCCATCTCGAATCCACGTTTCAGCTGACGCGACGAGATCCGGAAAAAGAGCCTCCACTTCCTTCCTTTCCCCTTTTCCCATTCGATCGAGCACGTAATCGGCCAGGTCCCTCTCGCGTTTTCGGTCCGGCGCCGGTCCGACACCAACCCTCAACCGAGCGTAATCCTGACCTCCCACCGCGGCTTCAATGGATTTGAGGCCATTATGTCCTCCGGCGCTCCCCCTCGCCCGCAACCGGAAGCGCCCCACCGGTAGCGCTACTTCGTCGACAATGATGAGCAGGTCCCTCGCCACCTCCCACGTCTCGCGACGGAGGTAAGGTCTCAGGATCCCGCCACTCAGGTTCATGTACGTCTGCGGCTTGACCAGCCGTGCGCGCTGGTTGCCCACCCGCCCGTCGCTGACCAGCGAGTTCTGGTCCTTCCGCCATCCCTCGAAACGCCAAACGCCGGCCAGGTGGTCGATGACCCACCAGCCGACGTTGTGCCGTGTATCGACGTACTCTTTTCCCGGATTGCCTAACCCGACGATGAGCTTCATCGGCTCGTCGCTCGTGCCCCGGCCACTTTCCCGGCCAAGGAAGCGCTTCAGCCAATCGAACGAGCTCAAGTCTCCTCGGGCTCGCCCTCCTCACCTTCCTTCGGCTTCCGGATCAGCTCCGGCTCGGCCGGTGCTTCCGGCGTGACGCCCGCAACTGGCACCTCCACTTCTTCCTTCGGCGCGGCGACGACGCAGATCGTCGCTTCAGGTTCATCGAGGATTTCGACACCCTCGGGCGCCGTAATCTCGCTCACGTGAACCGAGTGGCCGATCGTGATGTGGGTGACGTCGACATCGATCTTGCCCGGCATGTTGAGCGGATCGACCCGGCACTCCAGTTCCTGCAGGATCTGGCTGAGGATACCGCCCGACGTCCGGACGCCCTCCGGGATGCCCTGGAGCACAATCGGGATGCGAACGACCATGCGCTCGCCGGCCACCAGTTCCTGGAAGTCGACGTGCAGCACGTTGCGACGCACGGGATGGCGCTGGATCTCGCGAATGAGCGTGCGCGACATCGAGCCGTCGATGGAGAGCTCGATCACCGTATTCTCGGCGGCAAAGCGCTCGAGGAGGCGCTGGAGGTCACGTTCGGGAATGGACAACGAGAGTGGCTCGCGGGCGTGTCCATAAATGACCGCCGGCAGGCGACCCTCGCGGCGAAGCGAGCGCGCGGCGCCCTTGCCACTCGTGTTGCGCGCGATCGCGGTTAGTTGGGCAGTAGCCATGAGACGAGATGTGAGATCGGAGAGGGAGACTAAGACCGCGAATAGCGACCAGCGAGTAGCGAGCAGCACGCGACCAGCGAACAGCAATCAGCACGAACACCAGCACCAGCACGCTGCATAACGCAGCAATCAGCAATCAGCACGCAGCTAATCAAACAGACTCGACACGCTCTGCTCGCTGTGCGTAAAGCGAATCGCCTTCGCGAGCAGCTCACCCACGGACAACACCCGTAACCTGTCGAACCGCTTCTCTTCCGTCACGACCACCGAGTCGGTGATTACCACCTCGGAAATCGGGGCGTCCTTCAACCGCTGGACCGCCGGACCAGACAGCAGTCCATGCGTTGCGCAGATGTAGATGTCCCGCGCTCCCAGTTTTTTCAGGGCCCGCGCCGTCTCCGAGACGGTGCCGGCTGTATCGATCATGTCATCGGGGATGAGACAATCCCGTCCTTCGACTTCACCAACCACGTTCAGCACTTCGGCCACGTTAGGCCCCGTGCGTCGCTTGTCGATGATCGCGAGCGCCGCGTCGAGCTTCCGCGCAAAGCCGCGAGCCATCTTGGCCGACCCGACATCCGGTGCAACGACCACCAGATCGGTGAACTGCTTCTTCCGAAAGTGCGATACCAGCACCGGGGAGGCATAGAGGTGATCGACGGGGACGTCGAAGAACCCCTGCAATTGATGCTGGTGGAAATCGAGTCCCAGCACCCGGTCAGCGCCCGCGGTCTGGATCAGATTTGCCACCAGCTTCGCCCCGATCGACACCCGCGGCTGGTCCTTCCGGTCCTGCCGCGAGTAGCCGTAATACGGCATGACGCAGGTCACCCGCGCCGCCGACGCCCGCTTGGCGGCATCGATCAGGAGCAGCAGCTCCATGATGTTTTCCGCCGGCGGATTGGTCGGCTGGACAATAAAAACGTCCGCACCGCGGACATTCTCATCGATCCGCACGAAGATTTCACCGTCGGCAAAGCGAGTGAGCGTCATCCTGCACAGCTCAACTCCGAGATGTCGGGCGATTTCCTCGGCGAGTCCTCTGTTGGCGTTTCCGGAAAGCAGCTTGAATCCCCGGAGCACACCCGGCAAAAGGTCCATTACCGTAGCCTTGAAACGTAGATGTGACGGGAGGTTAGGTCAATCCGGACGGAATTGCCCCCGGTGGATTCGAACCACCATTCTCGGATCCAAAGTCCGATGTCCTGCCATTGGACGAGGGGGCAGAAGTGGGAGCGGCAACCTAATGGGTCAGAACGACCGGCTCAACAAAAGTAGCGGTCTCCGTCTCGATCACGGTGACTCCGGCTAGAGGGGGGATGGCGCTCATGTGAGGGGCGCGCGGCTGGCCACTGACAACCGCGATGGTCGAGCCGGACCCGGACATGAGGATCGAGCCCGATGGACCCAGCAACTCCATCAACTCATCGCTCCGAAGCGTCGCCAGCAGGCGGCCTATCCTGGGGATCCTCTCGCCGACCACGGGCTCGAAATCATTTGCGGCTACCGACGCGACCCCTTCCCAGCTGCCGAATCGGGCTCGCGGAATCACCGATTCTCCCGACGGGCGTCCCGCCTCATCGAACCAACGGTACGCCTCGGCAGTGTTGACTGTCGCATCGGGCACCAGCAACCAGACCGCGCTGGCCGGGAGTCCGGGCAGTGCCGCCAGCCGGTCCCCGCGTCCCCAGGCCAGGGCCAGCGTCGCATCGTCCAGCGTGAGGAACGGAACGTCCGCGCCTAACGAGGAGGCGATCTGTTGCAGGGTCGCCGGTGGCACCGGACGCGCATTGAGTGCGTTCAGCGCCCGCAAGACCGCTCCGGCGTCGGCACTGCCGCCGCCGAGGCCGGCCCCGACCGGAATCCGCTTTTCGATCGTGATCTGGAATCCGGTGGGAAATCCTGTGGCCTCTGCGTAGGCCGCCGCCGCCCGCCACGCCAGGTTCTTTTCGGGCGGCCCCAGTCCCGCTGCGGGGACTCGCTCGCCGTGACAGAGCAGGCTGTGGTCCCGAGGCGTGACGCGCACCGTCACGGTATCCGCCAGGCCAATCCGACAGAACAGCGTCTCGATCTGGTGGTAGCCCGAATCCTCGCGTTCGAGGATACGCAGGAGGAGGTTGATTTTTGCCTGCGCTTCCACCCGGGCTTCTTGCGCGTTCATCGAGGCGCGGTCGCGTCCCGCGAGTTCTTCATGTCCTTCAAATGCAGTCCCATCCTGCCGAGATACCAGAAGCCGATCACGGTAATGGGGATCCAGCCGAGCAGGTGGTATCCGAGGGCGTAACTCACGGCAAGCGTGTTATCGATCCCGTAGACGCTGAGCGCGACCTTGGCTGACGCTTCGAACACTCCGAAGAATCCGGGCGCGGAGGGCGCGGCCACCGCCGCCGCCAACAGGCTCTGAAGGAACAGCGCTGCCGTAAACGGGGCGTCGATGCCCACGGCCTTGAAGGCGATCCAGAATGAGACGGCGTTCACCAGCCAGCTCAGTAGTGCCCACAGGAAAACGATTGCCGATTGGCGGACATCACGGAGCACCTTCAGGCCCGCACCAAACGACAGCAGGATGTCCCGCCCACGGGCCATCAGGCGGGGCGCCCTGGTGCCTAACGCTCGCTCCCAGAGTCGCGCCGGGGTTTCCGGGAACAATGCGGCGAGCACCAGCGCAATGAGCGCCGTCATCGCAACGAGCGCTCCCGCGAGCAGCAGGCGGCTGATCGGCCACCCCCCCACCATGGCGTCTGCGGGAAAGCCCGGGAGCGAAACCACGACGAGGAGGAGAAGCACGACCACCAGCGCGTCGAAAACGCGATCGACAACCAGCGATGCCAGCGAAGCAGTGAACGAAACGCGACCGGTCTCGCGCGAAAGGACGTATGCCCGCGCGAGCTCGCCGGCTCGAGCAGGAGAGACGTTGTTGACCATGAACCCGATCGCGGTCGCACGCCACAACGGTCCAAACGGGATCTTGCCCGCCGTCGGCTCGAGGATGTAGCGCCAGCGCCAGGCCCGCAGCGGAAACATCAATGTCGCCACCGCTGCCGCGAGGATGAACAACGCGGCGTTGGAGTCGCGCAGGACGGTCCAGATCTCGCTGAACGACTCGCCCCGCAATGTCCACCACAACAGGGCGACGCTGATGACCACCCCGAGAAGTCCGCGCCAGCCGATTTTCATTCAGTTAATCGACGCGGGCGAGATCCAGCAGGTCGTACAACTCATGGAGTGCATCGGGGTCGGTGGTGCCGCGATGCCGCAACTCATCGCGCAGCTCGCGCGCGCGTTGCAGGGCTGCCTGTCCGCGATATAACAGAGCCTCAACCGGTACGATCGCGTCGTCGTCGGTGCGTACCGGTTCGATGAGCGGCACTTCTTCCAGAGACGACAATTGCGTCAGGCTGGCGTCGATCATCTGGCGCAAGGCGCGGCCTGAGCGTGGCGACGGCGCAGGGATACGCTCCGGATGTCCCGATGGAGCCGGGGGCGCTGCCGGTGAACTCTGCGGCGTCCAACGCCGCCGCTCGCCAATCGCCAACCGGCTTTCCATCTCGGCCAGGTTGATTCCGGGAGTCGTGAGGATCCGCGCGACATTGTCGATGGCGTCGAGGACGCTCTCCGAGAACGCCGGGTCCGCCGCCGCTTCGCCGACCACCGACGCCACCTGCTGCGCGCCAAAGCTGCGAGCAAATTCGTCCAGCTGGGCGAGGTGGGCCCTGAGGTCGCGACGCACCCGTTCACGCGAAAACGCGTCGGACGCGTCGCGCGCTTCCGCCACCAGCCGGCGCAGATGTTCGGCCCGCGTGACCACCTCTTCCCGGAACCGGGCTTCGGCGCTGCGCACCGGCGTCGTGCCACGCCTAACGAGATGTGGCCCGGCGTCCGTGAAGAACAGCTCCTCGATGCGGACGACCGGCGCGTCACTCATGGCGGGCGCCGACACCGCGGCGGCGGCGCGGGCGAAACGGTCGACTTCGGGCGCCGTGGCATCGAAGCGGCCGCGATTGCGCAGCTCGGAGGAGGCGCGGCGGAACAGCGCCGCGGCGGCGCGGAGCAGCTCGGTGTCGGTGTCCCGCAGCACCGAATCGGGCGCCAGCTCGCGGAGCGTGCGCTCGACGGCGTCTGCGGCTTCACCCAGCGGCGGGTAATCCGCAACACCAGCGATCCCCCGCAGGCTGCGCAGCCGGTTGACCACGTCGTTGACCAGGCCGTGACTCGATGGATCGTCGACGTACGTCTCGAGGTCACCGGCGATCGCCGCCGCTTGCAACGCGATGAAGATTGGCGTCGTGCCGGCAGCCTGCGGCGTCCGCGGCGTCTGCTGCCCGGCGGGAAGACGGCCGCGCAACGCCCCGAGACGGTCGAGCGCTTTCCGGTCATCGTTGCTCGACCAGTCGGCGATCCGGCCCACGAACTCCCGCAGGTCCGTGATGGTGTCGAGCAAGGCGTAGCGCAGGTCCGAAGTCCAATTGACTTCGCCGTCACGCACACCGTTCGCCAGGCGTTCCATCACGAGCGCGATCTCCGCGATGCGCGGAACGCGCGCCATGGTCGCGCTTCCACGGAGTGCTCGAGCGGCCCCCACGAATGCGCCGGCCTCGAACGATCCCGAGCGGGAGGCGAGGTCCTCGAGGGTATCGAGGTATTCCTCGGCTTCGGCGTGAAAGAATCGCAGCAACTCGGGAGACGTCATTCTGGCTGCAGGCGCGAGGCTCGAGGTTCGATGCTCGTGGGGGACCACAAGGAGCGTGAAGTTACGACTTCGCTCTTACTCCGGTCCAGCGCCGCGGGCCCGATCCATGGCGACGCGCATTTCCCGGACGGCGGCCCCGATCCCGGTAAAAACGGAACGTGACACGATCGAATGGCCGATGTTCAGCTCCTCGACTTCCGGAATTCGCGACACCCCGCCGACGTTGGCGAGTGTCAGGCCGTGGCCGGCGTGAACGGCGAGGCCCAGCGTCGCCGCCAGTTCTGCGGCGCGCACGAGAGCCTCGAGCGGGGCAGGATCCCCGGGATGGTGTGCATAACGACCGGTGTGCAGCTCGATGGCGTCGACGCCCAGATCACGAGATCGCCTCACGGTGTCGGCGTCGGGATCGATGAAGAGACTGACGCGAACGCCAGCGGACCGGAAGCGTTCGATCGCCCGGGCAAGCCTCTCGGGATCATGTGAGACATCCAATCCGCCTTCAGTCGTGACTTCTTCGCGTCGCTCGGGGACGATCGTCGCCTCACGAGGCCGGAGCCGTTCGGCGAGATCGACGATCGGATCGCTCAGCGCCATCTCGAAGTTGAGCGCGGTCGTGATGGAGGCCGCGAGCCGCTCCATGTCGGCATCCTGAATGTGCCGCCGATCCTCACGAAGGTGCGCCGTTATGCCGTCCGCACCGGCGCCTTCGCAAACGAGAGCTGCCGCCACAGGATCTGGTTCGTCAGCGCGTCGTGCCTGACGAATCGTGGCCACGTGATCGATGTTGATGAATAACCGCTGATACTTGGCAGCCATGGCTCAGTCAGGTGTCCTGCTGGCGGACTCCGCTAGTTGATTCCCCGGGTGAGACGCCATTACGTTCGCTTTCAAACTGGTCTGGAGACCTCTGTGAGGAAGTGGGCCCTGCTGATAGTCGTAATCGCTGCGTGCGCGAGAAACCCGGGAATGGGAACCTCCCTGACCGGTGCTCCGTCCGCGAGTGCTGCCGCGACGATGTTCGTGAATGCCGCGCAGGCGCAGGATCTCCAGGCGATGGGTGCGGTGTGGGGAAGCGCGCAGGGTGCTGCGCGGGACAACATGGAACGTGATGTCCTGGACCGCCGCCTCATCATCCTGCAACCATGCTACATGCATGATCGGGCGCAGATCCTGGATGACCGCATCGGCAGTTCGATGACCGAACATCTTGTCCGTATTCAGCTGACCCGAGGCACACGGACGAAGACGCTCGAGTTCAAGGTGGTGCGAGGCCCATCGAACCGCTGGTACGTCGAAGATGCGGCCTACGATTCGGTCCAGGCGGATTTCTGCCGGCCGAATCGCTGAGTCAGCGCCTTCCGGGCGTTCAGTATTCGGAAAGCTCAATCAGGATTCCGCCAGTCGAAGAGGGGTGAAGGAAGGCAATTCGCTTGCCCTCGGCGCCGACACGCGGAGTCTCGTCGATGAGACGCATTCCGGCTTTACGACAGTTGGCGAGGGTGCCGTCGAGATCGTCGACGGCAAAACAGATGTGGTGGATCCCCGGTCCTCGCTTGTCGAGGAACTTTCCGATCGGTGAGTCGGCTTTGTCCGATTCAAGGAGCTCAACCAGGGATTCACCCGCACGGAAACCGCTGATCCTGGCACCGTCGCTATCAACGAGGTCGGCCTCGGACATTCCGAGGACATTGCGATAGAATGAATGCAGGTCGGCAGCAGACCTGACCGCGAGCCCAACGTGTGCGATCCGGGTTCCACGGCGAGGGGTATCCGACATCAGACACGCGCTCCGGGTTGGTGCGCGCGGAAACTAGTCTCAACAAGCCGGCGCGCGTAGGCCCGCCGAGCGGAGGAAAAAGCATGTCGTTGGCAAGCGCAGTAACGGACGAGAACTTCGAAGGCGAGATCGAGAAGCATTCCGGACTGGCTGTCGTGGATTTCTGGGCAGCGTGGTGTGGCCCTTGCCGCATCATCGCACCGATCCTCGATCAGCTCGCGACGGAATACGCCGGAAAGGCGAAGGTCGCAAAGCTCGACGTGGATGCGAACATCCGGACGGCCACGCGATTCAACGTGCGCTCGATCCCGATGGTCATCTTCTTCAAGGACGGGAAGGTCGTCGACCAGGTGATCGGTGCCGTCCCGCGCCCGGTGCTCGAAGAGAAGTTCAAGAAGCACGCCGCTTAACGGCGGCCAGCAGCGTTCGGCGAGCAGCAATCAAACATGGTCAAGGATGATCGGGGTCAGAGACGGGGTCAGAGTCGGAACCTGACCCCGACTCCGACACCGACTCTGACACCGACTCTGACCCCGAATGACGGTGGGACGTTGTTCATCGTCGCTACTCCCATCGGCAACCTGGGGGACATGACGCAGCGAGGCATCGAAATCCTGCGCTCGGTGGACCTGATCCTCGCCGAAGACACGCGAAAAAGCCGGGTACTGCTCGACCACTTCGGTATCAAGTCCCGGCTCAAGGCAGCACATGCCCATAACGAAGCGGCCACCGTGCCGCTCGTCCTCGACGAGCTGAGAAAGAAGAAAAACGTGGCGGTAATAACCGATGCCGGTACGCCACTGATTTCGGATCCGGGAAGCCGACTTGTGCAGGCGGTGCGGACCGCTGGATTCCGGGTCTCCCCAATTCCGGGAGCCTCAGCGCTTACGGCAGCTCTGTCCGCGGCGGGTCTGGATACAACGCGGTTCACGTTTTTCGGATTCCTGCCAAGAGCCGGGCGCGAACGTCGCGAGGCAATTGATTTGATCAGCAGCCTGACCCACACCGTTGTGTTGTACGAAGCTCCAAATCGTGTAGCCGCTACACTCGCCGAGTTGTCGAGAGCCGGTGCGCCGGATCGGCTGTGCGTTGTCGCCCGGGAGATCACCAAACTCTTCGAGGAGTTCAGGAGCGGAACGGTTGAGGAACTCGCTGCGTACTACGAGAATGATGCGCCCCGCGGTGAGGTTGTGATACTACTTTCAGGCGCTTCGCCTAAAGCCTTCAACCAGGAAGAGTTGCAAGATCGAGTGAAAGCATTACGTGAGGCAGGAAGGTCGGCGCGGGATGCCGCGGCCGAGGTTGCCGCGGAAACCGGAGTTGCCCGTAATGTTGTCTATCGAATCGCGGTGAAAGTCTGATGCCGATTCGTCCCTTTGCATCGCTTCTGGCGTTTGTCCTTACCTCGTTCGGCCCCGCGCCTGCCGCGAACCTGACGATCGCGCGTCTACAGTACGACGGCGGGGGGGACTGGTACGCGAATCCGTCGAGCATTCCGAACCTGCTAAAGGCCATCAACGAGCGAACGAGCCTGAAGGTCGAACCGACCGAAGCTCGCGTCAGTCTCAAGGACGATCGGTTGTGGGACCATCCGTTTCTTCATGTCACCGGTCACGGCGAGATCAAGTTCTCCGATCTCGAGATCACGCGTCTCCGGGAGTACCTGAATCGTGGCGGGTTCCTGCATGTGGACGACAACTACGGGCTGAACGAGAGCTTTCGCCGGGAAATAGCGCGAGTCTTTCCGGATCGTCCCTTAGTGGATGTGCCTCTCACGCATCCGATCTATCATATCGTTTACGACTTTCCGTCCGGCCTTCCGAAGGTGCACGAGCACGATGGCAAGCCAGCTCGCGGATTCGGGATCTTCATCGGGAATCGGTTGGCAGTGTTTTACAGCTATGAGAGCGACCTTGGTAACGGCTGGGAGGATCCGGGTACGTACAGTGATCCACCACCGCTTCACGAGGCCGCGCTTCGGATGGGTGTGAATCTGTTCGTGTACGCCGTCACCAGTCGGCCAGACAAATGAGCCTGATCGAGCTCGTCGAGCGAGAACGACGCGCCCTGGCGCGCCTCCTGAACACATCGGGAGTAACTCTGCTGCTCGGCGCCGTCGGTGCGTTACTGGCTGCAGGCGCCCTCATACTTGGCTCCGCGCGATGGCTATCGTTGCCTCGCCCGATGCCGCTCCTGCTGTGGGCCGCCGCGATTGCGCTTCTCGTGGCCGGGTTCCGCATCCTCGTAAGGCTTCGGGCGCGGATGGCGACGCTCCCCGGCGTTGCTGGCCAGATCGAGAAGGAGCGCGCGCTACGCGATGGCTCCATCCGAGGCACGATGGAAGTGGCGTCAACCGGGTCGCTCGGTCGACTTGGTGCCGAAGCGATGGCAAAGCGCCTGGGCGAATACGGCCGGAAACCGCTGGCGCCGACGCTTCGGCGCCGGATGTTCCAGTGGGTCGGTGTTGGCGCACTGGCCGCAACCGCCGGTGTCCTCGCTCTCGTCGCAGGAACAGCAACCGCACCCGATGGTTGGGCGGCGCTGCTCCATCCGTTGCGCGCCTGGAGCGGCACGCTGCTCGAAGGCGTCAACGTGGATTCGCTCCCCGCCTCGGTACTTCGCGGTGAACGGCTCAACATCACCGTGCGTGCTCCTGGTCGTCGCGAGGTCACCCTGGCCCATCGCCGGACGGGTGCAACGTGGCGCGAGGTGACGCTGCCCGTGGTTGAGGGAGTGGCAACGACGCGACTCGAACCGCTGGACGCCGACCTGACACTGTATGCAACTGATGGTCGCGCTTTGAGCGATACCAGTATCGTGCGGGTGGTCGAGCGTCCCTTCATCGGCGAAGTCAACGTCCGCGCCCAGTTCTCCGGGTACCTCGGCCGACAGACCGAGGTCATCCCGTTAGGCGAGCCGGTGCGCGTTCCGCAGGGCACCAGGCTGACGGTCGAAGGCACGTCGTCGACAGAGTTGCGCGAAGTCACGTTGACGCGCGGAGCGACGACGTTGATCCTGCGGCCCGAGGGGCTCCGATTTGCCGGACCCGTTCCAACCGTCACCGGTCGCTATGAATGGGCGGCGGTCGGTCGGACCGGACCGATCACGGACGTTCCCCCGGCGCTGGAAATCGAGGTTGTGCCGGATTCGGCGCCTCGCGTCGAGATCCTCGCTCCAGGTGGCGACACAACCGTCACGGCCGGCGATAGCCTGTCGGTTTCGGTGATGGCGACGGATGACCACGGAATCATGTCAGTGGCGATCCGTTCATGGATCGTGAATGGACGGGGCCAGCGGCAGGACCTCCCGGAGCGCCGCGTAGCCGTTGCCGATGAGGGCCAGTGGTCAGGGGAGACGCCGTTGAAGGTCGACGCGTTGAAGCCTGGCGACGCGCTGCATGTTGTCGCAGCGGCGACCGACGGCTCACCGTGGAAACTCACCGGCGAGAGCCGCGAGCTGACGATTCGCCTGCCCACCCTGAGCGAACAGCGCGACGCCATTCGGGACGCGGCTGACACGGCGGTTGCCCGTGCGACCGCAACCGCGGCAGCGCAGCGGCAGCTGCAACAACGCACGCAGGACGCGTCGAAGCAGCGCCCCCAGAATCAGATGAGCTACGAATCCGCCGAGCAGGCGAAGGCGCTGGCACGTGAGCAGCGTGAGCTGGCGGATCGGATGGAGAATTTGAAGTCGTCGGCGCAGCAGCTTGAAAAGCAACTGAAGGAAGCCGGTGCACTCGACACCGCGTTGCAGCGCCAACTCGAGGAGGCACAGAAGCTTCTCCGTGATGCGTTGACGCCGGAGTTGGCGGAGCAGCTGCGGAAACTCGAGCAGGCATCGCAGCAGCTCTCACCGGATGATGCGCGGAAGGCGATGGCGGACCTCGCCCAGCAGCAGCAGCGTCTCCGCGAACAACTCGAGAAGAGCGTGGAGATGTTGAAGCGCGCGGCGCTCGAAGGGTCGATGAGCACATTGACCGACGAGGCCAAGGACCTTGCGCAGCGACAGCGTCAGATCGCGGATTCACTCGCGCGCGCCGATAACGCGCAGGATCGCGCCGAAGCGCAGCGCGCAGCAAAGGAGATGGCCGAGAAGACACGTGACCTGACCGATGAAGTGAAGCAGCTACAGGACCGCTTGCAGCAGCAGAAGGCAGAAGCCGGCGCTGAACGCGTCAACGAGGCCGAACGCCGGATGCAGCAATCGGCGGAAGCCATGGAGCGCGCCGCACAGAACGCGCAACGCGATACGGCCAAGGCGCAGCGCGACACCGCCAAGGCGCAGATGGGCGACCAGCAACAGCAGCAAGGCCGGCAGGGTGGCCAACCGCAACAGGGACAGCCACAACCAGGCCAGCAAGGCCAGCAAGGCCAGCAAGGCCAGCAAGGACAGCAGGGTCGCGAAGGTCGCCAGGGTGGAGAGGGCCGGCAGGGTGGCCAGCCTCAGCCTGGGCAGCCGCAGCCTGGCCAACAGCCAGGCGGCCAACAACAGGGCGGGAAGCGCGATCAGTCCGTCGAAGACGCTGCTCGTCAGGCAGCGGCAGCGATGGATGATGCTGCACGCCAGCTCTCGCAGGCGCGTGAGCAACAGGTCTCCGAGTGGAAACAGGAACTCACGACGGAGCTCGATCGCTCCATCCAGGAGATGATTCAGCTTGCGCGTGAGCAGGACAATCTCGAGCAGCAGGCGCGGAAGGGAGCTTCGCCTGACGCATTGCGCTCGCAACAGGGCACGTTACAGCAGGGCGTCGAGAAGTCGGCGCAGCGTCTGCAGGACGCCGCATCGCGCTCGTCGCTGCTGACCCAGCGCTCGCTGCGTTCGGTGGCTGATGCGCGCAAGCGCGTCGAAGATGCTACGCAGAAAACGCGCTCCTCGACCAACTCGACGCAGATCGCATCGGCGATGAAGGACGCGACTGAAGCGTTGAATGGCGCGGCCGCATCGCTGGTGCGTGATCGCGAGCGTGCTTCCGAATCAAATTCGGCGACCGGATTTGCCGAGATGATGAAGCAGCTGCAGGAAATGGCGCAGCAGCAGGGTTCACTGAACTCGGCCGCGCAGTCGCTAATGCCACGGATGTCCAACCAGGTGGATCCGCGCGCTCAGCAGGAATCGCGGCAACTGGCGAAACAGCAGCGCGACGTCGCCGCCAAGCTGGATGACGTCGGTGATCGTGACGCAACCGGACGCGCCGAGGAACTGGCCAAGGAAGCCCGCCAGATCGCGGCCGCGCTCGAAGCGGCTCAGATCGATCCGGCTATCATCGAGCGCCAGCAGCGGCTCTTCCGGAAGATGCTCGACGCCGGACGGATGATGGAGGAAGAGGAACGCGAGGATACCGGAAAGCGGGAAGCCAAGTCATGGACCGGCACAGACGTATTCACGCCGCAGGGAACGACCGCTTCCGGCAAGGCAGCGAACAGGTTCCAGGCGCCGACGTGGAATGAATTGCGCGGCCTGACGCCTGACGAGCGTCGCATCGTCCTCGAATACTTCAAGAAGATCAATGGCCCACGGCCGTAAGCTCGGCCTCCTGGTTTCGCTCCTCGGCGTCTTCGCGGCTCAATCCGGTGGTGCACAGGGAGGGACTGGCGGCGAGGCCGCCACGCTTTCCCGCGCTCTGGATCTCGAAGGCTCCGGGAAATGCAAAGAGGCGATTCCGGTGTTTCGTCAGGCGCTCGGCAGCACGGACGACCCGGCCGGTGCGCTCTACGGTCTCGAACGCTGCGTCTCGGAAGCCGGGGCGAGTCCTGACACGCTGCTCTTCATTATCGACAGCGTCCTCGCCAAAAGGCCGCGCGATCCCGTTGCTCGCACGATTCAGCTGCGGACACTGACCAATGCCCAGCGCGCGGACGCGGCGCGCCTCGCCTTCCAGCACTGGGTCAATGCCGTCCCGGGTGACGCGACGCCGTTCCGCGAATTTGCCCGGCTCCTGCTCGATGCGGGCCTGACGAGAACCGCCGATACGGTGCTCACGTTCGCGATGCAGAGACTTGGCGGCGGACGGCAGGTCGCGGCCGAGCTGGCCGAGCTGAAGGGCGCGTTAGGCATGTGGGAGGCGTCGGCGACGAACTGGCGGCAGGCGATGACGTACGCGCCATACCTCGAAGCCTCGGCGATCTTCGTGCTGGGCGCAGCGACCGGTGTGGCCCGTGACACGATCCGCGGGATCCTGGCCGCTGATCCGAAGGAGCTGAACGTTCGCCGGATCCTGTCGGGCGTCGAAATGCGCTGGACCTCTCCGCGTGAGGCATGGGCCGCGATTGCCGTGCTCACGCCGACCGATTCGGTGGTCGAGGCCTGGCTCCAGTTCGCGGCTGACGCCGAGGAGCGCGAGTCCTGGCTGGTGGCGCGCGATGCGTATGCCGCTGCGCTGGGGAAGCGTCGTCAGGCGAGTCTGGTGGTCCGCACGGCCACCGCGGCATTACAGGGCGGAGAGCCGGCGTCGGCACTGGCCTGGGCGGATTCCCTGGTGGCGTGGAAGGACTCGTCGCAGGCTGCTCCAATGGCATTGATCCGCCTGCGCGCGTTAGGCCAGCTCGGTCGTGCGGCGGCGGCGGATTCGCTCCTGCAAACGCGGATGAACGCGCTGGACCCGGTGACGCGTGGCGACGCGGTTCGCGCCGTGGCGTGGGCCTGGGTGCGGATGGGCGATGTGGCGCGCGCGCGGGCGACATTGGTAAGTGGCGGGGAAGAATCCGACGAACGTTCCGCCGCCTGGATGGCGTTGTACGAAGGCGACCTGAAGACGGCGCGCACGGGACTTCGCCGGCTCGACGAAGTGACTCGTGACGCGGTGCTGGCGTTGTCGGTGCTGGCCAGGGCGCGCGGCGAACGATCGGAGGGCATCGGCCGGGCATTCCTTGCGTTGGCTCGCAGCGACACGGCGGCGGCGGCGAAGGAATTCGAGTCCACCGCCAAGGATGTTGCCGATGCTTCGCCATTGCTCCTCGCGATCGCCGCTCGCCTTTATCGCTCTACGAGTGACTCAGCGCACAGTGAAGCGATCTGGGACAACCTGATCAAGACGTATCCGCAGTCGCCAGAAGCGGCCGAGTCGGATCTGGAGTGGGCGAAGGTGTTACGTCGACAGGGAAATACTGCCGCTGCAATCGCGCGGCTCGAGCATCTAATCCTGACGTATCCTCAGAGTGCCCTGGTTTTTCAGGCGAGGCGTGAACTTGAAATTGCAAAAGGAACCATTCCCCCCGTGCCGGGAAATGCGACAGAAAACATTGAACCGCAAAGGACGCTAAGGACGCCAAGGACGTTCAGCCACTTTCCTCGGCGCGCCTTGGCGTCCTTTGCGGTTCAAACTTTTTGCGGAGTGAATTCGTGAATAAACGTGGTTTGGTATTCGCGGCGGGGCTGCTGTGCGCAAATGCTCCTGCACTTCCTGCGCAGCACCTGCTCATACCAATGGATGATCGACAGACGAATCATCTCAAGGCGTACGGCCTGATCTTCAACGCCCTGCGTGACGGCCATAAGAGCGAATGGTTCCTGAACTATCGCGGTGGATCATTCCTGGTAGCGGAAATCCAGGAGATGAAGCGACGCGCGGCGCTCGACGGTATCGCCGTGGAGCCTATCGATAATGGCCGCCTGACGGCGATTCGCGCCGAGATCGCGGGAAACAACATGGACGCGGTGGCACTGGAGCGCGCGCCCAAGATCGCGGTATACACGCCGCCGAAGGCGCCACCCTGGGACGATGCCGTCACCCTGGCCTTGCAATACGCCGGCATTGAGTACGTCACGGTGTGGGATGACGAGGTCATTGCGGGCGACCTGACGAAATACGATTGGCTGCACCTGCACCACGAAGATTTCACCGGACAGCTCAACAAGCTGTACCTCGGCTTTCGTGACGCACCCTGGTTCGTGGAACAGCGCGACCGTGGCCTCGAAACGGCAAAGCGCCTCGGTTATCCAACCCTTCCCGCG